>NZ_JBAKHU010000017.1:0-113457 GCF_036906895.1 Micromonospora sp. CPCC 206060
GTTGACCGTGTACGTCTGGTTGATGTTGTCGGCCGAGCCGCCGGTCCGGTTGTGCAGCGCGTACGCCGTGCCGTCCGGGGCGATCAGGCTGACCACCAGGTCACCGATGTAGGTGTGCACGATGTCCACCGCGACGGTGCTGCCCGTACCGGCGTTACCGGCGCAGCCGGAGATGGTGATCGAGCTCTGCACCGTGCTGTTGTCGGCGATGGTCGCGTCGGTGCCGTTGGTCTGCGAGCAGCCGGGCGGCCCGTTGACGGTCAGCGTGTACGACGTGGTCTGGGTGGTCACGCCGCCGACGCCGGTGATCGTCACCTGGTACGTGCCCGGGGCGGTCGCCGAGGTGGTGGCGATGGTCAGCGCCGACGAGGCGCCGGAGCTGACCGAGGACGGGCTGAAGCTGGCGGTCGCCCCGCTGGGCAGGCCGCTGGCGGAGAGCGCGACGGTCTGCGGGCTGCCGACCGTGGTAGCGGTGCTGACCGTGGCGGTGACCGAGCTGCCCGGGTTCACCGAACCGGAGGTCGGGGCGACCGCGATCGAGAAGTCCTGGGTCGGCGGGGTGATGTTGCCGACGTAGAGCAGCTTGTTCGGCGAGCCGGTGCCGGGGCTGGTGACCACGCCGCTGGTGGCGTCGTTGACCAGCTTGTCGCGGACCTGCTGCGGGGTGTACGACGGGCTGGCCGCGAGGACCAGGGCCGCCGCGCCGACCACGTGCGGGGTCGCCATCGACGTACCGCTGATGGTGTTGGTCGCGGTGTCGTTGGTGTTCCACGCCGAGGTGATCGACGAGCCCGGGGCGAAGATGTCCAGGCAGGTACCGATGTTGGAGAAGGACGACCGGGCGTCGGTGTTGGTGGTCGAGCCGACGGTGATCGCGTTCGGGGTGCTGGCCGGGGACTTGGTGCAGGCGTCCGTGCCGGTCTCGTTGCCGGCCGCGACGCCGTAGCTGACGCCGTCGGCGATCGAGCGGGTGACGGCGTCGTTGGTGGCCTGGTCGAAGCCGCCGCCGAGGCTCATGTTGGCGACCGCCGGCTCACCCGGGTCGTGGTCCCCGGTGACCCAGTCGATGCCCGCGATGACCTGGGCGTAGGTGCCGCTGCCGCCGCAGTCCAGGACCCGGACACCGACCAGGGTGACACCCTTGGCGATGCCGTACGCGGTGCCGCCGACGGTGCCGGCGACGTGGGTGCCGTGGCCGTTGCAGTCGTCCGCGGTGCCGCCGTCGATGGCGTCGAAGCCGCTCACCGCCCGGCCACCGAAGTCACTGTGGCTGAACCGGACACCGGTGTCGATGATGTACGCCCGGACACCGGAGCCGGTGTTCGGGTACGTGTAGGAGTTGTTCAGCGGCAGGGCACGCTGGTCACTGCGGTCCAGGCCCCACGAGGGGGTGGGGGACTGGGTGCCGCTGATGCTGACCGTGTGGTTCTGCTGGACGTACCGGACCGACGGGTCGGCGGCGAGCCGCCGGGCCTGGGCCTCGCTGAGCTTCGCCTCGAAGCCGAGCAGGGCGTTGGAGTAGGTCCGGGCCACCGACCCACCGTGCCGCCCGGCGAGGTCGCGGGCCTTGCCGGCGACGCCGGTCCGGCCCACGGTGTCCTTGAACACGACGATGTACGACTCGGTGACGGCGGTGGCACCGCCGGCCTGGAGGATCTGCCCCTCGGCGGGGGCTGCCGTCGCTGGTGAACCGAAAGCCACCGCCGCGGCCACCGCGGTCGTCGCCACGCCGAGGCGCCAGCGACGTCTGTGGGAGGGTGAAGATGCCATTCGAGCGTCCCCTTCCGATGCGCGATCGGCCCGCTCATGGCGGGCCGATCGACAAACGCTGATCGATGAGGAGATGCTAGATGAACATTATTCAAATGTAGAGATGTATCTATCAAGTTGTTGACTGGGCAGTCAGTCGAAGGCGGCGGCCAGGATGTCCAGGCCACGCTCCAGCTCGTCGTCCGAGATCACCAACGGCGGCAGGAAGCGCAGCACGTTGCCGTACGTCCCGCAGGTCAGGGTGAGCAGACCGGCGCTGTGACAGGCCGCCGACACCGCCGCCGTACCCACCGGATCCGGGGTCACTGTGCCCGGCTGCACCAGCTCCACCGCGAGCATCGCGCCCCGCCCCCGTACCTCGGCGACCCGGCCACCGGACCGTTCGGCGATGGCCCGCAGCCGGGGCACCAGCACCGACTCGATCCGCCGGGCGGCGGCGACCAGGTCCAGCTCGTGCATCGTCTCGATGCTCGCCAACGCCGCCGCGCAGGCGATCGGGTTACCGCCGTACGTGCCGCCGAGGCCGCCGGCGTGCACCGCGTCCATCAACTCGGCCCGCCCGGTCACCGCAGCCAGCGGCAGACCACCGGCGATCCCCTTGGCCAGGGCGACCAGATCTGGCTCGACCCGCTCGTGGTCACAGGCGAACCAGTCCCCGGTCCGACAGAACCCGGTCTGGATCTCGTCGGCGATGAACACCACATCGGCCGCCGTCGCCCACTCGCGCAGCGCCGGCAGGAAGCCGGGCGCGGGTACCACGAAACCGCCCTCGCCCTGGATCGGCTCGATCAGCAGCGCGGCCACGTTCTCCGCGCCGACCTGCTTCTCCACCGTCTCGACCGCCCGGGCCGCCGCCTCCGCGCCCGACAGGCCGCCGTCGCGCAGCGGGTACGACATCGGCACCCGGTAGACCTCACCGGCGAACGGCCCGAACCGGTGCTTGTACGGCATGTTCTTCGCGGTCAACGCCATGGTCAGGTTCGTTCGGCCGTGGTACGCGTGGTCGAAGACCACCACCGCCGGGCGGCCGGTCGCGTGCCGGGCGATCTTGACCGCGTTCTCCACCGCCTCGGCACCGGAGTTGAACAACGCGGAGCGCTTCTCGAAGCCACCCGGGGTGAGCGCGTTCAACCGCTCGCAGACCGCCACGTACGACTCGTACGGGGCGACCATGAAACAGGTGTGGGTGAACCGTTCGACCTGGGCGCGGACCGCCTCGACCACCCTCGGGGCCGAGTTGCCGACGTTGGTCACCGCGATACCGGCGGCGAAGTCGATCCACTCCCGCCCCTCGACGTCGGTGACCGTCCCACCCGAGGCGTGGTCGACGTAGGAGTTGATGACACTCCCGACACCCCGGGCCACCGCAGCCCCACGCCGCTTGTGCAGCTCCTCCGAAGACATCACGGCAACTCCCTGGTTCGCGACTGCGGGGCTCGCAAGCTCACTCCTCGCGCTCACGGTGGTTCAGCCCTCGATGTTGTGCATGACGTGCTTGACCCGGGTGTAGTCCTCCAGGCTGTACATCGACAGGTCCTTGCCGTGCCCGGAGTGCTTGAACCCGCCGTGCGGCATCTCCGAGACGAACGGGATGTGGGTGTTCACCCAGACGCAGCCGAAGTCCAACCGCCGGGTCATCCGCATCGCCCGACCGTGGTCGGAGGTCCAGACCGACGCGGACAGGCCGTACTCCACGCCGTTGGCCCAGCGCACCGCCTCGTCCTCGTCGGAGAACCGCTGGACCGTGATGACCGGTCCGAACACCTCGTCCTGGATGATCTCGTCGGCCTGACGCACCCCGGAGACCACCGTCGGGGCGTAGAAGAAACCACGCTCACCGACCCGCGAACCGCCGGTGTGCACGTTTGCGTGGTCCGGCAGCCGGTCCACGAACCCGCGTACCCGGGCGAGCTGGTTGGCGTTGTTCAGCGGGCCGTAGAGCACGTCCGCGTCGTCCGGGGCGCCGGTCCTCGTGTTCCGCGCCTGCTCGGTCAGGGCCGCGACGAAGTCGTCGTACACGCCCGGCCCGGTCAGCACCCGGGTCGCCGCCGTGCAGTCCTGCCCGGCATTGAAGTAGCCACCCACGGCGATCGCCTCGGCGGCCTTTGCGATGTCCGCGTCGTCGAAGATCACCACCGGGGCCTTGCCGCCCAACTCCAGGTGCGTCCGCTTCAGGTCGGGCGCGGCAGCCGCCGCGACCTCCATGCCCGCCCGGGTCGAGCCGGTGATCGACACCAGCTGCGGGGTCCGGTGGGCGACCAGGGCACGACCGGTGTCCCGGTCACCGCAGACCACGTTGAACACGCCCGGCGGGAAGAACTCGGCGGCGATCTCGGCCAGCAGCAGCGTCGAGACCGGGGTGGTGTCCGACGGCTTGAGCACCACCGTGTTGCCGGCCGCCAGCGCCGGGGCGATCTTCCAGACCGCCATCATCAGCGGGTAGTTCCACGGGGTGACCTGGGCGCACACCCCGATCGGCTCGCGCCGCACGTACGACGTGTGCCCGGCCAGGTACTCCCCGGCCGAGCGCCCCTCCAGCACCCGCGCCGCACCCGCGAAGAACCGCAGCTCGTCCACGGCCGGCGGCAGCTCCTCCTCGGCGGTGAGCTGCCGAGGCTTGCCGGTGTTACGTACCTCCGCGTCGACCAGTTCGGCCGCGCGTGCCTCCACCGCGTCGGCGAACTTCAGCAGTGCCCGCTGCCGCTCCGCCGGGGTGGCGTCCCGCCACGTCTCGAAGGCGGTCGCGGCAGCCCGCATGGCCGCATCCACATCGGCCGCCCCGGAGACCGGCGCCTGGGCGAACACCTCACCCGTGCACGGGTCAACGAGATCCGCGTAACCGCCATCGACCGGGTCGACATACTCGCCGTTGACGAAGTTGCGCAGCTTCTGCTGGTCGCTCATGACTGATCTCCGAGAGTGGCCGAGGGTGACGTGTGCGGCGGTAATCGCAGTCTTGCTGCCATCTTGGCCACTGAATTCGCGGCAGACAAGGGTTGAGGCGACTGTTTCCGTGAGATGGCCTGGTCGTTTAGGCTGCCCGAGTGGAGCCCAGAGCGTTCTTTGTCGCCGGCCGACCCGAGCACGGCGAGGGTGAGCTGACCGTGCACCACCCGTACGACGGGCACCCGGTCGGACGTACCAGCCATGCCACGCCCGACCAGGTCGAAGCCGCCGTCGCGGCAGCGGCCGGGGTGGCGGCGGAGGCCGCGGCCCTGCCCGCCCACGCGCGGGCCGCCGCCCTCGACCACGTCTCCCGCCGGCTCGCCGAACGCGCCGAGGAGATCGCCCGACTGATCACCGCCGAGAACGGCAAACCGGTCAAGTGGGCGCGGGCCGAGGTCAGCCGGGCCGTCTCCACGTTCCGCTGGGCCGCCGAGGAGGCCCGCCGCTTCTCCGGCGAGCTGCAACGCCTCGACACCGACCCGACCGCCACCGGGCGGACCGCCCTGGTCCGCCGGGCGCCCAAGGGCCCGGTGCTCGGCATCGCCCCGTTCAACTTCCCGCTCAACCTGGTCGCCCACAAGGTCGCCCCGGCCATCGCCGTCGGCGCCCCGATCATCGTCAAGCCGGCCCCGGCCACCCCGCTCTCCGCGCTGCTCCTCGGCGAACTGCTCGCTGAGACGGCCCTGCCGGCCGGGATGTTCTCCGTGCTGCCGCTACCCAACGAGCGCGCCGCCGAACTGGTCGCCGACCCCCGGCTGCCGGTCGTCTCCTTCACCGGCAGCGGCCCGGTCGGCGCCGCCATCCGGCGCGCCGTACCCGAGAAACACGTCACCCTGGAACTGGGCGGCAACGCCGCCGCACTGATCTGCGAGGACTGGTCGTCGGACGAGGACCTGACCTTCGCCGCGCACCGGATCGCCACCTTCGCCAACTACCAGGCCGGGCAGAGCTGCATCGCCGTGCAGCGGGTGTACGTGCACGAATGGCTCTACGACGGGTTCCTGCCCCGGCTGGTCGCGGCGGTCGGGGCGCTGCGGACCGGTGACCCGACCGACGAGCACACCGACGTCGGCCCACTGATCAGTGAGGCGGCTGCCCAGCGGGTCGAGCAGTGGGTCGACGAGGCGGTCGTTGCCGGCGCCACGCTGAACGTCGGCGGCCGGCGGGACGGCACCAGCTACCCGCCGACCGTGCTCACCGGGGTACCGGCCGACGCGAAGGTCTGCGCCGAGGAGGTCTTCGGGCCGGTGCTGGTGGTCGCCCCGGTCACCGACGACCGGGCCGGGTTCGCCGCGATCAACGACTCCGCGTACGGCCTCCAGGCCGGGGTGTTCACCCACCGGGTGGACGTCGCCTTCGCCGCCCACCGGGTCCTCGACGTCGGCGGCGTGATCATCGGCGACGTGCCGTCGTACCGGGCCGACCAGATGCCGTACGGCGGCGTCAAGGGCAGCGGTGTCGGCCGGGAGGGCCTACGCAGCGCCATGGACGACTACACCGACCCGAGAGTCATGGTGTTCACCGCCCTGGAGTTGTAAGGAAGGGCCCCCTATTAACGTTTTCGGTAGAGGAAGGGCCCCTTGTTAACGCCCTTCGGCGGTCACCAGGTGCCGTCGTCGCGTACCCGGGCGGGCGCCCTGCCGAGTAGGAGAGTGGTCAGCGCGGCGTCGATGTCGGCGCCGAGGAACCACTCACCGGCCTGGTCGAGGGCGAAGACCCGCCCGTGCTCGTCGACAGCGAGGATGCTCTCCTGTTGCTCCGAGCCGATCGGGAAGAGCCGTACACCCAGCAGCCTGCCGAAGTCGGCAAGGGTGTCAGCGCTGTGCGCAGCCGAAGCCGGCCTGATGTCGAAGCGGGAGATCCATACCTCCTCGCCCGGCCCCCGCCGACCGCCGGCTAGCCCGGGGAACTTTGTCAGTGCCAGTTCCGCTGCTGGGAAGGGTGTGAGGGTGGGCAAGACTTCATTAGCTCTTCTGATGGCTGCATGGGCATAAACCTCATCAGTGAATGAGTCTGGTTGCCAGCCTGCTGCTACTAGTGCGTTGCTGACCTCGGGTGGGAACCGGCCAGGTTGCGGCGATGGCTGCGGATCGGGCCGCCATTCCCGGGTGAACGCCAACTCTGACCAGGGGAGCAGCCCGAAGTGGACCAAAGCGTTGAGGCACGAGTCGCAGGGCCGCTCTGCCCGACCACCCGCCGGATCTCCGGGCTCGCGGATCCGGAAGATCTCCAGACGGGCCTCTTCGAACAGGCCCACCACATCGACCATGTCCGCAGGCGGTTGACCGTCGGCGGCTCGCTGCTGGTCCTCGGCATGTAGTGCATCGGAAACCACGATCAGTTCGGCGTGTCGTTCGCCGCCGCGTACCAGCCTGCCGGGTGGTAACTCGTCCAGATAGGCCCGGACGAGAGGGTGATGCCGTAGCTCCACCTCACCCTTGGCGCCGTTGGCAATGTGTAGACGGCCTTCGACAGTCAGATGCGCGGCGGTGCCGGGGGTGGCTGCCCTCCGTACGCTGCGGAGCAGTTGTTCGGCCGGGTCCACGGTCCGCGGGAACACCGGGCGGGCGGTGCGATCCTCCCGGTAGAGGCGCTCGACCACCGGGGCGGGTAGCCGTGGCCAGTTGGAGACCTCCCCGGTCTCCTTGTCGACGACCGCATGGGGTAGGTCGCCCGGCGTCGTGGTCATCGTCGGGGGCACGGTGGAGGTAATGAGATAGCCGAGGTCGAACTCGTGCACCACCGGCGTGCACGGGCGACCGAGGCGCAATGAGTCACGTCGAGCCCAGACGGTCGCGATTTCCTCAGCTTCCTGTCGGCTGATCACCTACCGGAAGCTACCTGACCCCCACGCGTCGGTGGCGCCCGGTATGGTCTGCCGTACCGAAAGTGACGGCGGGGAGGCGGCGGTGACGGAAAGCGCCGACCGAGATGTCAACCAGCGTCTGCGGGAGCGATTCGCGGAGGTGCATAGCCAATACCGGCAGCTCCGGTCCGGATTGGACGAGTTGCAGGAGAAACTCGCCGCGCTCCGTCTCACCGAAAGGTCCGCTGACGGTCTGGTGACCGTCGTTGTCGGGCCCCGGGGGCAGGTCATCAGTGTGACGCTCGATGCGGCGGTGCAGCGCGAACGTGATGTGGATCGACTTGGCCGGACCATCACCGAGACGATCCACGGCGCCACGACGGCCGCGACAGAAGCTACGCAGCGGCTGGTGGCCGCCTACCTTCCAGCCGGCTCGGGTGCACTCGACTACCTGAGGGACGGCAACTTCGGTTCCCTGCTCCGGCGCAGCGACGCCGTACTGGGCGGAGACACGGACGGAGATACGGAGCGAAATGGCTGACGGCGAGTTGTGGCTCGACCGGGCTCGTGCCCATCGTGCAGGATCGGAGTTGGCGTCAGGCGGCCGAGCTATAGGTGCCGGACGCAGGAAACTGGGCGAAGAGATTGCGGCAGCGAGCGCCCAACGTCCGTGGGGCAGGGACGACATCGGATCGGCCTTCGACCAGAAGTACCGCGAGTTTGAAACGACATTTCTACAGGGGTGGCAGCGCCTGGGTAGCTACGTCGATCGGCTTGGAAACGATGTGGTCCAGGCGGTACGGGCCAGCACCGAGACCGATGCCGCCAATGCGGGGCGGATTCAACGGACCGCTCGTCCCCGCTGATCGGTACGGCTTCCATGACCATCCTGCCCAGTCCCATCCCGCATCCCTTGGACTACTCGCCCTGGGACCTGCCTGGTTGGATCTACGAAGCGCTCGAGTGGGTCATCGGCGTCGAGTGGCCCGAGGGTAACGAGAAGGCGGTGTGGGACCTCGCTGACCAGTGGTTCTCGGTCGCTGCCACGTTTGCTGGTCCGCGTGACGACGTCATCGCCGCTGCCAATGAGGTGCGTGCGGCATACGGTCACACCGGTGTGGTGTACACCGCCTTCGAAACCGCTTGGCGCAAGGTCGCCGAGGGCGATGAGGCGCCGCTGTACGCGTTGGCCACGATCAGCCATGAGATGGGCAGGCTGGTCCAGGAGTGTGGCTGTGACATCGAGGCAGCGAAGATCGAGGTCTGGATCCAGCTGGGCATCCTCGTCGTGGAACTACTCGCTTTGGCGGTCGCGGTCGCGTTGACCGCCGGTGCGGCATCGCCTGCTGCTGCGGCGGCTATGGCAGCCACCCGAGCCGTCATCCAGCAGATCTTCAAACGACTGATCGGTCAGCTCGCCCGGAAATCCCTCCGCCACGGGCTCAAGGAAGCTGGCGAGAAGGCGGCCCGCCAACTCGCCGAGGGAGGGATGAAAGGACTGGCGGCCCGGGCCGGTGTCGAAGGACTGAAGGAAGCGGGCGAGGAGGTCGGTATCGATCTCGCAATCCAGGGCTACCAGAACAGCACGGGTCGTCGTGACGGCCTGGACCTCGACTCAGTTGGCAGATCGGCGTTGGGTGGCTTCGTGGGTGGAGCTGGGGCCTCTCTCGCCGGGCTGGGGCCACACGCGATGGGACGCCGGGCCCAGATCGCCGAGGGCCTCGGCCGCAGCATGGCTGGTGAGGTACTCGCCGACAACCTGGCGAGTCTGGCAACAGGTGGCGGCCTGACTTCGTTCGAGGACAGCGCCCGGGCCGCGACGTCCGGTCTCAGCGCCTCGGCCGTCAGCCAGAGCGACGCCGCGCTGCATACCAAGCTCGACGGACGGCTTGACGCCCTTGCCGGTACGCCCTCAGTGCCGGCAGATCTGCCAGGTCGGGCACCGGCGGAGGCGGGTACCCCGGTGGGCCCTTCCTCGCCTGTGGTGGCGGGAACCCCATCAGTGGCCGAAAGCGCCGACGAGGCTCGACTGATCGGTGAAGAGCCATCTGGTGAGCGGACCAGGCCGGTTCAGCCGGAGTGGGCGGCGGACCGCTCCGCGCTGGTACCCGAGAACTCGCCGGAAGCTTCACCTCATCCGGGCCGGGGTGGCCCTGCGGATCTGCCGGCCACCGCACCAGCGTCCGTCGTGAACCACCCAGCTTCGGCGGAGCATCCAGACGCCGTACCTGCTCCGACGCTGTCGTTGAATGGCCTGGGCCCCGCTGACGTGGATTCGGTGACACCGGCAACCGACACGGGAGGGTCGCCCGAGCCAACTGCCAGGGGCTCGTCCGGAATCGGTCTGTCTGCCGCACCTACCAGCCTCACGTCCCCGATATCGGGTAGCGCCGTCCTTCCCGTTACGCCCGTGCCGTCTGATCCATCCGTGCCAGCAGTCGGTAGCCAACCTGACACCCGCACGGTTTCTCTCACTGGCACCGGTAGTGCCCTGCCGGGGGCACCACTCCCGCCGCCGAATCCTCGTTTTCCTCTGCTTGAGGCCTTGGGAAACGGCACCCCTACGCCTAACCCGCAGCCCGCTACAGCCGATGCGACCGGCCCGGATCAGGTCGGTCCTCCGGCACCACGCACCCCTGAGTGGTACGACATCAGGCGAGTAGCGAATCGGGAGGGTGTTGACCGTAGACGCTACCGCGGATATCTCCGTGCAGAGCGGCAGCGCTATGAGGTAAATCGAAGGGCGGACGAGGCCGAGCGGCTAAGAGTGCTTGCTGAACAAGGCGAACAACGCGGTCGAGAAGCCATCATTCGCGGACGTGTGCTTGATGCAGATGGCGAGACCGATCTTGCCGACCGTTGGTTTCAGATCAGTCGTCGGGAGTTGCGGACGGCGTACGCGTTGCAGGATCTTGCTGAGGCGGTGCTCGCGGGATCGGTCGTGCCCGACGTGGTCGAGATCGACGACGACGGTGACTTCGCGCGGATCAACGACGACGCGGGTGACCTGGTCGACGGTCCGGTCCGTACCGGCAACCGTTCGGCGCTGACCGGATCCGACGATCCACCGCCGATCGAGCGCAGTCGGCGGTACGGCGAGCGGGGTGGCCTGCGCCGTCCGTTGGCGCTGCATCAGACCGACCTGGAGCGGCATATCCCGCTCGATCCGGACGGGAACCCGGTCCGCACCCCGGATCCCCGGCAGGGGAGCTGGTTCCGGTTGGCCAACGACGGTGGCCCGCGGGCCGATCCGGCCCGCTCGATCAACTGCCTGGACTGCACGTTGTCGCTCTACGAGACCTGGGTGCACGGTCGGCCCCGGGTTTCCGCGCCACGCACCTTCGACGGCTACTGGAACGGCGATGTCCGGCAGCCGGTCGACGGTGAGGCTGGCGGGCCGGCACGGGTGGAGGAGATCACCGGTGGCGTGTTCCAGCAGCTCTGTCCGCTTGACGATAACCTGTCGGCGGTGGCTGCACGGCAGGCGGTCGGCCGGGGGTTCGCCGATCTCCGGGACAAGCTGCTCGCCGAGGGACACGGTTCGTACGCCTTCCTGGTGACCACCTGGGAGCAGGGCGGCTCGCATGCCTGGGTGGCGCTCAACCAGGGTGGCACGGTGCTCTATCTCGACCCGCAGAGCGGCCAGGTGCGGGCGGACCTGCCACTCTACGGTCACCGCGGCGTGCCGCACGGCGGGAACGTCACCTCCATCGACGCCTTGGTGCTCGGTGCGGACGGGCGGCCGGCGCCGTTGGCGGACCGGCCTCCGGGCGGCTTCAGCGCCCGCCGGGAGCAGACCGAAGAGACAACCGACGGGTACGACGAAACGTACGTCAACCGGATCGACCTACTTGACGGTCCGGTTTCCGGCCGTACCGTCGGTGGGACGCTCCCCTCCCGTTTGCCGGGCGTGCCGGGCCGCGACGGCACGTGATCCGTGGGAGGCGGAGCGGCGGATTCTCGCGGGGCTGAGCACGGACCGCCGTGCCGAACCGGAGGAGGCGGTCGGCCGCGTCGCATCACGCCCGCCGAGTTTCCCGAGCAGCTCAGTAACCTCGTCCAGATTTTTACGGTGGGAGTCCGTCGACCGTGCTGGCCGACAACAGCAGGGCGGCCTCGGGAAATGTGCCGGGTGGGGACCTGGGATTCTGTTTTCTGGCGACTCGACATGGTTGACGCGGTCCGGGGACCGGTGGGACGGGACGCTGCCCGCCGGTACCGGTCCCCGGTTCTGCCGCTATCGGTTACGACGCGGTGCGGGCTCAGCCGCCGAGGCTCGCGGCGGCCGAGGCGATCGCCGGGGCGAAGTAGCTGACCTGGGTGTAGACACCCGGGTAGCCGGCGCGGGCGCAGCCGTAACCCCAGCTCACGATGCCGACCTGGACCCAGGCGCCGGCCGAGTTCCGCCGGAACATCGGACCACCCGAGTCGCCCTGGCAGGTGTCCACACCACCGCTGCTGTAGCCGGCGCAGATCTCCTCAGCGGGGATCAGGTCGCCGCCGTACGAGGCGTTGCAGCTGCTGTCGCTGACGAACGGCACGTTCGCCTTCATCAGGTACCGGGACTGGGCACCGCCCTCGCGGGTGGCTCCCCAACCGGCGACGGTGAAGGTGCCGCTGTCGTACGCGGTGCTGGTGGTGATCGGCAGGGTGGCCAGGCTGGTGACCGGGGTGGCGAGGCGGATCAGCGCCCAGTCCTTGCCCGACCCGTTGTAGCCGGGCGCCCGGTACACGTAGTTGGACCGGACGGTGATCCGACCGGTCGTCGACTGGAGGTCGACGACGCCCAGGGTCGCGGTGATGCTGGTGTTGGTGCCCGTGCTGCCCACGCAGTGCGCGGCGGTCAGCACCAGGGTCGGGCTGTAGAGCGAGCCGCCGCAGCCCATGGAGAGCCGGACCATGAACGGGAACTCGCCGAGGGCGGCACGGGTGCCACCGACGACGTACGGGCTGACGTCGCCGGTGGGTTCGGCGGCGGCCGGTGCGGTCAGGGTGAAGCTGCTGACGGTTACCGCGGTCAGCGCGGTGGCCATCAGGCCGAGCATCTTGCGCCAGCGATTCATCGGGCCTCCCGACTGGAGGGTGGGCGGAATTCCGCCCACCGATCACGATGACGGGAGCCTATCCATCGATGAGTTCCTATGGAGTGTCCGGCTGCATCCTGTTTGTGTCATACCGTCGGATGTAAACGGTCTGGAGGGCCGTGCCCCGGGTGCTGTGGTGCAACGTGTTAATAAGGGGCCCTTCCTCTACCGAAAACGATAAGAAGGGGCCCTTCCTTACATGCATGTTGAGGAGGCGGAGGCGATCCAGGAGCGGCTACGGGCCGAGGTCGACCTGACCGGGCCGGGACCGGCCGAGCCCGCCACGGTGGCCGGCCTGGACGTGGCGTACGCCGAGGACGGTGAGCGCCTCGCGGCGGCGGTGACCGTGCTGGACGCCCGTACCCTCGCGGTGGTCGACTCGGCGGTGGTCACCGGCCGCCCGGCGTTCCCGTACGTCCCGGGGCTGTTCGCGTTCCGGGAGTTGCCGGCGCTGGAGGCGGCGCTGGACCGGCTGACCGTCCGGCCCGAGGTGCTGGTCTGTGACGGGCACGGGTTGGCCCACCCGCGGCGCTTCGGGCTTGCCTGTCATCTGGGCGTGGTCACCGGGCTGCCGGCGCTGGGGGTGGGGAAGACCCCGCTGGTCGGCACCTGGGAGCCCCCGGCACCGGACCGGGGATCGTGGACCGAGCTGCGGGACGGCCCGGAGACCGTCGGCCGGGTGCTGCGGACCCAGACGGGGGTGAAGCCGGTCTTCGTCTCGGTCGGTCACCGGATCAGCCTGGACAACGCGTCGTCCCTGGTGCTCCGGCTGGCCCCGACGTACCGGCTGCCGGAGACCACCCGGCAGGCGGACCGGATGTGCCGGGCCGCGCTCGCCGGCCGGTGACTCCAGCCGGTGGCAGCCGGTTGGGAGAGGGTCCGGTCATGGGCCGGCGGGCGCAGGTGCGGGTGGACTCCGGCTGGGGACGATCAAGAGGTAACGGCCGGAGGGTACGTCGGGGTGGGCGACAGCCGCCCGGACCCGGTGGGTTCGCGCTGTCCACGTCCGGCCTCGGGACGTGGTCGTCGGACAGCCGGTGCGTCACGTGGCCGGACGGGAACCGGAGATGGTAGTAGCCTGTCCGCCGACCTACCCGGATAGACGCAGTGAGGTGGACATGTCGGTACGTGGCGGTGCGGTACGGTTCGCGGCCGGTGCCGCGCTCGTGGCCGGACTGCTGGCCACCGGCGCGGCACCGGCCCTGGCTGAGGGGGATTCCGTGCGGGTCCGGGCGGCCAGCAGTTTCACCGCCGGGGGCAGCCCCGGCGCGGTGAACCTGGGCGTGACCAAGAAGACGGACGGCTGTGTGCTGGTGCGTACCGGCCTGGCGCTGCAACTGCCCGGGGTCACCGCCCGGCAGGTGCGGGTCGAGGTCGCGTTGGCGGGACAGTGGCGGGCGATCCCGGTCTCCGGGACCGGCACGTTGACCACCGCCCGTACCGCCCCGACCAACCCGACGCTGTGCAAGGGCAAGAGCCTGTCCGTCCGGTACCGGGTGACCTTCCTGGCCGGGGCGCCGTCCGGCCGGCTGAACATCATCGGGCAGGCGATCGCCGGTACCGGGCGGACCATCGGGTACGGCGCCACCACCTCGAAGGTCGCGGGGGGCCGCGCCGTCCCGACGCCCACCCCCAGCCGGAAGCCGAGCCCGTCGCCGACCCCGTCGGTGACCGCCGAGGCGACGCCGACCGTGGCGGCGGCCGGCCCGACGAACGAGTCATCCCCGGCGGCCGCCGAGGTGCCGGCTGCGGCGCAGGCCTCGACGACCTCGGGTGGCGGCTTCGGGATCGGTACCTTCGTCATGATCTTCGGCGCCGTGATGGTCGCTATCGGGGTGGCTCTCCTGGTCTTCCTGCTGCGCCGGTCACGGGCCGAGCGGCATCCCGGAGCAGGTGCGGGAGCCGGTGTCCCGGCCGGCGCGGGCAATCCCGGCGGTACGACCTACCGGGCCGGCACCGTTCTGCCATCGGCGGGTCCGCCGCCGCACGCTGGCACCGGCACCGGCACCGGCACCGGCACCGGCGACGCGACCGCGGTCCTGCCCCGACTGCCGAACTGAGCCCGCTGGCCCCACCCGGTCGCGGCGTCCGGTGACGGTTGCCGGGTGTGCAGTCGTCCGCCTTGGCCCGGGTTGGGCGGGTGGGCTCCGATACGCTCGGGTGCGTTGACGAAGACGAGCGGCTGACGGTGTGGCCGTACTGCGGTAAGGAGCGAGATCAGTGTCTGAGCTGTCCCAGATCGTCAAGGCGTACGACGTCCGAGGGACGGTTCCCCAGCAGTGGGACGAGCGCGCCGCAGAGGCTCTCGGGGCGGCCTTTGCCCAGCTCCTCAACGGTTCCGCCGAGCGCCGGGACACGGTCGTCGTGGCGTACGACATGCGGCAGACCTCGCCCGGGCTGGCCGCCGCCTTCGCCGCCGGGGTACGCGCCGAGGGCGTCGGGGTGATCGATGTCGGACTCGGCTCCACCGACCTGCTCTACTATGCCTCCGGCATCCTCGACCTGCCCGGCGCGATGTTCACCGCCAGCCACAATCCGGCCCGCTACAACGGGATCAAGATGTGCTACCCCGGTGCCCGGCCGATCGGTCAGGACACCGGCCTGGCCGAGATCCGGGATCGGGCCCAGGCGTTGCTGGACAAGGGTGAGCCGCACCCGGCGGGCGAGCCGGTGGCGCCGATCGAGCGCCGCGACCTGCTCGCCGACTACGCGGCGCACCTACGCAACCTCGTCGACCTGCGCGGGATCCGGCCGCTGAAGGTGGTGGTCGACGCCGGCAACGGGATGGGCGGCCACACCGTACCGAGCGTGCTCGGTGACGCGGTCCTGCCGGCCCTGCCGTTGACCATCGTGCCGCTCTACTTCGAGCTGGACGGCTCCTTCCCCAACCACGAGGCCAACCCGCTCGACCCGGCCAACCTGGTCGACCTTCAGCACGCGGTCCGCGAGCACGGCGCCGACCTGGGGTTGGCGTTCGACGGCGACGCCGACCGGTGCTTCGTGGTCGACGAGCGGGGCGAGCCGGTCTCCCCGTCGGCGATCACCGCCCTGGTGGCGGTCCGCGAGCTGGCAAAGCACCCCGGTTCGACGGTCATCCACAACCTCATCACCTCCAGCGCTGTGCCGGAGATCGTCCGCGAGCACGGCGGTGAACCGGTCTGCACCCGGGTCGGGCACTCCTTCATCAAGGCGGAGATGGCCCGTACCGGTGCGGTCTTCGGCGGTGAGCACTCGGCGCACTACTACTTCCGTGACTTCTGGTTCGCCGACACCGGCATGCTGGCCGCGATGCACCTGCTCGCCGCGCTCGGCGGGCAGGACCGGCCGCTCTCCGAGCTGGCCAGCGCCTACGAGCGGTACGTCGCCTCCGGTGAGATCAACTCCACGGTCGCCGACCAGGCGGCGAAGATCGCCGAGGTCAGGGCCGCCTACCCGGAGGCGACGGCCGACGAACTGGACGGCTTGACGCTCCGCTTCGCCGACGGCGCCTGGCTCAACCTCCGCCCGTCCAACACCGAGCCTTTGCTGCGGCTCAACGTCGAGGCGCCGTCCAGGGAGCGGATGATCTCGCTACGCGACGACGTGCTCGGCCTGGTTCGCCGATAAGATCCGTGCGCCGGTCGCCACCGACGACCGGCCGACCGCATACGTGGAAGGAGCCGCGCCGTGGCCCTGGACCCGCAGTTGCTCGAGATCCTCGCCTGTCCCGACACACACCACGCCCCGCTGAACTACGACCCGGACGCGCAGACCCTGACCTGTACCGAGTGCGGTCGGATCTTCGAGGTCCGGGACGACGTGCCGGTGCTCCTGCTGGACGAGGCGCGCGGCGGATCCGGGGGGCAGGTGTGATGGAGCCGGTGGCCGGGGTCAGCGGTCGGCGTGAGGCCGAGGAGTCCCTGCTCGACGACCCGGACGCCCTGGCCGAGCTGGACCCGGGCGGCATGCTGCGGTTCACCGCCTCGGCGGGCGCCCAGGTGCGTGAGTCGGCCGCACTGGCGGCGGAGGCCAACCTCGGGGTGCTCGCCGACGAGGGCCGCCCGAGGGCGGTGGTGATCGCCGGTATCGGCACCGCCGGGCGTACCGGTGACGTGCTGGCCACGGTCGCCGGGCCGCGCTGCCCGGTCCCGGTGATCCCGCACCGCAGCGCCGGGGTTCCCGGCTGGGTGGGTGCGGCGGACGTGGTCATCGCGATCAGCGCCTCGGGTCGCAGCCCGGAGGCGCTCGGTGCGGCCGAGGCGGCAGCCCGCCGGGGTGCCCGGCTGGTGGCGATCGGCGCCCCCGACTCGCAGCTTCAGTCGGTCGCCGACCGGGTACGGGCACCGTTCATCCCGGTACCCCGCCGGGCGCCGGCCCGGGCCAGTCTCTGGGCGCTCACCGTGCCGGTTCTGCTCGCCGCCCGTACCCTCGGCCTGGTGAAGGTCAATGAGGCGGACCTGGCGGAGACCGCGGCCCGGCTGGACGCGGACGCGGACCGGTGCCGACCCACCGCCGAGTCGTTCGTGAACCCGGCGAAGTCGCTCGCGCTCGGGCTGGCCGGTTCGGTGCCGATCGTCTGGGGTTCGTCCCCGCTGGCGACGGTCGCCGCCCGGCGCTTCGGCGACACCCTGTCGGCGAACGCCCGCTACCCGGTGGTGGCGGGTGCACTCGGTGAAGCCGGGCGGGGCCGGGTCGGTCTGCTCGACGGCGTCTTCGGCGGTCTGGTCGAGTCGACCCGGGACATTTTCGCCGACCCGGACGACGACGTCTCGCCGGCGACCCGGTTGCGGCTGGTGCTGCTCCGCGACGGCGGGCTGAACGCCG
Source organism: Micromonospora sp. CPCC 206060 (assembly GCF_036906895.1). Lineage (NCBI taxonomy): Bacteria > Bacillati > Actinomycetota > Actinomycetes > Micromonosporales > Micromonosporaceae > Micromonospora > Micromonospora sp. CPCC 206060. The sequence continues at coordinate 17,410 of NZ_JBAKHU010000017.1, forward strand.
AGGACGACACGGACGAGCCGCTCGCCGTCGAGGAGCGTCGGGCGGACGCGGTGCAGACCCTCGCCGAGCGGCGCGGCGTGCGCTGCGACGTGGTCACCGCCGAGGGCGGTTCGGCACTGGAGCGGCTCGCGTCGCTCGTCGCGGTACCCGACTTCGCCTCGGTCTACCTCGCCCTGGCCCACGGGCTGGACCCGATGGCCGTACCGGCCATCACCGAGATGAAGGAGCTGGCGAACCAGTGAGCACGTGCACCATCTCCGGCGGTGCCACAGCGGCGCCGCGGGCCGCCGGCCGGCGGAGCGGGGCTACCGCGTGAGCGCCAACGGCGGTACGAAGGCGATCGTCGCGGCCCTGCTGGCCAACGTCGGTATCGCGGTCACCAAGTTCGTCGCCTGGATCCTGACCGGCTCGTCGTCGATGCTGGCCGAGTCGATCCACTCGGTGGCCGACTCCGGCAACCAGGGCCTGCTGCTGCTCGGTGGCAAGCGGGCCAAGCGGGCCGCCACGCCACAGCACCCCTTCGGGTACGGCCGGGAGCGGTACGTCTACGCGTTCATCGTGTCGATTGTGCTGTTCAGTGTCGGTGGCCTGTTCGCGCTCTACGAGGCGTACCACAAGTGGTCGCACCCGGAGCCGATCACCGCCTGGCAGTGGGTACCGGTCACCGTGCTGGTGGTCGCCATCGTGATGGAGAGCTTCTCCTTCTGGACCGCCATCAAGGAGTCGAACCACGTCCGGGGCAAGGCGTCCTGGGTGCAGTTCGTCCGGCGGGCCAAGGCACCGGAGCTGCCGGTGGTGCTACTGGAGGACCTGGGTGCCCTGGTCGGTCTGGTGCTGGCTCTGATCGGTGTGGGGATGACCCTGATCACCGGCAACGGGCTCTGGGACGCCGCCGGCACCGCGATGATCGGCATTCTGCTGGTGACCATCGCCATCGTGCTGGCGATCGAGACCAAGAGCCTGCTGCTCGGTGAGGGTGCCGAGGCGCAGGACGTGGCGGTGATCGAGCGGGCCATCACCGAGGGGCCGGAGGTCGAGGGGATCATCCACATGAAGACCCTCTACCTGGGTCCGGAGGAGCTGCTGGTGGCCGCGAAGGTCGCGGTGGAGCCGGGGGAGACCGCCGAGGAGCTGGCCCGCAACATCAACGTGGTGGAGTCCCGGATCCGCGCTGCCGTCCCGGTCGCCCGGGTCATCTACCTGGAGCCGGACATCTACCGCGTGCAGGCCGCCGCAGCCGGTGGCGGGGCGGCGGCACCGGCCGCGACGCCGTCGACCGGGGACGCGGGTACGACGGATGCGGCGGCCCGGACGCACGGGAGTTGACGGTGCACCTGCTCGACGGCCCCATCCGGGGTTACGCCTGGGGCTCCCGGTCGGTGATCGCGGAGCTCCAGGGGCGTCCCACCCCCAGCGACGGCCCGGAGGCGGAGTTGTGGCTGGGTGCCCATCCGGGCGCCCCGGCCACCCTGGTTGTCGAGGACGGGCGCCGGAGCCTGCTGGAGGTGCTGACCGCCGAGCCGGGGCACTGGCTGGGGGAGCGGGTCGTCGAGCGGTTCGGCCCGCGGCTGCCGTTCCTGCTCAAGGTGCTGGCGGCGGAGGCCCCGCTGTCGTTGCAGGCCCACCCGGACGCCGACCAGGCGCGGGCCGGGTACGCGGCCGAGCAGCACGGGGCGGTCGCCCACCGCAACTATGCCGACCCGTACCACAAGCCGGAGCTGCTGGTCGCGCTCTCCCCGTTCGACGCGCTCTGCGGCTTCCGTGACCCGGTGCGCTCGGCGGAGGTGTTCGACGCCTTCGGCGTGCCCGCCCTGGCCCCGGTGGTCGACGCGCTGCGGGGCGGCGTGTCCGGCCTCTCCGACGCGGTACGGACCCTGCTGAGCTGGCCGTCGACGGAACGCGCGGGTCTGCTGGACGCCGTGCTGGCCGCCCACCTCCCGGAGCGGTACGCCCCGGACGCGGCCCTCGCCCGGGACCTGGCCGACCGGTATCCGGGTGATCCCGGGGTGCTGGTCGCCCTGCTGCTCAACCACGTCCGGCTCGCCGAGGGGGAGGCGATCTGGATGCCGGCCGGCAACCTGCACGCCTACCTGCACGGCGCCGGGGTGGAGATCATGGCGGCGAGTGACAACGTGCTGCGCGGCGGTCTGACCCCGAAGCACGTGGACGTGCCGGAGCTGCTGCGGGTGCTGCGTTTCGAGGTGCTCGACGATCCGGTGGTACGGGCGGTGCCGGTGGTTCCCGGGGTGGTGACCTGGCCGGTGCCGATCGAGGACTTCGCGCTGCACCGGGTCACCCCGGCCGATGCCACGGAACCGGTCCGGCTGGCGGTGCCGGGCCCCCGGGTGGTCTTCTGCCGGGCCGGCAAGCTCGTGCTGGACGACGGGGCAGGCGCGGTGACGCTCGGCCCGGGGCAGTCGGCGGTCGGTGCGGCGGTACCGGGCCCGTTGACGGTCACCGGCGACGGTGAGGCGTACGTCGCGACCGCCGGGCTGGGCTGAGCTGCCGCTCCTTCCGCCGGTGGTCGAGCGTGCCGGCTCTGTCAGGTGGCTGACATGGTCACGGGTTCTCCCGGCGGGTGGCGCTGGCGACCCCGCTGCGGTCCGGCTGCCGGTCGGCACCACCCCCGACATATCCGAAATCTCCGGAACGGCTTGACACTCTGTGGGCGCAGTGTGACGCTGAGGGCACGCAGCGTTATCGCGACGAGAGTCCGAGACACGCGCGGGGATCCAAACCGGGGGGATGCGCGGGGCGGCCGGCTGGTGGACGGAAAGTCCGTCCATGACCGACCGCCCCGCGCGCTGCGCCCGCCGGTAAGGTGGAGGGTCGCGCAGCAGACCGTACGACAGGAGCTTCCATGACCAGCACCCTCCCGGCACCCTCCGGTGGCGCGTCGACCGAGAATCGGCCGCACACGCTCGCCGAGGGCGATTACAAGGTGGCGGATCTGTCGCTCGCCGCGTTCGGCCGCAAGGAGATCCAGCTCGCCGAGCACGAGATGCCCGGCCTGATGGCGATTCGCCGCGAGTTCGCTGAGGCCCAGCCGCTCAACGGCGCCCGGATCACCGGCTCGCTGCACATGACCATCCAGACCGCCGTGCTCATCGAGACCCTGGTGGCACTCGGTGCCGAGGTCCGGTGGGCGTCGTGCAACATCTTCTCCACCCAGGACCACGCGGCGGCGGCCATCGTCGTCGGCCCGGAGGGGACCGCCGAGGCGCCGGCCGGCGTGCCGGTCTACGCCTGGAAGGGTGAGACCCTCGAAGAGTACTGGTGGTGCACCGAGCAGGTGCTGACCTGGCCGGACGGGCAGGGCCCCAACATGATCCTCGACGACGGTGGGGACGCCACCCTGCTGGTGCACAAGGGCGCCGAGTTCGAGGCCGCCGGGGCGGTACCGCCGGTGGAGTCCGCCGACTCGGAGGAGTTCGCCGTCATCCTCCAGCTGCTGCACCGCACCCTCGCCGAGGACGGTCAGCGCTGGACGCGGATCGCGGCCGGCATCAAGGGCGTGACCGAGGAGACCACCACCGGTGTGCACCGGCTCTACGAGATGCACCGGGCCGGCACGCTGCTCTTCCCGGCGATCAACGTCAACGACTCGGTCACCAAGAGCAAGTTCGACAACAAGTACGGTTGCCGGCACTCGCTGATCGACGGCATCAACCGGGCCACCGACGTGCTGATCGGCGGCAAGGTGGCGGTCGTGCTCGGCTACGGCGACGTGGGCAAGGGCTGCGCGGAGTCGCTGCGTGGCCAGGGCGCGCGGGTGGTCGTGACCGAGGTCGACCCGATCTGCGCCCTCCAGGCGGCGATGGACGGCTACCAGGTCGCCACGCTCGAAGACGTGGTCGAGACCGCGGACATCTTCATCACCGCGACCGGCTGCTTCGACGTCATCACCAACGAGCACATGGCCCGGATGAAGCACCAGGCCATCGTCGGCAACATCGGCCACTTCGACAACGAGATCGACATGGCCGGTCTGGCGAAGCGGTCCGACGTCAACCGGGTCAACATCAAGCCGCAGGTCGACCTCTGGCGGTTCGACGACGGCCACGCGATCATCGTGCTCTCCGAGGGCCGCCTGCTGAACCTGGGCAACGCCACCGGTCACCCGAGCTTCGTGATGTCGAACTCGTTCGCCAACCAGACGATCGCCCAGATCGAGCTGTTCACCAAGACCGAGGAGTACCCGGTCGGGGTCTACACCCTGCCCAAGCACCTCGACGAGAAGGTCGCCCGGCTGCACCTGGCCGCGCTCGGTGCCAAGCTCACCGAGCTGACCAAGGAGCAGGCGGCGTACCTCGGCGTTCCGATCGAGGGTCCGTTCAAGCCGGACCACTACCGCTACTGATTCCGTACCGCGCCGGGCCGGCTGGGCGATCCAGCCGGCCCGGCGGCTGTCCGGCCTTCGCCGGCTTGGCGGGTACGCAGCCCTCGACGGCTCCCGGCGGCCAGGAAACCGGCCAGGTCCACCTCAGGGCGGTCGGTCCGGTCAGCCGGTCCGGTCGGGGCCGCGTCGCGGGCGTACCCAGGTCCAGACACACCAGGCGAGCCAGGCGAGCGAGACCAGGGCGGCCAGCGGGCGCAGGCGCAGCGCGTTGAGGGCGAACACCAGCGCCAGCACGGCCAGCCAGGGCAGCAGTACCCTCATCCGCGCCACCGCCCGAGTACCAGCCGTCGGACGATCGGTGGGGCGACCCAGGAGTAGACACAGTAGACGGCCCAGCACAGGCCGACCGCCAGGGCTGCCGGCGCCCAGCCGAGCAGGTTCAGGGTGAGCAGCGTGCCGACCGCGATCAGCCAGGTCGGGAACACCCCGAGCCGGTAGAGCGGGCGCAACGGCAGCAGCAGTGGGTGGGCGTACACCCGGGCCTCCCGGGCGGCCTCGGCGGCTGCGGCGGCGGTCGGGTCCTGGGCGACCGCCTGACCCAGCGACCGGGAGGCGACCCCCATCCGGCCCCGTCCGGCGGCAGCCAGGCCGTGCAGCGCCAGCGCCGAGGGATGCTCGGGGTACCGGCCGAGGAACTCCCGGGCCACCTGTTCGGCGCCCCGCGTGTCATCTCTGGCGTACGCGAGCTGGTACCGGGAGGCGTAGACGGTAGGGGAGACCGGATCCACTGCGGCGGCGCGGGCGATCAGCGCCTCGGCCTTGGCGGTCTGCCCCACCAGCAGGCAGAGATCGGCGTACTGGGCGAGCAGCCAGGCGCTGTGCGGTGCGAGGGCGAGCGCGTCCAGCAGCGCCCGTTCGGCCGAGGGGTACTGCCCGAGGTGGCGCAGGGCCAGCCCGAGCCGACCGAGCAACTCGGCGTCCGGCCCCTGGCCGAGCCCGTGCCGGGCGGTGGTGGCCACCTCGGCCCAGCGGTCCAGTTCGGTCAACGCGGCGGCCCTCAGCTGGAAGGCCCGTACGGTGCCGACCTGTCCGGCCGGCAGCCGGCCCAACTCCTCCAGTGCCTGCTCGGGGCGGTTCAGGTCGAGCAGGGCGGACACCCGGTCCAGTTGCCGGTGCTCCGGGGCGGTCATCAGCCGGCCCACCCGAGCAGGATGGCGAGCAGGACGGCCTCGGTGAGCCCGCAGGCGGCGATGGCGGCGAGCCCGGGCCAGAACAGCCGCGCCGGTTCACCGCCGCGCAGCTCGTACGCCCGGAACGGCCGGTTCTGGGTGCCGCGTACCACGAGCCAGGCCAGGACGCCGGCAACCGTCCCGATGGCCCGGGCCGGGCCGCCCGTGGACGGCGCCAGGATCAGGGTGGCCACGATCCGCGCACCGAGGGCGAGTAGTCCGGTACCGAGCACGGCGAGCCGGGCCGATGGTGGCCGGCCGAGCCGGGCGGCGTTGATCAGACCGAGGGCGGTGACCGCCAGCGCGCCGCCCAGCACTGCGGGGACCAGCAGCGACTGCGGGCGCCACGGAGGCGCGCCGACCTGTGGGGTGGCGGTGATGGTGGGGGTGAGCAGGGGGTCGGGCACGTGGGTGGTCGTCCTGTCCGCTACGGGGCCTGAGCGGGATAGTGCCACAGCGCGGGCCGGCCGGACACCTCCCGGTGGTCGCCGCCGGGCCCGAGGAGGTGGCAGGTCCGTCGGGTTGGCCGGCGAACGGGACGCCGGGGACGTCCGGGCATCGTCCATCTTTGGCCGACATGTCGGGTGTGACCGGTCGGCCGGGGCAAACCGGGTGGGAGCGGGTCCCACGCATCGGATCCGGGGATGGAATATTGAACGCATGAGAGCCCGGGTACTGGTGGTTGACGACGATCCCGCGCTGGCGGAGATGCTCGGCATCGTGCTGCGGAGCGAGGGTTTCCTGCCCTCCTTCGTCGCTGACGGGGAGCGGGCGCTGGCGGCGTTCCGGGACATCCGGCCCGACATCGTGCTGCTCGACCTGATGCTGCCCGGCATGAGTGGGATCGACGTGGCCCGGGCGATCCGGGCGGAGTCCGGTGTACCGATCGTCATGTTGACCGCGAAGAGCGACACCGTCGACGTCGTACTCGGCCTGGAATCGGGCGCGGACGACTATGTGGTCAAGCCGTTCAAGCCGAAGGAACTGGTCGCGCGGATGCGGGCCCGGCTGCGGCGGGGTGAGGACGCGGCTCCCGAGATGCTGACCATCGGCCCGCCCGGCAACCAGATCACCATCGACGTGCCGGCGCACACGGTCAGCCGGAACGGTGAAGAGGTCAAGCTGACCCCCCTGGAGTTCGACCTCCTGGTGGCGCTGGCCCGCAAGCCGCGTCAGGTCTTCACCCGCGAGGTACTGCTGGAGCAGGTCTGGGGGTACCGGCACGCCGCGGACACCCGGTTGGTGAACGTGCACGTCCAGCGGCTGCGCGCCAAGATCGAGCCGGATCCGGAGCGACCCGAAATCATCCTCACCGTGCGGGGCGTGGGTTACAAGGCGGGCACGGGATAGCCTGGGGGACTGTGACCAGCCCCGACCCGCCCGCCTCCGGCATGATCGCCGACCGCTCCCGCGCCGTCGCGCGGGAGCTCGCGCGTGCCGTCGTCGGGCGGCTCCAGGGCTTCGCCGCCGCCCTGCACCACACCTGGCGGCGGTCGCTCCAGGTCCGGGTGGTCACCATCACCCTCGTCGCGTCGAGCCTGCTGGTCGGCGGGTTCGCCTACCTGGTCGCTGACAAGATCACCAACATCCTGCTGACCAACGCTCAGACCGACGTGCGGCTCCGACTGGACAGCGGGCGGGACTACACCGCGAAGCTGATGGCGGTCTACACCGAGCCGCAGGAGGCCGGTCTGGACGACACCCTGCTCAACACGGTGGACTACCTGGCCGGCGGGGACCCGGCCCAGATCAGTGGCGTGGTGGTCGAGCTGCGAGCGGACAGGTCCTCGGGGGTCATCGAGCCGCAGACCTCGCCGGATCGGAACGTCGGTGCGGTACTCACCCCGGAACTGCGGGCCCAGGTGAGCAGCGGCAAGATCGCCCGGCAGATCCGGACCGGGGATGTCGGCGCCGGCCGGACCAAGTACCTGGTCTACGGCTCTCCGGTGCCCACCCGGGTCGGTCAGGTCGAGCTCTACTACCTGGTACCCCTGACCCGGCAGGACCAGACCGCCGCCGAGGCCCGGGCCACCGTGCTCGCCACCGGTGTCGCCCTGGTGCTCCTGCTCGGCCTGCTCGCCGCGCTGGTGACCCGGCTGGTGGTCAGCCCGGTCCGGGTCGCCGCGCGGACCGCCCAGCGGCTCTCCGCCGGCCTGCTGGACCAGCGGATGACCGTCAACGGCGAGGACGACCTGGCGCTGCTGGCCGCCTCCTTCAACCAGATGGCGACGAACCTGCAACGGCAGATCCTCCGGCTGGAGGAGATGTCCCGGCTGCAACGCCGGTTCACCTCGGACGTCTCGCACGAGCTGCGTACCCCGCTCACCACGGTCCGGATGGCAGCCGACCTGATCTTCACCGAACGGGACAGCTTCGAACCGGCGGTGGCCCGCAGCGCCGAGCTGCTCCAGGCCGAGCTGGACCGGTTCGAGGAACTCCTCACCGACCTGCTGGAGATCAGCCGGTTCGATGCCGGTTTCGCCATGCTCGATGCCGAACCCACCGACCTGGTGCCGGTGGTGCACCGGGTGGCGGACCGGCTGCGCAGCCTGGCCGACCGGGTCGGGGTGCCGCTGGAGCTGGACCTGCCGGACGCCCCGGTGATCGCCGAGGTGGATCCGCGCCGGGTCGAGCGGATCCTGCGCAACCTGGTCGGCAACGCGGTCGAGCACGGCGAGGGCCGGCCGGTCCGGGTCAGCCTCGGCCTGGACGACACGGCGGTGGCGATCACCGTCCGGGACCACGGCATCGGATTGAAGCCCGGCGAGGAGAAGCTGGTCTTCAACCGGTTCTGGCGGGCCGACCCGTCCCGGGCCCGGCAGACCGGCGGCACCGGTCTCGGCCTGTCGATCAGCCTGGAGGACGCCCGACTGCACGGTGGCTGGCTGGAGGCGTGGGGCGCGCCGGGGCAGGGTGCCCAGTTCCGGCTCACCCTGCCCGCCCGGGCCGGCGACCGGCTGACCACCTCCCCGCTGCGCCTGGTCCCGGCCGACGCGACGGTGTCCTTCACCGGGCCGCGTGACGGCGGGCCGTTGGCGATCGGCCCGGCCGACGGTGGCGTGCTCGCCATCGGCCCCGGTGCGGCCGGGAGCGGGCCGGCACCGGCCGGTGCCCGCGAGAGGTCGTTGTGATGCGTCGACGGATCGCACTTCTGGCCGCCGCGTTGCTGGCCGCCGCCGCGGTGACCGGCTGCGGTATCCCCGAGGCCACCGAGGTGCAGGTCGACGGGCCGGGTCCGGTCGCCGAGGCCGGCTCGGTCAACGGTCAGGGCCGTGAGCCGCCCAAACGGGCCACTGCGGTCGACGCCACCCAGCTCATGACGAACTTCCTGGCGGCGGCGGCCGGTGAGCCGGACCAGGCGTACGCCCGGGTCAAGGAGTACCTCGCGGAAAACGTCCGGGGCCAGTTGCCGGAGAAACAGGGCAGCGAGGTCGTGATCAACGTGGTCCGGCTGAAGAAGGAGCCGAACCCGACCCCGGTCCAGGGCGGCGAGGCGAAGCGGTTCAACATCGAGGTCGACCAGGTCGGGGTGCTCCGGGCGGACGGCACGCTCGGCCCGCCGGTGGCCACCGAGTCGAGGTACGAATTCGTGGTCGGGCCGGTCGAATCGGGCCGGCTGGACGATCTCTTCGTGCTGAACGCGCCGAAGGGGCTGTTGCTCAGCGTCGATGCGCTTCGTACCTACTACCAGGCGCACACCATCTACTTCTGGAACACCCAACAGACCGCGCTGGTGCCCGACCAGCGGTACCTGCCGGTCGTGGTGCCGGCCAGCCGGCGGGCGACCGAGGTGGTGGGCTGGCTGATCGACGGTCCGTCGGAGTGGCTGGCGCCCACCGTGGCCCGGCTGCCGGATCCGACCGAGCTGATCGGCACGGTGCCCAAGACCGACGGGCGGCTGGAGATCAACCTCAGCGGTCCCACCGAGGATCCCGCTCAACTGGAACGGCTGGCCACCCAGCTCGCCTGGTCGCTGCCGGACGTGGACGGCCAACTCGAACTCAAGATCCGCAGCCAGACCCGGAAAATGATCGACGACACCGACGTCTATCTCAAGGAACACCCGGTCTACCAGCTCACCGGCAGTCCGCAGCGGTACTGCGTCTACAACGGTGCGGTGCATCTGCTCGACCCCGCCGCACCGGGCGCCCGGGTGCCGATCGTCCCCGCGCACAACCGGAACATCATCTCGGCGGCGATCGGCGGGACGGACCAGAACGCCCTGGTGGCGGTGGTGAGCCCGGCGGGCCGGCGGCAGGTGCTGAAGACCTTCGTCGGTCCGCCCTCGATCGCCAGGGACAACCAGAGCAAGAACACCTTCACCACCATCAGGAGGCCGGTCTGGCTGCGTACGGCCGATCCGGACCGGCCGGTCGGGCTGGTGGTGGCGGATGGCGTCCTCTACCGGTTCGGGGCCGACGCCCAACTGGACCCGGTGGACACGAACGTGGCCGGAAAGGTCACCGCGGTGGCGGTGGCGCTGGACGGCCACCGGATCGCCTTCATCGCCGGCGGGAAGCTCTACGTCGCGGCGGTGACGGTGGAGGAGGGGACGGTGACCGTCCACCCGCCCCGGCGGGTGCACACCTCGCGCACCTCGCTCTCCGCGGTCGACTGGATCGGGGAGCACGACCTGATCGTGGCGGGATCGACCAGCCAGCCGGAGATCTACGAGATCACCGTGGACAGCACCTGGGAGACCCAACGCAAGACCGACGTGGGTGAGGTCGCGGTGAGCAGCCTCGCCGCCTACCCGGACAACCCGGTGCTGCCCGGCAGCAGCGCCCCGGTGATGTACGAGACGAACGGGGTGGCCTTCGGTGACCTCACCTCGTCCGACGGGATCGGACCGGACAACATGGTGGGGGTGGAGCCGCCCGCCCCGCGGCTCAACCCGGTCGCGCCGTTCTACCGGTTCTGATTCCGGTGCCGACCGTGGCGGGGCTCTGGGCGGACCTGGTGGATCTGGTGCTGCCGGCTGCCTGCGCCGGTTGCCGGGCCGAGCGGGTGCCGCTGCGGTACGGCTTCTGCCCGTCCTGTGCCGGCACCTTGCAGCAGACCCGCCCCCGGTCGGTACGCCCCGACCCGGCACCGCCCGGGCTGCCGCCCTGCTTCGCCCTCGGCCCGTACGCCGGGGTGCTGCGCGAGGCGCTGCTGTCGTACAAGGAACGGGGCCGGCACGGACTGGCCCGTCCGCTCGGTGGGCTGCTCGCCGAGGTGGTGGCCACGGCGGTGGGTACGCCCCGACCGTTGCTGCTGATTCCGGTGCCGGCCACCGCGCAGGCGGTCCGCGCCCGGCACGGCGACCATCTGCGCCGGCTCTGCGGGTACGCCGCCGGCAGGTTGGCGTGTTCCGGCTGGCCGGTGGCGGTGGCGCGGCCGTTGCGGGCGCTGCCCCGGGCCGATTCGACCACCCTGGACCAGGCCGGGCGGGCCGCTGCGGCGCTGGCGGCGTTCCGGCCCCGACCCGGTCGCCTGTCGGCGCTGGCCCGGGCCGGTCACGGTCGTACGGTGGTGCTGCTGGACGACATCGTCACCACCGGCGCGACCCTGTCGGCGGTGACCGGGGTGCTCGCTGCCGCCGGATCACGGGTTGATATCGCGGCGGTACTCGCCGCAACCGAAAGACGGCGACCGTGAATCCGGTAAACGAAGCAAGCCCCTTCTGGTTACGCTTCGTGATTCCTATTTCACCCGATCGCGGGGGAGCTGCGGAAATTTTTCACGCTGTTTCTACAACGGCAGGTGACGGTACGCCAAAGAAGAGTTAGCGTTTGCCTGACCGGGGTAATGGGTGGTCCACCATCCTCCCGGCGCCTGGAAGGAGGCGTAGCCGTACGTACCTGGCCGCCGACGACGGGGATGCCCTGCGGGCGAGCGGCCGGAAGCCAGTAACCCACGACCGTCCGATTAAGGGAGGTCACATGGATATCGTGGTCAAGGGCCGCAATGTCGAAGTGCCGGATCACTACCGGGTCCACGTAGCCGAGAAGCTCGCGAAGATCGAGCGTTACGACCACAAGCTCATGCGGGTCGACGTCGAGTTGTTCCACGAACGCAACCCTCGCCAGTCCGACCACTGCCAGCGCGTCGAGATCACCTGCGTGTCCCGTGGGCCGGTGATCCGGGCCGAGGCCTGCGCCAAGGACTTCTACAGCGCGCTGGACGCCGCGATCGCCAAGCTGGACACGCGGTTTCGGCGGGCGGCCGACCGCCGACGGGTACACCGTGGGCGGCACGTTCCGATCTCGGTCGCCGCTGCCACGGCCGGCCTGCCGGTCGCCGATCTCGGCTCGTCCCCGCTGACCGGTCTGACGTCCGGTGGTACGGCCACCGCCGTCGCCCCCGCCCCCGCCCCCGCCGAGACCGAGTCGTCGTACGACGAGTATCCGGATGACCAGCCCTGGCACATCGCCCGGGAGAAGGTCCACCCGGCCGAGCCGATGACGGTCGACGAGGCGCTCTTCCACATGGAACTCGTCGGGCACGACTTCTATCTGTTCCAGGACAAGGAGTCCGGCCGCCCGAGCGTCGTCTACCGGCGGCGCGGCTACGACTACGGCATCATCGCCCTGGGCACCTAATCCACTGACCGCCCCCGTCCCGGGCCGGCCCGCCTCCCATGGCGGCCGGCCCGGTGCCGTTCCCGGCCCGCCCGGTGAGACCCGACCTCCGGTCCCGGTGTCCGTCACCCGGTCAGCTCGTCGGGCAGCAGCCCGAACAGCACATTGTCGCCCCGGTCGAGACCGAAGCCGATGAACCGCTTGTGCAGCAGCCCTTCCCGGCGGAAGCCGACCCGCTCCAGCACCCGCTGGGAGGCGATGTTCTCGCCGCTCGTGCCGGCGGAGAGGCGGGCTATCCCGGCCGAGGAGAACGCCCAGTTGGCGAGGAGGCGTACCGCGCGGCTGGCGAAGCCCCGTCCGCGCCAGTCCGGCAGCAGGCTGTAGCCGACCATCGCCTGCCGGCCGCGCTGATCCTCGTAGACCAGGGCGCAGTTGCCCGCCGGGACAGCGGTCACCGCATCCTCGATCACCAGATCGGCGCCCTGACCGGCCAGCCATTTGGCTGCCGCGAGGGCACAGCGTCGCTGCGTCGCGGCCAGGTCGGGCGCTACCGGCGGAACCCGGACGGCCACCACCTCGGGCCGGGTGTACAGGGCGTGCAGGAACTCGACGTCGGCCGGGGCCAGCGGACGGAGCGTGACCACCCCGTCGGTGAGCCGGCCCGCCGGCAGGTCGGGCAGGAGCCGAGGGGTGGGACCCACCGGGTCGCCGGCCAGCCTGATCCAGGCGACCAGGTCGTGCCGGCCACCGTCGCGCGTCGGGTTCGCCGCCTCGCGTACCCCCTCCCGGCGGAAACCGGCCGCGAGCGCGACCCGCTGGCTGGACACGTTCTCCGGGTGGGTGAGCAGCTCGATCCGGGCCAGCCCGGCGGCGAACGCGTGCCCGGTCAGCGCCCGGGTGGCCGCGGTCGCCACCCCCCGTCCACGGGCCCAGGGCGCCACCCAGTAGCCGATCTCGGCCTGCGCCCGGAACGGCACCACCCGGTCGATACCGACGCCACCGAGCAGCCGGTCGGTCGCCGGGTCGACCACCGCGTACGCCGCCCCGCCACCGGCCCAGACGGCAGGTGCGCCCTCGGTGATCCACCAGCGGGCGTCGGCGTCGGTGTACGGAGCGGGCATGGTGCCGACGAACCGTTGGATGAGCGGATCGTTGCAGGCGGTGGTGAGGTCGACCGCGTCGCCGGTGTGGAACAGTCGCAGCCGTACGCCGTCCCGGTCGAGGGGTTCCGGTCTCATCCGTCCTCCTCCGTTCCCTGTGTGGTCGGTTCGGATCTCACCGGTCCGGGCCCCCGGCCCTCGGCGCACCGGACAGGTCGTCGGCGACCAGGGCGGCGGTCCAGGCGTCGCTTCGGACGCCCCGGTGGTTCAGTGCGCCCCGGGCGGTGCCCTCGAACACGAAGCCGGCCTTCGCGGCGACCCGCCGCGACGCCGTGTTGCCGACGTTGGCCCGCCACTCGATGCGGGCCAGCCCGAGCGAGGTGAAGCCCCAGGCGCTCAGCGCGGCCAGCGCGGCTGACTGGTAACCCCGCCCCCGGGCGTGCGGGGCGGTCATGAATCCGATGTCGGCCACCAACGGGTCGGCCGGCGAGATCCGCAGGTCGATCGAGCCGACGTAGGCGTCGTCCTGGTCGGTGATGGCGAAGCAGCCGGCGGTACCCCCGGCCCAGGAACCGGCGGTGAACTCCAGGAACGACTCCGCGTCGGCGCGTTGGTACGGCTGGGGGACGGTGGACCACCGGATCGTCTCCGGGTCCCGGCAGGTACGGACCACCGCGTCCAGGTCACGCTCCGCCAGGGCACGCAGCCGGATCTCGCGCTGGTCGGCCTCGGCGAACAGGACCGGTTGCGGCCGGCCGAAGACGGCGGCGCGGCGGGCCTCCAGCGTGCCCGGGCCGGCCGGACCGGGCTCGTCGTCGGCGGGTACCTCACCGGGGAGCAGTGATCCGATCCAGCCGTCGGCCCGGCCCTGCGCAGACGGGTCGGCGAGCCGGAGCCGGCCCTCGATCCGGAATCCCGCGCGCAGCGCCACCAGCCGGGAGGCGTGGTTGCCCAGCTCGGCCTGCCAGAGCAGCCGGCGCAGTCCGAGCTGGTCGAACGCCCAGCGGGCGAGGGCCCGGACGGCCCGGGCGGTGATTCCCCGGCCGCGCGCCCAGGGCGCGGTCCAGTAGCCGACCTCGCCGGTACCGAGTGTGGGGGTCATCGCGACCAGGCCGCAGGAGCCGAGCAGCTCGCCGGTGGTGGCGTCGCAGACCGCGAACGGGGCACCGGTCCCGTTTGCCCAGGCGGCCGGGGAGGTCCGGGTGACGAACCCGACCGCGTCGGAGTGCCGGTAGGGGCGGGGGACCATGGTCCAGCGCTGGATGTCCGGGTCCTGGCAGGCCCGTTCGACGGCATCGGCATCCTCGGCCCGCCAGGCGCGGAGTAGCAGGTCACCGGATGTGATCTGGGGAGGCTCCATGTGGCCCATCGTGCCGGAACGTTCGCGCTCAGCGTAACGGGATTATCCCCCGGCAGGGCGCGACCGCACGTTATGTCGGTTTCACTGGCCCGGGCAGCCGCCACCACTGACCAACGGCCGGTCCGAACGCCTACGATGGTTTGCAGACTGTCTAGGGGAGCGTTGATCCGTGTCGATTCTGGAAAAGGTCCTCCGCGCTGGCGAAGGCCGAATGCTGCGCCGGCTCAAGGCCATCGCCGCCGCCGTCAACTCGCTGGAGGACGACTACGTCGACCTCACCGATGCCGAGCTGCGCGGGCTGACCGATCAGTACCGGCAACGGCTCGCCGACGGTGAGTCCCTCGACGACCTGCTGCCGGAGGCGTTCGCCACGGTGCGGGAGGCGGCAGCCCGGGTGCTCGGCCAGCGTCCGTACGACGTCCAGGTGATGGGCGGTGCGGCCCTGCACTTCGGCAACATCGCCGAGATGAAGACCGGTGAGGGCAAGACGCTGACCTCGGTCATGGCGGTCTACCTCAACGCGCTCTCCGGCAAGGGCGTGCACGTGGTCACGGTCAACGACTACCTGGCCCAGCGGGACGCCGAGTGGATGGGCCGGGTGCACGAGTTCCTCGGTCTCACCGTCGGCGTCGTCCTGCCCAACCGGCCCGCCGCCGAGCACCGCGCCGCCTACGAGTGCGACATCACCTACGGCACCAACAACGAGTTCGGCTTCGACTACCTGCGCGACAACATGGCCTGGTCGAAGGATGAGCTGGTGCAGCGCGGGCACAACTTCGCGGTCGTCGACGAGGTCGACTCGATCCTGATCGACGAGGCCCGGACGCCGCTGATCATCTCCGGCCCGGCCGAGCACTCCGCCCGCTGGTACGGCGAGTTCGCCGGGGTGGTGGCCCGGTTGCAGGCCGGCAAGGACGGCGAGGGCGACTACGAGGTCGACTACGCCAAGCGGACCATCGCGGTCACCGAGCGCGGTGTGGCCAAGGTCGAGGACCGGCTCGGCATCGACAACCTCTACGAGTCGGTGAACACCCCGCTGGTCGGCTACCTGAACAACGCCATCAAGGCCAAGGAGCTCTACAAGCGGGACAAGGACTACATCGTCAGCGACGGTGAGGTCCTGATCGTCGACGAGTTCACCGGCCGCATCCTGCACGGCCGTCGCTACAACGAGGGCATGCACCAGGCCATCGAGGCCAAGGAGGGTGTGGAGATCAAGCAGGAGAACCAGACTCTTGCCACGATCACCCTGCAGAACTACTTCCGCCTCTACGACAAGCTCTCCGGCATGACCGGTACCGCCCAGACCGAGGCGGGCGAGTTCAACAAGGTCTACAAGGTCGGGGTGGTGACCATCCCGACGCACCGGCCGATGGTCCGGCTCGACCGCGCCGATGTCATCTACAAGACCGAGAAGGCCAAGTTCAACGCGGTCATCGAGGACATCGCCGAGCGGCACGCGGTCGGGCAGCCGGTGCTGGTCGGCACGGTCTCCGTGGAGAACTCCGAGATCCTCTCCCAGCTGCTGCGCCGCCGGGGCATCCCGCACGCCGTGCTGAACGCGAAGTTCCACGCCAAGGAGGCGGAGATCGTCGCGCAGGCCGGCCGGAAGGGCGCGGTCACCGTCGCCACCAACATGGCCGGCCGGGGCACGGACATCCTGCTCGGCGGTAACCCCGAGTTCCTCGCCGCGAGCGAGCTGCGGCAGCGCGGGCTCGACCCGGAGGAGCACGCCGAGGAGTACGCCAAGGCGATGGAGGAGGTCCTGCCCAAGTGGAAGCAGGCCTGCGACGCCGAGGCGGAGGAGGTGTCCTCGGTCGGTGGCCTCTACGTCCTGGGCACCGAGCGGCACGAGTCCCGCCGGATCGACAACCAGCTGCGCGGTCGTTCCGGCCGGCAGGGTGACCCGGGCGAGTCCCGCTTCTACCTGTCGCTCCAGGACGAGCTGATGAAGCGGTTCCGGGCCGGTGCCGTCGAGGCGGTGATGGAGCGCTTCAACATCCCGGAGGACGTGCCCATCGAGTCGAAGATGGTCACCCGTCAGATCAAGAGCGCCCAGGCCCAGATCGAGGGCCAGAACGCCGAGATTCGCAAGAACGTCCTCAAGTACGACGAGGTGCTCAACAAGCAGCGCCAGGTGATCTACGCCGAGCGGCTGCGCGTGCTGAACGGTGAGGACCTCTCCGACCAGGTCCGCAACATGATCGACGACGTGGTGGGTGCGTACGTCACCGGTGCCACCTCGGACGGCTACGCCGAGGACTGGGACCTCGAACAGCTCTGGACCAGCCTCAAGCAGCTCTACCCGGTCGGGGTGACCATCGAGGACCTGGAGGAGGAGTCCGGTGGTGACCGGGCTGGGCTCGACGCCGACTTCCTGCTCGCCCGGCTCAAGGAGGACGCGAACACCGCGTACGACCGCCGTGAGGAGCAGCTCGGTACGGAGGCGGTACGTCAGCTGGAGCGGATGGTCCTGCTCCAGGTGATCGACCGTAAGTGGCGTGAGCACCTCTACGAGATGGACTACCTCCAGGAGGGCATCAGCCTGCGGGCCTACGCGCAGCGCGACCCGGTGGTCGAGTACCAGCGCGAGGGCTTCGACATGTTCGCCACGATGATGGACGGCATCAAGGAGGAGACGGTCGGCTTCCTCTACAACCTGGAGGTCCAGGTCCAGGAGGCGCCGGCCGAGGAGGAGGCGCCCAAGCTGCTGGAGCAGCCGGTCGAGATCCGGGCCAAGGGGCTCAACCAGGCTCCCCGCCAGCAGGGGCTGCAGTACACCGCGCCGACCATCGACGGCGAGGCTGGCTCCGGTGCCGTCGCGGTCGAGCGGGAGGAGTCGCCGCAGGCGCCGGCCCTCGGCGTGGGCCGCCGCTCGCCCCGGCCCGCCGGATTCCGGGCCTCTTCGTCCCCGGCGCAGGACGCGGGCAACAACCCGTCCCGGAACGCGCCCTGCCCCTGCGGCTCGGGCCGCAAGTACAAGCGCTGCCACGGCTCGCCCAACGGCGGCTAACCGCCCCAGAAAGCGCGAAACGCTCCTGACCGGGCCCCGGCTTCCCGCCGGGGCCCGGTCCTGTTCGGGTACACCCGCCCCCTCGAGCAACTCGGTTTTCAGGAAGTCGGGCCATCGGGTCGGGGCTGACACCGCGACTACCAGGGAAACGAGTGGATCGACTGTCGACCAGGGGGCGAGCCGGGTCAGAGGGCCTGCAGGACGGTGGTCACCCACCTACCGGGTTGCTGCTCCAACCGGAAGGCGATGGCCCAGACCCGCTTCTCCGGGCCGTCCAGTATCGCGGCGGCTTCCACCACCCCGGACCGGGGTTCGCAGGCGCGGAGTGCCCGCAGCCGGACCCGTGGGCGGGCGGCGGGCCGGGCCAGCGGCCCCAACCGGGTCATCGTCCGGCTGAGCTGCTCGATGAGGGTGCCCGCCTGTGCGGGGCTGGTGAGCGAGCGGATCTGGGCGACCGGGCGGTAGCCGTTGAGGAACTCCAACAGGGTCGTGGCGAACCGGCGGGCGGCATCGGTGGCCGCCGCGCTGGCCCCGACGAGGGGCTGCGTCGCGGGGACGGGCTGCGTCGCGGGGACGGGACGCGTGATCGTGGTGGGCTGGCCGGACGGGGGCGGGGCGACCGTGGGACGCCCCGGCCGGGGCCGGACCGGGGCACGACGGCTGCGGCGGGGCCGCCGACGCTCGTCCGGATCGAGTGGCGGTTGCCGGCCGGCCGGGCCCGTCCAGGCCGGAGCGGGATCGTCGGTGAAGGGTGGATCAAGCGGTGGGGCAGGCCGGAGCCGGACGGCGGGCCGGAGCGGTGGACTCGCGGGTGCGGCCATGGCCGTCCTCCATGTTCCTTGCGTTTGCCTTCGTTTGCCTCCGACAGCTTTCATTTGTAGCCAACGATGTGCCCACGGTCAATGTTGCGGGGGTTGGCCGTCCTATTCGGTATCGCGTTCCGCCAATGGGTTGTTCTGTACCCATTCAGCGGTCTCGGTGTATTTGTGTTGGATGTACTCCTCAAGGCGGGCGCGTTCCACCCGCCACTGCCCGCGACCACCGATTTTGATCGCGGGCAGCTCGCCACTTCGGACCATGTGGTACACCTGCGAGTCCGACACGTTCAACTCCGCTGCCACGTCGGACAGCAGCAGGAATCTGGGCTCCACGGGGACTCCCGGCACTAGGTTTCGTTTGCCTCAGTTTGCCACCGGCAGCCTGGAACCGGCGGTCGGTGATCCTCCGGTGGCCGCCCCGGTCGCGGTCGACTGTCCCGCTACCCCGGCGCCTCGGTCGCGGTCGACTGTCCGGCCACCCCGGCGCCCCGCGCGGCCGTGCCGTCGTTGGCCTGCCCACCCGGAGCCGGGCCGACCTGCCGGTACGCTCAGTCTCCGGTGCGGTGGCCCTGCCGCGCCCGTGTCGAGCGGAGAGAAGCGTGACCGAGCAGCTCGTCCGGGTCTACATACCGGCGACCGTCCCGATCCTGGCCACGTTGCGGGACAAGGGTGTGCTGGCCGTCCCCGGGGGCCACGTGGTCACCCCGGGGCTCCGGGAGTGGTACGCCGAGGGCGACGAGGAGGAACTGGAGTACGTCGCCTTCACCCGGGCCGCCCAGGACGCGCTCCGGCTGCTCCGGGAGGACCCTGACGCGCCCCGGCGGCGGGCCGTCGTCTCCGCCGACCTGCCGGCGTCCGGGGTCAGCCGGGGTGACGGCGAGCTGGGCTCCAGCACGGTACGCCTGACCGCCCCGGTGCCGGTGGACGCGGTGGCGGCCCTGCACGTCGACAGTGCCGAGGCGGCCGGGGACGTCGCCGCCGCGGCGGCGGTCGTCGTGGAGGCGCTGGCCGGCGACCCGGACGCCCAGTTCACCGTCGACGGCGCGGAGGACCACGAGCTGGAGTGGTACGACGTCAGCGAACTCGACCTGCTGCTGCGGGCCGTCCCCTAGCGCGGGAGATCGGCCGCCGGTTCCGCCCCGGACGGCTGCCGGTCGACCGGGGCGTCCTCGTCCCCGTCGTCGGCCGGGTTCTCGTCGTCGGTCGGGTCCTCGTCGTCGGGGCGGGGACCGAGCGTACGACCGAACACGATGAGCGTGGTGAGCGCGCCGACGAAGAGCACCCCGATGGCGTGGTCGATCCGGGAGCCGCTGAGCACCCGCTGCGCGATGCCGTCCGCCTCGCTGAGCGCGCCGGCCAGGTTGAGCACCGAACCGCCACCGACCCGGATGATCACCTCGGTGACCAGCAGCACCAGGCCGGGACCGGCGCCGGCCAGCAGGTACGCCGGCCACCGGAGATCCGGTGCGGCGGCCCGCCGGTGGGCGCGGCGCAGGTAGCCGAAGGCGACCAGCCCGGCGACCAGCCCGGCGGTCAGCGACGCCAGCCGGGAGACCCAGCGGGCCGCGTTGAACTGGGAGACCTGGGTCTCCCCGGCGCCGAACAGGGACAGCAGCTGCCCGTTGAAGAGGCTGAGGACCAGGACCACCGCGAACACGGCCAGGGCGGCGCTGACGAGGGCACCGACGGCGGCGGTGGCCCGGGTGCCGGCGACCGCCCCGCCGACGGTGGCCGCCGCGGCGGTCGTGCCGGCGAGCACCATGCTGACCGAGCCGGCGCTGAAGCTCATCGTGACCACGAGGGCGCCGAGCACGCCCACCACCAGCCCGGTCGCGGTGGTGGCGGTGAACCGGGGGGTCGGCCGGAGTACCCCACGGCGGGTGAGCAGGTTGGCCACGACCAGTGCCGCCGCTGCCCCGGTCACCAGCGCGGCGGCGACGACGACGGGTAGCGCGTTGGCCGCCAGGGTGATGGCGATCGCACCCACCTCGGCCGCCTGGATCTCCGCCCGCGCCGACCAGAGCATCGCCGCGAACCAGCCGACCGCGAGTACCGCCAGCGTCGCCGCCGCCGGGGCGTACGTCCGGACGGCGTCGAGGTCCGGCCCGTCGCCGGCCGATCCGTCCGGCCGGGTGGCCGGGGTGGTGGCGGGCTCTCGTGTCATCGTCTCCCCTTCAGCGGTGCAGCCCCGCACGTCGTCGGTCCCGGTCGAGGCGGGGTGCGGCGCGGATGGATCGCCGGCTCCCCAGGGTACGCGCGCGTGGTGCGGGCGGCGCATGGTGCGCCCGGTCGGCGGCAGCGGCCGGCGTGGCACGCGGGGCCTGGCATGGAACAATCGGCGCAGGTCCCGCCGCCGTGCCTGAGCCACCCCACGGGTGCGGTCGTGCCGGTGTCCGGCCGACCGGTCGGCCCGGGTGGGGCCGGTTTCGCCACCGCCGTCGAGATCGCCAGGAGCCTGAGATGGACGCTGTCTTCTCCGTACCCGAACCGCGCAACGAACCGGTCCGTAACTACGAACCGGGCGGTGCCGACCGGGACCGCCTCCAGCGCCGGCTGGTCGAGCTGGCCGGTGACCGGCTGGACCTGTCGATGACCATCGCGGGCGAGCAGCGGATGGCCGGCGGCGAAGCGATCGACGTCGTCCAGCCGCACCGGCACGCACATGTGCTGGGGGTCACCCACAACGCGACCAACGCCGACGCGCAGGCTGCGGTGACGGCCGCCAAGCAGGCTGCCCCGATGTGGCGGGCGCTGCCGTTCGAGGAGCGGGCAGCGATCTTCCTGCGGGCCGCGGACCTGCTTGCCGGTCCGTGGCGGGACACCCTCAACGCCGCGACCATGCTCGGCCAGTCGAAGACGGCCATCCAGGCCGAGATCGACGCGGCCTGCGAGCTGATCGACTTCCTGCGGTTCAACGTGCACTTCGCCCGGGCCCTGCTGGAGGAGCAGCCGCTCTCCTCGCCCGGGGTGTGGAACCGGTTCGACCACCGGCCGCTGGAGGGCTTCGTCTACGCGATCACGCCGTTCAACTTCACCGCGATCGCGGCCAACCTCCCCTCCGCGCCGGCCCTGCTCGGCAACACCGTGGTCTGGAAGCCGGCCCCGACCCAGCAGTTCTCCGCGCACTTCACCATGCGTCTCTTCGAGGCCGCCGGCCTGCCGCCCGGTGTGATCAACATGGTCACCGGGCACGGCGTCGAGGTCTCCGAGGTGGTGCTCGCCGACCCCGACCTGGCGGGCATCCACTTCACCGGCTCCACCAGGGTCTTCCAGTACCTCTGGCGGACGGTCGGCGAGAACATCGAGCGCTACCGGGGCTACCCCCGGCTGGTCGGCGAGACCGGTGGCAAGGACTTCGTCGTCGCGCACCCCAGCGCCGACGTGGACGCCCTGCACACCGCGCTGATCCGGGGCGCCTACGAGTACCAGGGACAGAAGTGCTCGGCCGCCTCCCGGGCGTACGTGCCGCGGTCGCTCTGGGAGGCGGGGCTGCGGGACCGGCTGGCGGCCACCGCCGAGTCGCTGACCTACGGCGACGTGACCGACCTGACCAACTTCGGTGGCGCGGTGATCGACAGGCGGGCGTTCGCCCGGCACACCGCCGCCCTGGAGATGATCAAGTCGGACGATGCCTGCCGGATCGTCGCCGGCGGTACGGCCGACGACTCGGTGGGCTGGTTCGTCCGGCCGACCCTGTTCGAGTGCACCGACGCGGCGCACGAGTCGTTCACCACCGAGTACTTCGGCCCGATCCTCGGCGTGCACGTCTTCGACGACGACCGGTTCGACGAGGTGGTGGCGCAGGCCGAGTCGGTGGCGCCGTACGCGCTGACCGGCTCGCTCTTCGCGACCGACCGCCGGGTGATCGACTCGGTGTCGGCGACGCTGCGGTACGCGGCCGGCAACTACTACATCAACGACAAGCCGACCGGGGCGGTGGTGGGGCAGCAGCCGTTCGGCGGCGCCCGGGCCAGCGGCACCAACGACAAGGCCGGTTCGTGGCACAACCTGGTCCGCTGGATGTCCCCGCGGACCATCAAGGAGACCTTCGTACCGGCCACCGACCACCGGTACCCGCACATGGACTGAGCGTCACCAGGGCCCCTGCCCGACCGGGTACAGCGGCGGGTGGGGGCCTTTCCGCGTGGGCGGGCGGGGCCTATCCGCGTGCCGACGGTACGACCCACTGCTGTGACCGGCGGGACGGGTGTTGCCGACCGGGTCGGCGTGTCCCGTGGGAACCGGCGCGGCCTGCGGTCCGGCGTGCCGTCGGGGCCGCCCGGCGGTGCGGCCGGGGACATTGATCGTCCTGGGCAGACAGTCTGTCACCGACAGTGCACATAGGAACGCCTATGGGGTGGTGATTCTGGCAAATCCTGGACGCCGAGACGGCAAAGTGGCAGCGTAATGGGCATGGCGGAATCCGAAATCAACCCTACGGCGGCAGCTCTTCTCGGGCTGCTCCACGAGGGACCCATGACCGGCGGTCAGTTGATGGCCGCCGCCGAACGACGGCTGGCGCCGTACTGGTCGATGACACGCAGTCAGGTGTACCGCGAGTTGCCGGTCCTGGCCGAGCAGGGGTACGTCCGGCTGGGCAAGCCGGGACCCCGCTCCAGCCAACCCTATGCCATCACCGCCTCCGGCAAGCGGACTTTCTCCCGCTGGCTGGCCGAGTTCCCAGGGCGGGACACCATCCGTAACCCGGTCGCGCTGCGGGTGGCGTTCGGTCCCCTGCACTCGGCGACCCAGCTACGCAACCTGTACGCCACGGCGAACGAGTACCACACCGAGGCGCTGGCCGCGGTGCGGGAGCAGGTCAAGAACGCCAAGAAGGAGGGGCAGACCTTCGACGCCAGCGCCCTGGAGTTCGCCGTCGCCTACCACAAGGCGGCGCTCAGTTGGCTGAAGAGCGTCCCGGCCCCGGTCGCGAAGTAGCGGTTTGCCCTCCATTGACCGCTTCGCTCCGCCCGGTGCGGGACGCCTCCGGTGGTCCGTACGCCAGGAGGGCGGCGGGTCGGTCGGAGGAGATGAGCTGCGGCGGGGCCCGGCAAGTACTCTTGACTGTCGTGACCGCTGCCGATTACGCCGATCAGCTCAAGGATCTTGACGCCACCCTGCGCAACATCGAGGCCGTGCTCGATCTCGACCGGCTCCGCCGGGACAAGGTGCGCCTGGAGGAGCAGGCTTCCGCCCCCGACCTCTGGGACGACCAGGCCCGTGCCCAGCAGGTGACCTCCCAGCTGTCGTACGTCAACGGCGAGATCGCCAAGCTGGAGAGCCTGCGTTCCCGGATAGACGACGCCGGGGTGCTGCTCGAACTGGCCGAGGCGGAGAGCGACTCCGGGGTGCTCGGCGAGGTGGAGACCGAGATCACCGGGCTGACCAAGGCCGTCCAGGAGATGGAGGTCCGGACCCTGCTCTCCGGGGAGTACGACTCCCGGGAGGCGCTGGTCGCGATCCGGGCCGGTGCGGGCGGGGTGGACGCCGCCGACTTCGCCGAGATGTTGCTCCGGATGTACCTGCGCTGGGCCGAGCGGCACGGGTACCCGACCGAGGTCTACGAGACCTCGTACGCCGAGGAGGCCGGTCTCAAGTCCGCCACCTTCGCGGTCAAGGTGCCGTACGCCTACGGCACGCTCAGCGTCGAGTCGGGTACCCACCGGTTGGTGCGGATCAGCCCCTTCGACAACCAGGGCCGGCGGCAGACCAGCTTCGCCGGGGTCGAGGTGTTGCCGGTCACCGAACAGACCGACCACATCGAGATCCCCGAGAACGAGATGCGGATCGACGTCTACCGGTCCTCCGGCCCCGGTGGGCAGAGCGTCAACACCACCGACTCGGCGGTGCGGATCACCCACCTCCCGACCGGCATCGTGGTCACCTGCCAGAACGAGAAGTCCCAGCTACAGAACAAGGCCTCCGCGCTGCGGGTGCTCCAGGCCCGGCTGCTGGAGCGCAAGCGCCAGGAGGAGCAGGCCAAGCTCCAGGGGCTGAAGACCGACGCGGCCGGCTCGTGGGGTGATCAGATGCGGTCGTACGTGCTGCACCCGTATCAGATGGTGAAGGATCTCCGAACTGAGCAGGAAACGGGCAACCCCAGCTCGGTCTTCGACGGCGACCTGGACAGCTTCATCGAGGCCGGGATCCGTTGGCGCAAACAGCAGCAGATGGCCGACGACAGCGCGTAACGGTGTCGGGGCGCTGCGCGTCGGTCGATGACGCAGCGCCCCAGGAAATCGATGACTCACCCCTCACTCAGCGGGCGTCGGACTTGGCGTTGCGGTTACACCGCGTAGACTCACCACCCGTGATTCAGCTTGAGCAAGTGACGAAGACGTACCCGAAGGCGTCCCGGCCGTCGCTCGACGACGTGTCCTGCTCGATCGAGAAGGGCGAGTTCGTCTTCTTCATCGGTCCCTCCGGCTCCGGCAAGTCCACAATCATCAAGCTGCTGTTGCACGAGGTGACCCCCAACAAGGGTCGGGTCATTGTCAACGGCAAGGACGTCACCTCGATGCGTTCCTGGAAGCGACCCCACTTCCGGCGCTCGATCGGCTGCGTCTTCCAGGACTTCCGGCTGCTGCCGAACCGCACGGCGTACGAGAACGTGGCCTTCGCCCTCGAGGTGATCGGCAAGACCAAGGCGGTCGCCCGGCGGGTGGTCCCCGAGGTGCTGGAGCTGGTCGGCCTCGGGGGCAAGGAGCACCGGTACCCGCACGAGCTTTCCGGTGGTGAGCAGCAGCGGGTGGCGGTGGCCCGGGCGTTCGTGAACCGGCCGCTGATCCTGCTCGCCGACGAGCCCACCGGAAACCTGGACCCGGACACCTCGATCGAGATCATGCGTCTGCTGGACCGGATCAACCGCACCGGCACGACGGTCGTCATGGTCACGCACGACTCCAACATCGTCAACCAGATGCGCCGCCGCGTCGTTGAGATTGAGAGCGGCCGCATCGTGCGCGACCAGGCCCGCGGCGTCTACGGCTGATCCCCGGCGCTCCGCCGCCGCCCGCCGATGAAGACGACGAACGACTCTCTGCGGAGATCCGGAAGGAACCCCCGATGCGTTTGAAATACGTCCTGTCCGAGGTGATGGTCGGACTGTGGCGCAACGTGACGATGACCATCGCGATGATCATCACGATGGCCGTGTCACTGACCATGTTGGGTGCCAGCGGGCTGATGTACCGCCAGGTCGACAACATGAAGGACCGCTACTACGAGAACATCGAAGTTTCGATCTTCCTCAAGACCGAGGTCACCCAGCAGCAGCGCGACGACCTGCAGGGCAAGCTCAAGGGCGACCCTCTGGTCAAGGAGGTCATCTACGAGAACAAGGAACAGGCGTACGAGCGGTTCAAGGAGATGTACCAGGACGCCCCCGCTCTGGTGGAGGCGGTCAAGCCGGACCAGTTGCCGGAGTCGTTCCGGCTGCGGCTGGTGGACCCGGAGCAGTACAAGCAGATCTTCGACAAGTACAACAGTGAAGAGGGGATCCAGGAGATCGTCGACCAGCGCCGGCTGCTCGACAAGATCTTCAACATCCTGGGCGCGGTACAGAACATCGCCCTGGTCGCCGCGATGGTGATGGCGATCGCCGCCCTGCTGCTGGTCGCGAACACCATCCAGGTCGCCGCGTACAGCAAGCGCCGTGAGGTCGCGGTGATGAAGCTGGTCGGCGCCTCGAACTGGTTCATCCAGGCGCCGTTCGTGCTGGAGGCCGTGGTCGCCGGTCTGATCGGTGCGCTGATCGGGTTCGGTGCGCTGTCGCTGGCCAAGGTCTTCCTCTTCGACGGGTCGCTACGCGACCTCACCGAGCTGCTGACCCCGGTCGGCTGGGGCGACGTGCTGGTCATGCTGCCGCTGATGGCCGGCGCGGGAGCACTGGTGAGCGCGGTCACCGCCTGGGTCACCCTCCGCTTCTACCTGCGGGTCTAGTCGGGTCGACACGGGTACGGGCCCGTCGGCACCAGGGAAATATCTGGTGCCGGCGGGCCCGTTGCATTCGGATAGCATTGTCCGCTGCCGGTGATCGAGGAAGGGAGTGTGGTCTCGATGCCACGGGAGAAGGGGCGCAAGGTCGTTGCCTCCAACCGCAAGGCGCGGCACGACTACGCCATCCTCGACACGTACGAGGCGGGCATGGCGCTGACCGGTACGGAGGTCAAGTCGCTGCGGGCCGGCCGGGCGTCGCTGGTCGACGCGTTCGCCCAGGAGCGCAACGGTGAGCTCTACCTGCACCAGATGCACATCCCGGAGTACACCCAGGGCACCTGGACCAACCACGAGCCCCGGCGGACCCGCAAGCTGCTGCTCAAGCGGCTGGAGATCGACCGGCTGATCGGCAAGAGCCGGGAGGGCGGGCTGACCATGGTGCCGTTGCAGGTGTACTTCTCGGACGGCTGGGCCAAGGTCGAGATCGCCCTGGCCAAGGGTAAGAAGGCGTACGACAAGCGTCAGGACCTGGCCAAGCGGGACGCCGACCGGGAGATCGCCCGGGCGGTCGGCCGGCGGGGTAAGGGGATGTCTGACTGATTTGTCGGGATTCCTGACCGCGTGGTGGGTCACCCGGGGGAGTCGGGATGAATCCGCTGGCGTCAGGCGTTAGGCTTGATTGGCTGCACACGGCAGCCCGTCGAGGGGGTGACTGGTTTCGACTTCGTACGTTGCGACAGGGGAAGCGAGCCGAGGAAGCCGACGTCGTCTCGAGAATCGTTCGTCGGAAACCAATAAGCGCCAAGAACAATCGCGCTGACTTCGCTCTCGCCGCCTGAGGCGAGTAGCAAGTCTGTCGGCCTGGGAGCGCCTTCGACCCAGCTAGCCGGCATCAGCTAGAAGGCTGGCCAACCGGACCCGGTCGCGGGGTCCGTGCGGCGAGATCAATCAGCGACTGGGCCCGTCACACCGACTCGCTCGCGTGATCGGAGGGGCCGAGTAGAGGCACAGCGAGCTGCGCTCGGAGAAGCCCTGACAAGGCGGCGAAGGACCCGGGTTCGATTCCCGGCACCTCCACCGTGCATGGCGCCCCGGTCCACCCGGACCGGGGCGCCGTGTCATATGCGCCCGTTCATCCCGCTGTGCGTCATGGGTTGCACGGAAATTGCGGCCGGACGTGGACAGCGGGCCGGGGCAGGTGAACCATCGGATTCATGCGACCGTCCCGTATCTGACGGAGGTACGCCGTGATCCCCCATCCCACCCCGCGTCCACCCACCACCCCCACCGGCCCAGCGACTCTTCCCATCCGGAGCCTGACCGCGCTGGCCGCCCTGCCGACCGACCCGCACTGGCGGCAACGGCTCAGTCTGCACCTCGCCGACCTGCACCGCGCCTTTGCCGTGCATGTGCGGCTGACCGAGGGGCCCGACGGCCGCTACGCCGAACCGCTCGCCGACGCGCCCCGGCTGGCCCGCCGGGTGCAGATCCTGCTCCGGGAGCACATCGCGGTGGACACCGCGCTGCACGCCCTGCGTCGCCGGGCCGACCTGCCGGAGGCGGGCGCCGACGAACTGCACGACTGGCTGACCGCCCTCCTCGTGGACCTGCACCG
Organism: Micromonospora sp. CPCC 206060; assembly: GCF_036906895.1. Taxonomy (NCBI): domain Bacteria; kingdom Bacillati; phylum Actinomycetota; class Actinomycetes; order Micromonosporales; family Micromonosporaceae; genus Micromonospora; species Micromonospora sp. CPCC 206060. Next base: position 45,385 of record NZ_JBAKHU010000017.1, read on the forward strand.
GCACCGCCGACACGGTGCCGAACTGGTCCACCAGGCGTACCAGACCGATCTCGGCGGCGAGACCTGACCGCGGGGACACCGGGTCGGGAACCGCCGGCCCCGGCCGGCCGTCAGAGTGGACATGCGCCGACGTACCGCCCTGCTGGGCCTCCCGCTCCTGATGATCCTGGCCGGCTGTGCACCGGCCGGCACGGCAGGCCCGTCCGGTGGCCCGGTCGCGCCGTCCGACCACCGGTGGGGACACTTCGACCGGCGGGCGGCCGAGGTCGCCGAGAGCTGGCGCCGGTCCGCCACGTCGACCGCCTGGCGTACCGGGTACGTCCCGCTGGCCGACGCCACCGTGCTGATCGGCGACCCGGGCTTCACCGGCGACACCAAACAGGCGTTCGTCAACGGGTGGTACCGGGACCAGGTGGCCCTGCCGGCCACCACCCCGGCACCCGGCACCGTCCGCTTCCCGGACGGCACGCTCGACGTACCGTTGATCAGCGCCGCTGAGGCGTACCGGCAGCTCGACCAGGGTGACCCGCCACCCTGCGCGGCCCGACCGGCGCGGCCCCCCGCGACCAGCTCCGGGCCGGACAGCGCCACCACCAGCAACCCGGCCGGCACGGCCTGCATCCCGCTCACCGTGGTCGCCGCGAAGCTCGGCACCGCCCAGGTCGCCACCAGCCGGGGTACGGCGACCGTGCCGGCCTGGCTCTTCACGGTGGAGGAACTGGCCGCGCCGGTGGCCCGGCTGGCGGTCGCCGCGTCCGCCGTCGCACCGGTCCCGTCGGCGTCGGTGCCCGCCCTGTCACCGGTCGACGACCTCGCCGTGACGCAGCAGCTGACCGCCGCAGACGGCAACACCCTCAGCTACAAGCTGGGGATCGGCGCCTGCGACAGCGCCCCGACCCCGCTGGTGGCCGAGTTCGACGACATCGTGGTGATCGGTGGCGGGGTGACCCGGTCGACCGGGATCTGCACCGAGCAGTTGGTGCTCGCCCCGGTCAGCGTCACCCTCGACGCACCGCTCGGTGACCGGTTGGTACTCGATGCGGTCACCGGCCAGCCGATGCTGCGGACCGGTGGCTGACCGTCGGACCGTTCGCGGGCTTCGTCGTCCTGCTACAGCAGCGGCGGGACGGCCGTGCTGACCGGTACCGCCAGCACGGTCGGGCCGTCGCCGGCCAGTGCCGCCGGTACCGCCTCGGCGAGCTGCTCCGCCGACCCGACCGGGTACGCCGTGGCGCCGTAGCCCCGGGCGACCGCCACCAGGTCCAGGCCGGGCAGGTCCAGTCCGGGCACCCCCGGGGTCTGCTTGAACGCGGCGAACGACTTGAGGATCGCGTACTGCTGATTGGCCGGTACCACCACCAGCAGGGGCAGCCGCAACTGCGCGGCGGTCCAGACCGCCTGTACGGAGTAGTGGAACGAACCGTCGCCGATCACCGCAATCACCGGCCGGTGCCGCCCGGTGTCCCGTTCGGCGAGCGCGACGCCCACCGCCGCCGGCAGCCCGTACCCCAGCCCGCCGCTGGCCATGGTGAAGTAGGAGGCGGGCCGGGTGGTCGGCAGGCGGCGGCGGAGCGCGGCCAGGTTCGACGGCGACTCCTGTACGAGTACGCAGTCCACCGGCCGGACCCGGGCCAGCGCGGCGAAGAGCGCGTCGGGGGTGAGTGGCCGCTCGTCGGCCGGCTCGTCGGGGCCCGGCCGGGGCGGTGGTGGTGTCCGGTCGGCGGGCGGCACCAGCTCGGCCAGCGCGGCGAGGGTGAGACCGGCATCCCCGATCAGGCTCTCCCCGACCGGCGCCCGGGCCGCTTCGGCGGGGTCGTCGGTGACGTGCAGCAGCCGGGCGCCCGGCGGGAGGTGCTCGCCCGGCACGTGCGGGTAGTAGCGGAACACCGGGGCGCCGACCACCAGCACCACGTCGTGCCCGCGCAACCGTTCGGCCAGCGGCCCGATGGCGTACGGCAGGACCCCCTGGAACAGCGGGTGGTCCTCGGGGAACCCGGCCCGCTCCGACGCCGGGGCGGACCAGACGGGCGCCCGGACCCGCTCGGCGAGGGCGACCGCCTCCGGCCAGGCCCCGCTCCGGTCCACCGCCGCACCGAAGACCAGGACCGGGTTCCGGCTGCCCGCGAGGATCGCCGCGAACCGGCCCAGCCGCTCCGGGTCGGGGGCGACCCGGGTACTGACCCCCCGGACCGCCGCCGGCCCGTCGGCGGGTTGCTGCCAGTCGTCCAGGGGCAGGGAGAGGAAGACCGGTCCGGCCGGGGGCTGCACCGCCGTGGCGTACGCCCGCATCAGCGCCGCCGGGATGTCCTGCGCCCGGACCGGTTCGTGGCTCCACTTGACGTACGGCTCGGGCAGCTCGGTGGCCCGTGGACTGGCCAGGCGGGGTTCGAGCAGCAGCATCTCCCGGCTCTGCTGCCCGGCGGTGACGATCAGCGGCGTCCGGTTGTGCCAGGCGGTGACCAGGTTGCCCATGCCGTTGCCGGTACCCGGCGCGGTGTGCAGGTTGACGTGCGCGGGCCGACCGGTGGCCTGGGCGTACCCGTCGGCCATCGCCACCGCGCTGGCCTCCTGGAGGGCCAGCACGTAGCGGAAGTCGGCCGGGAACCCGGTCAGGAACGGCTGCTCCGTCGAGCCGGGGTTGCCGAAGACGGTGGTCAGCCCGAGCGCGCGGAGCAGGTCGTAGGTGGTGTCCCGGACCGTCGCCATCGGAATGCCCCCGTGTCATGAATCCCGGAGCGGTGGGGTACCCGGGCTCTTCCCGGCGTTTTGAATCTATCGGGCATAAGTGGCCCTGTCAGGAAAGCGGAGAGGGTGGCCGGGATGCCCTCTGGCCTGCGCAGAAAGGGGAGGCCCCGGCAGCCGTGGACGGCTCGGCCCCCGTCGTCTCTTCCGCCCAGCCGACAGACCTTAACCAGCACCCCGGAGGCAGGCTATGGTGCCAGGCATGGCACTGACTGCACTCATGATCTCGATGGACTGTGCGGTCCCGGGGGTCGGGACCGGTGGGCTCTCCGTACCGGTGCGCGGCTGACCATGTCCGGTATCCAGGGAGAGGGGCAGGCGATCGGGGGTCGATCGGTGGACTCGATGACCGGGCAGCTGCTCGTCGCCACCCCGACGTTGAAGGACCCCAACTTCGACCGGACGGTGGTGCTCCTCGTCGCCCACGAACCGGGCGGTGCCCTCGGCGTGGTACTCAACCGGGCTACCGAGGTGCCGGTCTCCGACGTGCTCGGGGACTGGAGCCGGCTGGCCCGTGACCCGGCGGTGCTCTTCGAGGGTGGGCCCGTGCAGCCCGACTCGGCGATCTGCCTCGCCCGGATGCGGCACCCGGTCCGCCGGATGAAGGGTTTCCACCAGATTTCCGGGGCGGTCGGCACCATCGACCTCTCGGTCGACCCGGAACGGCTGCGGGAGAGCCTGACCGGCATCCGCGTCTTCGCTGGCTACTCGGGGTGGGGCGCCGGCCAGCTGGAGGAGGAGATCGCCAGCGGTTCGTGGTTCGTGCTGGACGCGCTGCCCGGGGACGCCTTCGTCGACCGGCCGGACGACCTGTGGCCGATGGTGCTCCGGCGGCAGGGCGGAATGATGGCCGCCGTGGCTCACTTCCCCTCGGACGTGGCCCTGAACTAGGCGTCGCCCGGAAGGGGGACCCCGCGAGATGACCTTCGCCGCCGGCATGTGTATTATTTCGCAGGTGCCCGGGACACCGGGAGGAACACCAGCAAGGGGCCGTGGCGCAGCTGGTAGCGCACCACACTGGCAGTGTGGGGGTCAGGGGTTCGAGTCCCCTCGGCTCCACCAGATGGTGGAAGATTGAGCGCCCCGTCGGAAATCCGACGGGGCGCTATTAATTTGCCGTCAGCTGCCGTCGCGCCGACGGGATCTGACCCTCGGAGTTCTCCAATCCATGCGTATCACCCTCGTGATCTCTCTCCGCGGAGATCTGGCCGGGGCTCGGTCAGGTAGCCGACAACTCAGATCAGCATTTGATCACCAAATGTAGTGTGCTGTTCACACTGGTTTGGGGAGGTTTGATGGCGCACGCGCTCTTCGGGGTCACCTTCACGTCGCTCGACGGTGATGACGACTTCGTTCTGGAGCAGTTGACCCGGGATCTGGCGACCGATCTGGCGGAACTCGGCGATGTCGAGTATGTCGAGCTGCCGCCCGAGCCGGACAGCAAGGGCGCCGCAGAGATCGCGGTCGCGGCGCTGAGCGTGCTGACCACCACGGAACCGTCCTACCTGCAGGCTGTGGTGGAGACCGTGGTCGCCTTCCTCAACCGGAATGCCGGCCGCCGGGCACACCTGCGGGTAGCGGACATCGAACTGACCATCGACCGCCCCCACGACGACGAGGTGGCAGCGATGATCAGTATGGTGCGGGCCGCGATCGAGCGGAATCGCGACTGATGGGCCGACACGCCCTCCTACTCGGTAGTGCGACCTTCCACGCCGACCGCGCTCTGACCGACCTTCCCGGGGTCCGGCAGGACATCGGACAGATGCAGGCTGTCTTCGAGGCCGGTGGAGAGTTCGACACGATCGATGCCCACGTCGATCTGCCCCGCGCCGAGATGACCCGGGAACTGGAGCAGTTCTTCGGGGCCCGGCAGAGCGGCGACCTCGCCCTCCTCTACTACTCCGGTCATGGACTGATGAACGACCGCGACCGCGAGTCCGTCTTTCTCGCCGCGATCGACACTCGCGCCGACCAGCTGCACACCACCGCTGTCGACACCGACGGTGTGCTGCGACACCTGCTCAACATCACCAGGGCCAGCCACAAGGTGGTCCTGGTGGACTGCTGCTTCTCCGGTGCCTTCGGGGCCCGGAACAGGTTCCGTGGCGGCGTGCGTGAGGAACCACGCCGGGGTCTGCGGGAACGTGGCACGTTCATCCTCACCTCCAGCAACCATCAGCGGGCTGCCAAAGCCCAGGGTGCCCATCAGCCCTCGCTCTTCACCGAGGTCGTGCTGAACGGCCTGCGAGGCGAGGCGGTGATTAGAGGGGATGAGGGCTGGATCACCGCGCAGGACCTGTCCCGGTACGTGCAGACCGAGATGGCCCGCCGGGCACCCGCGCACCGGCCGGTGGAATCCAGTGAGGGGGTCACCGAGGCGGTCCGGCTCGTTCGCGCCGAGCAGCAGCGAGAGACGGGCCGCCAGGCACCGCAAGCAAGGCGTACCACCCCGGAAGACGATGCCTTCACCACCGATCGGTGGCGGCGACTGCTCGGTTACTACGTCTCCTGCATGGAGCGATCAGCCCAGTTGGGTTCGTTCGTCAGCCTGAACGACCGGAGCTCCTACCGGCCCATGCCGGGCGGCCCGGAGACGGTGTTCTCCGGACGTCCGGTTCCGCTGCCCGACGACATCGCCGCACTGGCCCGGCGGACGATGACGGCAGGTGGGACGCTGTTGTACGGCTATCCGGTGGTGGTCCTTGTCCAGCAGTCGAAGCCGGTGTTCACCCCGCTCCTGGTGGCGGGAGTCAACGTCGGTCCGGACGGTGTGCCACAGGCAACCCTGCCGCCGCGCCCGAACGTGGCACTTGCCCGCCAACTCGGTCTCGCCGGACCCGAGATCGACGAGCTGACCCAACAGATCGAGCAGACGTTCGTACCCGGACAACCGGAGGCACTCACCGAGACGGTCCGTCAGCTCATGCGGGTGTTGGATCTTGTGCCGGTGACCCCGATCGACCCGCGTGAGCTGACCGGGACGGTGGTCGCCGGCCCGATGCGGCGGGTGCAGAACAGTGCGGTGCTCTACGGAGCGGACGACCGGGACATCGCCCAACGGAACCTGCTCAAGGACCTGCAGGAGATGGCCGGTCAGCCGGTGAAGATCGCCGAGACCGCACTGCATGCACTGGCTGAACCGGGGGACGAATCCCTGCGGGACACCGCAGGTGTCGACGCCGAGTTGCTTCTCGTCACCCCGGATCGGCTGAACGAAGCCCAGGAGCAGGTTGTCCGGGCGGCGATGACCCGGCGTCTCACCGTTGCCCAGGGACCACCGGGCACGGGTAAGAGCCAGTTGGTGACCGCGTTGGTTGCCACCGCGACGGCAGCGGGGCACACGGTGCTCGTCGGTTCCACGAACAACCGGGCCGTCGACGAGGTCTGCCAGCGGGCGAGCGCGACGGTCGGAGCCGGACTGATCGTGCGATCCGGTAACCGGGACTACCAGGCGCAGGAACCCAAGCTGCTCACCGAACTGCTGGCAGCCCATTCCGGTGCCCCGGCTGCCGACGAACGGACCCCGGCTGCCGAACTACGGATCATCAGGGACGAGATCAACCGGGTACGGTCCGGGTTGGACGCGCGGCGGGTACTCGAACGGGACCTCGCCGAGCTTGCCATCGAACGACTCGGAACCGGTGGCGCGGAGGCAACGGACCAGCCTGATCTCCCGGACGACGATGACGCGCTCGGCCGACTGGTCCGGCTGACGGAGCGGGCGCTGCGACACCGGATCCTCGGTTGGTGGGCCCGCCGAAGGCTACGGGCGTACGGTTTGCGGGACCGGCAGGCGATCGGTGACTTCGCCTACCGGGTGACAATCGAGCTGCGCTGGCGCTCCAACCGTGCGCAGGTCATGCAGCTACCGAACGAGCAGGAGGGCTGGGAGCGGCTCAAGGCCCTGACCGGTGACCGGGCGGAGACCAGCCGAAAGCTGCTCCGGGTGCAGCTCGCCCGGCGGGTCCGCGAGGGCGCCGGCACGCTGCGACAGCGTAGCGACGAGATGTCCAGACCCTCGCCACGGCCCTGGCAGGGATTCCGCAGTCTGCTCCGGTTCCTGCCGGCCTGGGCGGTGACTACCCAGTCGGCGCGGGCGCTCGTGCCTCAACCCGCACTCTTCGACCTGGTGATCATCGATGAGGCGGCGCAGTGCAGCGTGCCAGCGGTGCTGCCGATGCTTTACCGGGCGAAGCGTGCCCTGATCATCGGCGATCCGCGACAGTTGTCGCCGGTGATCACGCTGCCCCAGGGCGAAGAGGAGGCCCACCAGGCAGCGGCTGGTCTCAACGGACAGTGGCTGGCCGACCGCCGCCTGGTCTTCACCCGGCATTCCGCCTTCGACGCCTTCGCGGCGGTGGCCGGGGACGTACGCCTGCTCGACGAGCACTACCGTTGCCATCCGGACATCGTCCGAGGGCCCAACCAGCAGGTCTACCAGGGGCGGCTGACCGTGTTGACCGACCAGTCCCGGTTGGCAGCCCCGATCGATCCCGCACTGCGCTGGCACCACGTCGATGGGAAATTCAGCCACGGACAGGCGGGCTCCGGATTCAACGAGCCGGAGACGATCGAGGTGGTCGCCGAGGTCGCCCGGCTACGCGCGGCCTACCCGCAGGCGTCGATCGGAGTGGTCACCCCACTCGCCGCCCAGCATCGGCGACTGGTCACGGCGCTTGCCGGGCTCTCTGCCAGCGACGACGAGGTGGTGTGCGGCACCATCCACCGCTTCCAGGGCGGTGAGCGGGACATCATGGTCGTTTCACCGGTGGGCGCCCACGGCATCCGGGACAGCACCCGGAACTGGCTGGTGAACCAGACCAACCTCTGGAACGTCGCCATCACCCGGGCGCGTTCCCAGCTGGTGGTGGTCGGCGACCGCTCCTGGTGGGCGGCCCAGACGGGCCTGTTGCCGGCAATTGCCGCCCCGGTCACCGCCGACGATGCACCGGCGCCCGCCGCCCCTGCGGCCGACGCGCTGCACGCCGCCCTCCGGCGGGCGGGATTCCAGATCAGTCGGGACGTGTGGCTCGCCGGGTACCGGTACGACATCGTTGCCACCTCCACCGAGGGCGGCGGCTCGCTGGCAGTGCTGGTGGACGACCCGCAGGGGGAAGCCGACGGTAGAGCACTACGCAAGGTCCTCGCGCGCCTCGATGTGGCGCCCGCTCCGATGCCGGTCGTCAGACTTGCCGCGTGGCGGTGCCTGGCAGAGCCGGAGAGCGTGGCGAGGGAACTGCGGAGTCGGCTACCCGGACCCGGGCAGCGGTAGTAGCGGGCCGGTTTCGGGGATGTCTTGCGCCGTGAACTGGCTCCGAGCCGGCCTGCCAGCGTCGCAACGATGAACGGCGATCGCGGCGCCTTGGTCGTGGAACTAATTTCCCGAGCGAGGGGATCTACTCACCGTGTTGTATTGGTGCGATCTGTCTGCCGACTTGACGGGCATCGGGCCAGCGCTGGGGCCCCTCGACCAGTGGGGAAGAATCAGGCCATGAGCACAGACCTTGCCCTCCGCCTAGGCACCCAGGAGACCGCCAGCTTGGAGTTCAAGCGGGACGCGACGGGACGCGACGCCATCCGTAAGGCGATCTGTGCGCTTGCGAATGATCTGCCTGGCGCTGGTGTGGGGCACCTCGTCATCGGTGTGGACGACAAGGGGCGGCCAGCCGGAGGTGTGGATACCTCCGACGCCGCGCTGCTGAAGATCACCGAGTACCGAGACCAAGGGCTGATCCTCGATCGGCCCTCGATGTTCGTCACGGCTGAGAAGTTTCAGGGCTTTGACGTGATCCTGGTGACGGTTCACGCCTCAGCGACGCCTCCGGTTCGGTACGACAACGTGGTCTACGTCCGCACGGGACCGTCGACGCGGCGGGCGACACGTGACGACGAGCGGGTACTGTCCGAACGCCGGCGTTCCTTTGATACGCCCTTCGATGTCCGCGTGGTTCCTGATGCCGAGCTAGGGGATCTGGACCTCGGACTCTTTCGGTCGGAGTACCTACGGCAGGCGGTCGACCAGTCGGTGATCGAGGAGAACCATCGGCCGATCGAGCAGCAACTCGCGTCCCTCCGACTCGCGGATGTTGACGGTACGCCGACCGTGCTTGGCCTCCTCCTCGTCGGTCTCAACCCGACCACTCGCCTGCCTGGGGCGTACGTGCAGTTCGTGCGCTACGAAGGCGTTGACGTCGGGGGAGCGATCCTGGATGAGCAGGACATCCGGTCGAATGTCATCAGCACCGCCGAACGCCTGGAGACGGTCCTCAAGGGGCACCTGCACACGCGGCTGGTGCAGGTCAGCGGATTCCGTGAAGAGCATCGGCCGAGCTATCCGTTCGACGCCCTGCGCGAGGTGTGTATGAACGCCATCATGCACCGGAACTACGAGTCGTCGAACGCGCCGGTGCGGATCGCGTGGTTCGAAGACCGAATCGAGGTGACCAACCCCGGTGGACCGTTCGGACAGGTCCGGCGGGACAACTTCGATCGGGTCAACGACTATCGGAACCCGTCACTTGCCGCAGCGATGAAGTCGCTGGGCTACGTCAACCGGTTCGGCCGGGGAATCGGCCGGATCGTGAGCTCCCTGAGTCGAAACGGCAATCCTGAGCCCGAGTTCATCATTGACGACTCTTCCTGGACGGTGACGATGAGGAGCACGGCGTGATCTCTGTTGCCATGTTCAACAACAAGGGCGGCGTTGGTAAGACGACTCTCACCTATCACCTGGCGCACATGCTCCAGCGCCTCGGCCATCGGGTGCTCGCTGTCGATCTCGATCCGCAGTCCAATCTGACTGCGGCCTTCCTCGACGAGGATGCGCTCGGGGCGCTCTGGAACGAGACCGCGACGCCGGCTTGGGGAGGGCCGCACCAGTCGCGCCTGTGGTCACCGGCGGACCGAGGGACAGGCACTGTGGTGACGGCGATCCAGCCGATAATGAATGGCGTCGGCGACATCGAGGACGTGCAGCCGGTCACGATCACGCAGGATCTCTGGCTGCTGCCGGGCGATCTGGACCTGAGCAGGTTCGAGGATAGGCTGTCGGATGCGTGGCCTCGCGGCTTCACCGGGAATGACCAGGCAGCGCTTCGTGTCACGACAGCGTTCCATCGGATCATCCAGCGGGCCGCTACGGTGGTCGACGCCCAGATCATCCTCATCGACGTCGGCCCGAACCTCGGTGCGATCAACCGGGCAGCCCTGCTGGCGGCCGACGCGGTGCTTATGCCGTTGGCAGCCGATCTGTTCTCACTACGTGGCTTGAAGAACCTGGGCCCGACGCTGCGCGAGTGGCGATCGATCTGGCGGAACACCGTACTTCCCAGGATCCCACCGACAATCGCCGCGCCGCCGGGAGCGATGTCGCCGTTGGGATACGTGATTATGCAGCCGACGATGCGTCTCGACCGGCCGGTCCGCGCCTACCAGCGATGGCTGGAGCGGATTCCGACCGTTTTCGCCACAGCCGTGCTGGACCAGGCTGATATCGAGATCGGGCACAAGTTCGAGATTGCCACTCTGCGGAACTATCAGAGTCTCATGCCGTTGGCTCATGATGCCCGCAAGCCAATGTTCGATCTGCGCTCGGCGGATGGCGCGTTGGGCAGTACCCAGACGTTGGTCCAGCGGTGCCATCAGGATTTCAAGGTGTTGAGTGAGGAGTTGTTGCGCCGCTTGGACGAGATTTAGCACCACTGGATCCGGCAGGAGCTCGAACCGGCTACCCGGATCGGGCCAGCGGTTGCAGTGGCCCCGTTTCTGGGTCCATGAGTGCGGCGAAGTGCGCCACGATCCGGCGTACCACCTCCGGGTCGTGGAGCACGACGCCGACTTCGAGGTTGTTCGACAGGGCCCGATCGGTCAGGTTGGCGCTGCTCACCAGCGCCGCCCGGGTGTCCGCTGCGATGATCTTCGCGTGCAACGAGACCCGTGAGGTGCCGGTGCTGGTGCCGGGCCGCCGCCGGGCGGGCCAGTGCCAAAACGTGGCCCGGTCACGGAGCTCCGCGAACGCGGCGGATGCCCCGAGAGGGCCGCGCAGTGACCCGCCCGCGTCGACCGAGTCCTCCAGGACGAGATCGATCCGTACCCCCCGACTGCTCGCGGCGACCAGTTCACGCACCACCTCGGCCACGCCGTACGCGGCGAAACTCACCACGAGCAGCGAATGCCGGGCCGCCCGGACCAGCTCCACGACCACCGAGCTGGTGAGCCGTACCGGTACCGAGGGACTGGTCGGCCCGCTGACGACCAGCTCGGTACGGTGCCCGGCGGACTGCTGGTGCAGCACTGCGGCACTGCGCAGGGCCAGCGCGACCGCCGGCCCGGTCAACTCCGGTGCCTCGGCCGACCACGCGCGGACCAGCCGCCGGGCGGGTGCGGCCACCAGGTGCCCGGGTCGGGCGTTGATCAGGGCCGCCTCCACAGAGCCGTCCGGCGTCGCCACCCGCATCAACCGGTTCGCCCAGGCGGCCACATGTCCGGCGGGCAGCTCCGCGACGGTGGCGGCGACCGCTGCCGCGAAGCTGTCCCGACCCGCTGCCGCAGATCCGCCCCGGCCGGTCGCTGAGAATCCGTCCTGACTCATCCGGCTCATCCGGGGAAGAAACCGCAGCCGCTGTCGTTGAGCGTGTCCACCAGCAGCGCCCGGTCCAGGTAGTGGTTACCCCGATGACAGGAGGTTTCCGCAGCGAAGAGGCAGGCGTGGCAGGCAGCGGCGGAGAGCCGGGCGTGCACGGTCGGGTCGTGCTCGGCGCAGAGCGGATCCGAGCTGCACAGCCGGGCGGCCTCCAGAGCCCGGTCGATGAGGGAGCCCAGCCGGTCGGCACGGCCCAGCGACACCAACCCGCCGAGGGTGCCCTCACTGTCCGGGGCGGCCGTGTAGAGCAGCACGCCAGCAGTGGGCTCTTCCCCGGTGCTGGCGTAGATCCGTTCCCCGATGCCGGCGGCACTGTATCCGCACTCCAGGGCGAATTCCCTGATGAGCACGTGGGCGAAGGTGTGCAGCAGCAGGTAGCGCAGGCCCGGCCACCCGTCCGGTGGCATTCTGCGCTGGGCCCGCCACATCTCGTGGGCCCGGATGAGGAGCTGCTCGCGCTGCTTCACCTCCGGCTGGTGCTCCCAGGCGGTGAGCCGGGCCTCGTCGAAGCGCAGGAAGATGCCCTCGCCCCGCATTTCCGCGCACGGCACCCAGTCCGGGTCGTTGCTGGCGAGCGGCGCGCGCCGCTGGTCGGGAGTGTCGAGGACATTCCATTCTGGCGCGTCGATCCGGGTGAAGCCGTAGAGCGCGGCGACCTCCCGCAGCCGGGGGACCAGCACGACCTGCCGGAGCCAGTCGCGGTGCGGTGCCGGGGCCGGTTCGGGCCGGGTGGTGAAGTCGGGCAGGTCCAGCCGGGTACCGGCGGTGAACGCCCGCCACTCCGGGGTGAGCAGGTCGTCCTGCTCCTCCTCGGTGTCCTTGCCGGGGGCGTCTGCCGTTGCATGGCGTTGGATGGCCGCCCAGACCCGCTCCACCCCGTACGGCTCCAGGTCCGGCCAGCAGCTCTGGGTGGGCAGAATCTGCTTGGCGGTCGCCGCGTCGAGGTTGGCCAGCACTTTGAGAGCAGTCCATCTGTCGGCTACGACCTGGTCCACCGGGTGCTCGGCGCGGGGCAGGCTGAAGACCCGTATCTGCATGGCGAACCAACTGTTCGTGGCGCCCAGGGCGAGGGTCCGGGTCAGCGCGTCGCAGGACGGGTCGTAGGTGCCCAGGTGCGGGTGCCGGCCCCGGCAGGCGGGCAGGTTCCGCTCGGCGGCCAGCCCGAACGCCTCGGCCATCGGGCGTCGGGTGCCGCACTCGTCGCAGGAGACCAGGATGTTGATCGTCTCACCGGTACTGCCCCGCTCGGAGAGCTTCAGCGGGTGCCCGGCGCCCGGATCGGTGCCCCCGTGCGCGAAGTAGGACCACGGGAAGTCGTCGAGGTGGCCCTTGTCGCAGGCCAGCACGAAGCGGGCCGGGACGGCAGTCGGCCGGTTTCCGCCGTTGCTCCGACACGAGTGCACGTACCGCACCCGGTCGGGCAGGTGGGAGGAGAGCAGCTCGAAGAAGCCCACGTCGGCCGGGGCGAGCCGGTTGCAGCGGGTGTCCGAGCAGCGCAGCCAGGTGGGGAAGAGGGCCACCGGTACGCCGACCCGGGCCCACTCGGCCGACAGGTCGGAGGTCTCCGGCAGGTGCGGCGGCAGGCGGAGCGCCTGCACCTGCGGACCGAGCTTCCTCCGCATCGCCGCCAGCAGCCGGTCCTCGGTGAGCATGGTCGAGCGGGACAGGTCCCAGTGGTCCAGCCCCAGGGTGATGACCGACAGACCGGGCAGGTCGGCGACGGAACCGACCCCGTACGTGTGCAGGAGTTGGTTGGGGCGCAGCGCGCCGACCCGGAGGGTACGTGCTGGTGAAGTCATCTCAGGTTGCCGCCGGGGTCCCGTGGTCGCGGGGAAGGAAGGGCGGCGGGGCCTCCTCGGCCGCGCCGTTGAGTTGTAGTTGGAGCTGGATGCCCGGTTCGACGTCGCGTAGCGAGGTGGGGCAGGTCGTCGGCCGCCAGCGGCCCTCCTCGGGGCGGTGCAGCAGGCCGGCGACGTCGTCGCTGCGGTACGGCTTGTCGTAGGCGAGCCGCCGGGCCGGTCGGGCACGTTCCCGCGCCCACAGGTCGAGTCGGGCCTCCAACTCGTCCTCGACCCGGTTCCGGACGGCGTTGTCGGCGGCGACGTCGCTGCGGCGCTTGAGGAACCGGACGATGTGGTCGGCCAGTTGGCTGTGCCGGTCGAACTCCTGGGCGCGCAGATTGCCGTTGTAGCCCGGTTCGAGGTCGCGGACGAGTGCGACCAGCACTCCGGTGAGGCCCCGGTCGATGGCCCGCTCGGCGAACGGGGTCACCGAGAGGGCTTCGACGTGCCGGTAGACGTTGGCGTGGAAGTGGTCGAACCGTTCGTAGTGCGACAGGTCGCGGGGGCGCGCCCAGTTGTAGACGGTGAAGACCAGGCCGGGGGCGGTCCGGCCGACCCGACTGGTGGCCTGGATGTACTCGGCGGTCGACTTGGGCTGGTTGGCGACGACCATGACGCCGAGCCGGGACACGTCGACCCCGACCGCGATCATGCTGGTGGCGAGGAGTACGTCGATCGGTCGCTTGCTGTCCCGGGACCGATCGCCGGTGAACCGGACGGCGAGCTGGTCGAGTAGCGGCCGGATGGCGTCCGAGGGCAGCCGGGAGGTCAGCTCCCGCAACTGCGGGTCGTACCGGCGGGCCAGGCCCCGCTCGTCGGCGCGGATGAGACGGGTGGAGACGTCGTCCTCGACCAGCCGGCGCATGCCACCGAGGTCCCGCAGACTGTTGAAGTACCCGACCAGCGTCATGTACGGGTCGGTGACCGGATTGTGGCCGTACGTCTCGTGCAGCTTCTGGGCCGCACCGAGCACCGACACGTAGACCCGGATCAGGGTCGACTTGATCCGGCTGCCATGGGCGCAGATCCCGATGTACCGCCGGCCCGGATGCTCTTCCGACAGGCGCTGGCGGGCGAAGAAGCTGTCGGCGGCGTCCAGGCCGGGCGGCGGGAAGACCTCGGTCCCCCGGTGGAACAGGGCGCCGATCTGCCGGTGTGCCCGGCGGACCGTCGCGGTGGAGGCGACCACCTTCGGGCGGGCCCAGCGGCCGGGCTTCGGTTCCCAGCTCGCCAGCCGGTCCACCGCGGTCTCGTAGAGGCCGACCAGGGAGCCGAGCGGACCGGAGATCAGGTGCAACTCGTCCTGGATGACCAGGTCCGGTGGGCGGAGCCGGGCACAGTCGACGATGCGGGCGGCCGGGGCGCCCCCGATCGCCCGGTGCGTGGGTCTCTCCCAGTCGGCCCGCTCCATGTCCTCGGTGAGGTGTCCGTGCCGCTCGCAGCGCCGGTTGACCCGGCCGAACAGCGCCGCCGTCTCACCTTTCCAGGCGAGCTGGGCGAACTTGTCCACCGTGGCGATCAGCAACGACGGTGGATGGCGGTAGATCTCCTCGTCGACCACCAGGACCGGCAGGCCACGCTGGTCGTCCGGGAGGTGGTACCCGCTGACGCTGCTGAACGGGCAGTCCACCTCGGGGCAGACGATCAGGGTGCGGCGGTACGTCGCGTCCAGCAGGATGTCCCGACCGGCCACGATCGGGGAGCCGCACCATGGGCAGGTGGTGAGCTGGTGCGGCGAGCCCTGCCCCCGGCCGTTCGGACCGGGCCACCGACGCTGCTTCAGCCACTCCTTTACGTCGTCGATCCGGTTCGGGGTGACCCGTCCACCGACCCAGAGCCCGATCCGGATGGGTTCCCGCCCCCAGGTCGCCACGTCCGCCTGGCGCAGGCTCTCCGCCGCGCAGATCAGGGTGGCCGCCCGTTCGAACTGCTGGATCGTGAGCAGGCGCAGCGTGTAACGCATCAGCACGGCCACCCCGGCGTCGGCGGTCAGGCCGCCGTACGTGGGCTGGAGCCGCCGTACGGCGATGGTGAACGCGGTGAGGCCGAGGTACGCCTCGGTCTTGCCACCACCGGTGGGGAACCAGAGCAGGTCGGCGACCGCCGACTCGGGGTCGTCGGAGCGTTCCGGGTGCCGGGGATCGGCCAGTGCGGGCAGGTTGAGCAGGATGAAGGCGAGCTGGAACGGGCGCCACCGGTGGTTGACCGGCTGGTCGGCGGCGGCGAACGCCTGGCCGAGGCTGACCTCCGGCCGTTCCCGCCGGTCGGCGGCGACCCGGGTGTGCACCCGTTGCAGGTACATCGCCTGGTTGGCGAAGGCGAACGCCCGGCGGGCCACCGGGTCGGCGTCGAGCAGGGCGATGCCGGCGGCGATCCGGTCGGCGGCCCGGCCGGCGTCGGTCAGCGCGTCCCGGGCGGCTGTCCGGTACCCGTCGAGCCGCCGGGCCGGGTCGGTCACGCCGGCCCGGTGGCGGGCGATCCAGGCCCGGTACCCGTTGACCAGGGGTTGCAGGGCGGCGGTGAGGGCCGGTGCCGGCCCGGCGGCCAGCTCGGCGAGTGCCCGCATGTCGAGCTGCACCTCGGCCAGCTCCGGCAGGTCGGGATCGTGGTCCGGGTCGGGTACGTCGGTGAAGGGCACCTCGTGCTCCGGGACCGTGCAACTGATCAGCTCGACGGCCCTCAGCGGATCGTCGTCGGCCGGTACGGCGCGGACCGCCGTGCCGTGCCCGACGGCGAACTCCGGATGGAACCGGTACGCCATCGCGAGCCGCTGCCGCTCGGCCTGGTCGGCGGCGTCCCCGCCGGTGGTCTGCTCGGGCCGGGGCACGAAGACCGGCCAGCCGTCCGGGCCGGTCGCGCTCAGCTCCACCTGGAAGAGCCAGCGCCCGGCGTCGCGTTTGGCCGTGGCCGGCTGACGGTTCTCCAGGAACAGCGAGACCAGCCAGTGACCGGCCAACTGGCGGGCCCGGCCGCGCACCACGACCTCCGGCTGCGCCGGGTCGAGGGCCAGGACCGGCAGCGGCCCGTCGCGGAGCGGCACGAGCTTCTCGCCACCCCGCTGCTGGCGCTGCCAGACCTGCCGCCCGGCGCGCTCCTCCTGCCGGGAGGTGGTGCGCACGTAGCGCCCCCAGGAGGCGGTGACCCGCAGCGCGGTCACCTCGCCATCCACGCAGGCGGTGAAGCCCAGCGCGGAGGGTGCCAGGCTCGGCACGTTCGGGGCGCTGGGCTCGGCGGAACCCTCCACGATGTCCGGTGCCGCCGCGTCGCCCAACTCGTCCTGGGTGGCCGGGTCGACCGACACGCCGTTCGGGGCGAGCCGCCCGAGCACGTACCGTTCGAGCGGGTCCTCCCGGGTGGGGAACTCCTCGTCGGGGTCGCCGAGCGGCCCGAGCAGGTCGGCCAGGACCAGCCGGTGCAGCTTGTCGCGGATCACCCGCTCATCGGGTACGGCGAGCACGCTCTCCCCATCCATGCCGGCCACCGTAACCGGTCGAACCGCCGTCGTGGCACCGCCGTCCACTGTGTATACGCAGTGCGGCCGGACCGGCGGCTGGTCAGATGTCGTCGACCGGGATGGTGTGCACCTGGTCGATGGGGATGACCGACGGAGCCAGGTGCGGTTCGCTGGTGAGGTAGTAGGCGCTGTGGTCGAGTGCCGCCCAGACCGCGTGGGCCCGGCCGAGGTCCCCCTTGACGAGGCTGGCGACGGCGGCGGCGTCGGCCGCCTCGCCCGAGCCCAACGGCAGCACCGCGACGCCGGGCAGGGTGGCGAGCACCCCGAGCCGGGCCCGCGCGGGCCCGCTGCTGACCCGGGTGTACGCGTCGAGCAGCGCCACGGTCGGCAGCCCGGTGTAGGCGCCTTCGTCGGCGACCTCGACCAGCAACTCTCCGACCTGCACGTGCCCCTAGGCGTAGGACAACATCGCGGAGGTGTCCAGGACGGCGCGGATCTCGATGTCGGCGTCGTGGGCCATCAGGCGGCGGCGCTCTCGTCGGCCGGCCAGGTCCCCGCACGCACCATGTCCCGGCGGCGCTGGTTCTCGGCTCGCTGCTCGGCCGTCAGCCGGGGCAGGGCCCCGCGCACCCGGTCGCGGCCGGCGTCGGTGACCTCGATCCCGACCGCCCGGAGCATCTCCGCCGTTGCCGCAGCCCGATTCATCCGGGCGCGCAGCGCGTCGGCCACCGCCGCCGAGGCGTTCTCCTCCTGGTCGAGGTACGCCGCGACATCGTCGGGCAGGCTCACCGTCACACGCTTTGTCATACTCAAATCATACTCCCGGGTCGGCTGTTTCCCCTGTTCACGGCTGCGCCTTCACGCTGCGAGGAGGATCAACGATTCGGGGCGGCCGGCGGTCACCCGACCGGGTCGGCGGGAACCAGGGCGGTGGCTGCGTGCAGGGCCGTGCATAGGTCCATCAGGAAGCCGGCTCCTGCCATGTCGAGTCAGCCGCTTCGACGGTCGTCTCGAACTCGGCGTACCGGTCCGACAGCCGCGCGGCAAGGTCGACATCCTCCCGGCCGATGGCAGCCAGTTGGTCCATCACCTCGTCCAGGAATGCCGCGAACTGCCCGTCGGTGCCCGCTGGGTCGGCGAAGAGGGTCAGCTCGGCAGCGAGACGAACATCGATCTTCATTGGTCCTCCCAGCAAGTCACCCGCTGGAGCTGGGTGCGTCGGCTGGCACCTTGTCATCGACCAGGCAACGCCAAGGATGGCGACAGTCGTGATCGGGGGAATCTTGATCGTTTGTCGTTGAGCGGGGTGACACGCCGACCCGAGTACAGCTGAACTGCAGACGATCAAGGGCCGATGACGGACGCTCGGTCATCGCGTCGGCGGTCACCCGACCGGGTCGGCGGGGACCAGGACGCTGCTGCCGGACCAGTCGATCTGGGCGTGGCCGAGGGCCTTGTCCGGCTCGCCGTCCTCGTCAAGCGTCGAGTAGCCGGCGTAGTAGCGGCCGAAGCCGTAGCCGCCGGCGGTGAGGGTGGCCAGCGCCCAGGGCTGTAGCCGGTCACTCAGCCGGTCCGGCGACCGGTGGTCCACCGTCACCTGGACGACCCCGAGCAGCTCGTACCACTCGTCGACACTGCCCGCGTCGACGATCCGGCACAGCGAGAACGCGTGCCGTACCTCCGGCTCCTGGTAGACCAACCGACCCTCGTTCAGCATCCCGGTGCCCCCTCGTGCTCGGTAGACGTCCTGCTCGCAAACGAGCATCGGACAACACGCCGTTTATATCAAGCCTCTAGTTATCGTGCCATCATTGTCGTAGGGTCCGTACGTCATCCAAGCCAACCTCTGCATGGAGTCGCGATGAAGTCGAAGCCGTCGAGCAGTCGCCGCACATCGGGCCGTATTCCTGCGTCGCCCACCGTGCAGGCATGGGAGCTGGGCCTGCGGCTGCGCGAGCGCCGTGAGGAGCTGGGCATGACGGCGGTCGCGGCCGGTCGCGCGAGCGGCATCACCCAGGCGTACGTCTCCGGCGTGGAAGCCGGCCGGGTCAAACTGCCCGCCGACCGGCTGGCGCAGCTCGTGAAGATCTACGAGATCGATCCGCGCGAGGCTGTCGAGCTGGAGAAGCTGCGGGTCGGGGCGATGCAGCGGGCCTGGTGGCATCAGTTCTCGCAGCTCTTCCCGGCTGACTTCCTCCGCTTCCTCGGCTACGAGGCCGGGGCCGATCACATTCGCAGCTATGACAACGAGTTGCTGCACGGGTTGTTGCAGACCGAGGAGTACGCCCGCGCGGTCATCCGAGGCGGCAACACCTATGTCCGGCTGACCGAGATGGATCGGCGGGTCAACACCCGGATGTCCCGGCAGCGGCGGTTGACCGGGGACCAGCCGCTCCGGCTCACCACCGTGGTGGCCGAGGGCGCGCTGCGTCAGCAGATCGGCGGGCCGGCGGTGATGCGGGCGCAGCTCGACTACCTCGCCACGCTGATCAGCGAGCGGCCGGAGCAGATCGAGATCCGGGTGATGCCGTTCAGCGCGGGGGCGCATCCCGCGCTCGGTGGCCCGTTCCAGATCCTGTCGTTCCCGTCGCCCCGGCTGCCCGACCTGGTCTGGCAGGAGATCCTCACGTCGAGCGACATCATCGACCAGTCCAGCCGGGTGGCCGACTACGCGATCACCTTCGCCGAGGCGCGGGAGCGGGCGTTAGGCTCGGAGGAGTCGCTGGCCCTCATCCGGCGGATCACCAAGGAGATGACGTGATCGCCCCTCACTCCACCCCTGATCGTGGCTGGTTCAAGTCCTCCCGTAGTTCCAACAACGCGGCCTGCATTGAGGTGCGGTTCGTCGGTGGCGCGGTGGACGTACGGGACACCAAGGATCGCACCGGCCCGGTGCTCGCCTTCGACGCCACCGCCTGGACCAGCTTCGTGACCGGGCTGAAGTCGGGGCAGGCGTCGCGAGCCTGACTGTCCGCTGTGCCGCCCCCTGACCCTCCAACACGGTCTACTGGCCGGTGCTCAACGGCGACTCGCCCCCTGAGCCGTGACTCAGCGGGCGAGCCGCGCTGCTGA
This sequence comes from Micromonospora sp. CPCC 206060, assembly GCF_036906895.1. NCBI lineage: Bacteria > Bacillati > Actinomycetota > Actinomycetes > Micromonosporales > Micromonosporaceae > Micromonospora > Micromonospora sp. CPCC 206060. The sequence goes on from NZ_JBAKHU010000017.1 coordinate 65,138, forward strand.
TCAGATGAGCTTGGCCGTGCTCAGGAAGGTGAGGCCCAGGCCCAAGGTGGCGCCGAAGGCAGGGCCGCCACAAACAAGGACCGCGTCCGCAAGCCGGGTACCCGTGCTCACCTTGAGCACCGTCGCCAGGATCGCCGCGATCACGGAGATCAGCCCGACCACAGTTATCAGTAGGTAGCGGACGTTGGCGGGGACGGAGTCGTTCACTGACGGGGCCCTTCCAGAGTTGTGCTGCCGCAGGAAAGACCGCCACGGCCATGGGGCCATAAACGGTCAGTGCAGAGGTGCGCCGTCAGTGGCTGAGGTGTTCACTCCCGTAGGCAAGGCCGCCGGGCATATGCGTCACGAGGGGAGTAACTGCCCACGGCTGTTGGCTACCCGACAGGCTTCGGAAGGGCGATCGATGATCGCCTACGGTTCAGGGCATGGGTGCAATCAAGCCGTGGCACGTCGCCGTCCTCCTTTGCTTCCTGCTGCCGCTCATCGCCGCTGTGGTTGGCACGCTGGTGGCGGTCAGGAAGCGGCAAAGCCCTCCCCGCTGAGGCGGACGCCACCGCTCACGTGCCCGTCGTGAATCTTGGTCAGAAGAGGGCGTCGGGGCGGGGGAAGAGCGCGCCGTCCAGGGCGGGCGGCATGGGCTCGTCGTCCTCGGGAGTGCGAGGGCGGGAGACCGGGCCGCTTCGCTTGCTCGGCTTTCGTCGGGTGCCAGAACTCAGTCCCTTGGGCGCCTCTTCCCGGTAGCGCTGGTGGTTGAGTTCCAACAGGAAATCAAGCACCTCGACCTGGGTGGCCGGATCGATGGTGAAGCGGACGCCCTGCCGGGTCTGGTGGAACCCATGCCCGAGAGACAAACCGAAGCCGTACGCCTCGGCCACCGCCTCGTCGATCTCGACGTGGATATCCCGCAGCCGCCGAATGTCCGCGCTGCTGACCTGCTCGTCGTGGACCAGGTTGTAGAGCTTCGTCAGCCCCAACTCCCGGTCCAACATCACCGACCGCCGGTACGAATCCAACTCCGCCCCGATCTGCGTCATCCGGTCGGTTGCGTTGTCTGGCTGCGGAAACGTCTCGAACCCATCCGACGGTGTGTATCGAGGATCGGACCGCAGGCTTGACTCACCCTTCGTGGTCCACCAAGCAAAATGGAGATTGCTGGAAAGGAGTGCGAGAGACTCGTAGCCATCGGTGGAAAAAACGATGACTTGGTCACTGGTGACCTGACCAGTGGAAACGAGGGTGGGAAGACCTGTTTTGCTGAGCCGTGCGATGACGAGGACACGATTTAATCCTCTGATAGCCGCATATAGTGCGGGCGCTTTCTCGGCGAACTGCCACCATCGCTCTCGCCGTGCTGCCCGGTTGTTGGTTGCCCTGAAAGGTTTCACCTCGCGTTCGACGATGGCGAAGCAGTCGGGGTACTGCTGTGCCATCTCCATAGACCAGTCGTGGAAGTTGATGACCCAGCGGCGAGCCGAGCAGTCCGGGCGGGAGTTCAGGTCCTCGCCGTTGAGATAGGGGAAGAGCACCTCCCTGTTGCGGGGGTCCTTGTCGATCAATGAAGCGGCCCGCTCCGGTTCCAGCAGGAAACCCGTGCCGAGAACGTATGAACCGATGAACGCCTGGCCGGCGTTGGCGGCCAGCCGGTGCGGTTTGCCGGTGACCCGGGAGCGGACGTCCAGGGACGGGGTGATGCCCGGCACCGGGCGGCCGTCCAGGACCGGCCTGTCGGCGGCGGCGCCGTGGCCGACCCAGAGCAGCGACACCTCAAGTGAGGCGGTGCCCGGCCAGGGCTGCGACTTGTTGGCCCGGTAGATCGACCAGCCCATGTCGACCGCCTGGTCCAGGCCGACCTCCCGGGTGTCGCCCTGGGCGATGGTGTTGGTGGCGATGATGCCGACCCGACCCTGCCTCGCCACGCTCAGGTTGCGGAGCAGGAAGTAGGAGCAGAGATCGGCGCTGCCCCGCCGGCCCCGGCCGATCCGCTCGACCAGGTATTCGCGTACGTCGGGGCCAATCGAGCCGGCGAGACGCTGTCCACCCACGAAGGGTGGGTTGCCGATGACCGCGTCGAAGCCGGCCCGGTTGACCACCTCGGGAAACTCCAACGGCCAGTGCAGCGGCCGGATCGGGGCCGGGCGTTCGCCGCGCAGCCAGCCGGTCACCTGTGCCCGGAGCTGGTGTTCCAGCTCCGAGTCGGCCCGGTCGCGGAGTACCGCGTACACCTTGTCACTGACGCTGGTGATCCGGTCGTCGTAGCTGCCGTCCCGCTCGGAGCCGGCGCTGTCCAGGGTCGCCGAGCGGCGCGGGGCGCGGGCGGCGGTGGAGAGCGCGGCGCCGACCACCGCGTCGGCGGCCAGCCGCAGGCCGTACCCGAGCTGTTCCGCTTCGGCGAGCTTGGCGGCCTTGTCGGCGGCGTCGCGGGTGTCCTCGACCACGCTCGACTCGATCGACTCCCGCAGGCGGGTGATCTCGTCGACCGCCTCGTGCAACTCGTCGACGATCGTGCCGAGCAGCCGGTTGTTCTGGAAGAGCCCGGTCTTCGGGTCGAGGTGGAAGGCGGTGAGCTGGTCGAGAGAGGTGATGCCGACCAGCGAGTCACCCCAGCGTAGGGCGTGGTCGAGGAAGCCGAACGGTTTGCCCTTGGCCAGGGTGACCAGCCAGAGCGACAGTTTGGCCAGCTCGACGGCCATGTCGTCGCGGTCGACGCCGTAGAGGCACCTCGCGGCGACCCGGCGTCGGGCGGCCAGCAGCAGGTCGTCCCGGGACGGGTTGCTGGCGGCCAGGTCGGCTGGCAGGCCGTCCCGGTCCCAGGCCCGGACGACCACCTCGGCGAGATAGCGGCAGGCCGAGACGAGGAACGCCCCGGAGCCCATCGCCGGGTCGAGCACCTTCAGTTTGAGCAGCTCATCGGCGGTCTTGGCCCGCCAGACCCCCTCGTCCACGATGCCCTGCGCCGGGCCGGGCGCGAAGCAGAGCGGGGCGAGGGTGTGCCGGACCACCTCGTCGGCCAGCTCCCGGGGGGTGTAGTGGGTGCCGGTGGCCCGCCGGTCACCGGCCTGGGTGAAAAGTACCGAACCGGCCGGGAAGACCGTGGGCAGGCCGCGCAGGTCGGTGCGGAGCAGCCCCCACCAGGGGCGTACCCGGTCGGCCAGCTCGGCGTCGTTGTCGCAGGCCGCATGCAGCGCGGCCAGCTCGTGCGGGCTGGGCGCGGCGGCCCTGGCCCGGTCCACCTGCCGGGCGGTGAGGCCGCAGCGTTCGGTCAGCCAGGCGCGTAGCGCCTCCTCGCCCCGGCCGGCGGCGTCGGCCAGCTCGGCGAGCGGCAGCTCCGGCTCGTGTTTGCCGATCAGCCCGGCGTGCGGGACGTCCACCCGGACGCAGGAGAACTCCAACAACCCCTCGTAGACGTGGCCGATCTGCTCCACGCCGAGGCTGGAATAGCTGAGCCGCTCGGCGGCCCGGCCCCGGTGCCGCAGGATCAGCAGCGCGTCCAGCATCTCGTGGACCACCCGGTCGGTGACCGCTGCCCGGGTCAGCCAGCGGAACCGCGCCGGGTCGAAGAGCGACCCCCCGTGGGCGGGAATCCGCAGGTCCGGATGTTCGGAGCCGCCGTGCACGGCGGCGAAGAGGGCGAGCAGCCGGGGCCAAGCGGCGGTCCGCCGGTCGCCGATCTCGTCGCCGTGCAGGTCCCGGACGGCGCTGAGCTGGTCGTAGAGGGTGGACGCGGCGTACGCGGCGTCGTAGAGCGGGTCACCGGCCGGCAGGAGGCGCTGCTCCTCGGCGTAGAGCAGGAAGACCAGGCGCATCAGGACGGTCAGTGCGCCCCGGTAGATCTCCCGGCCGTCGATGTCGGCGAGCAGCGTACCGGCCGACTCGCGGTCCAGCCGGGCCAGCTCGGCGACGAAGAGTTCCACGGCCCGGCGTACCTGGTCGCCGAGGGTGGTGGTGATCTGGGTGAGGGCGTCGGCGCTGCGCGCGAAGAGCCCGGCCAGGCTGGTCGACGGGGTGCCGTCCGGGTGCGTCGGCGGGGTCAGCACCCGGGGTGCGGCGAGCAGGGTGGCGAAGGCACGCAGCAGCGCCGGCTCCTCCAGCCACAGGTCGGCGTCGAAGACGGCGGTGCCGGTGGGCTCGCCGGGGCGGGCGTGCACCAGCGCCCAGTGCTGCCCGTTGGTCAGCAACGCCAGTGGGGTACCGGTGTCCCGGCAGAGCTGCGCGGCCCGCTCGGTCAGCGCCGGTTGGCCGCCCCGGGCGGTGGTCAGCGGGGTGCCGACCGGATGCCGGTGGACGTGCAGCCGGGCCGCGCGCCCGCCGCCGGGCTGCGGGCCGGACAGCACCAGGTCCGGCCGGAAACCGCCGGTCACCGTCTCCGCCGGCAGGCTGCTGCCATCGGTACGGGCGCTGTCCGGGTAACGCAGCAACTCGGTGAGGATCAGCTCGGTCCAGGGCGGGCCGAGTAGATCCGGTGACTCCTGCACCTCGGCCCAGCCCCGCCGGATGCGGGCCCGGACGGTCTCCGGCACGGTGTCCAGACCCTGCGGCAGCGCCTCGGCGAGCACCGGGACGGTCAGGAACGGCCCGTCCGGCCGGAGCAGGCCGAGCCACTCGGCGTGCTGCTCGGCGGTGCTCGGCACGTACGGCCGGGCCGGGCCCCTGTGGCGACCGGCGCCGGCCGTGCGGGGCGGGGTGGTGGCGGGCATCAGCGGTCACCTCGGGCGAGGGCGGCGGGCACCAGGAAGGTCACGGCGGCCGGGAAGCACCGGTCGGTCGGGTCGGCGTACCGGCGTCGCAGGGCCCGGGTCTCCCGTTCCTGCTGGGCCGGGATGTCGCGCAGCCGGGCCCGCAGGGCGTCCCGGTCGGCGTGCAGTTGGTCGCGTTCCGGTCGTTCCAGGGTGAACAGCGACGGCTGCTCCCAGGACGGGGTGTCGTCGAGCCGGTGTTCGATGGCGGTGGCCAGCTCGGCGAGGACCGCCTCCATCGCCGCGACCTCCTCGTCACACCGCCGGGTGAGCAACCCGAGCAGGCTGCGGGTGCGTTGGCCGGCGCGGGTGGCGAGGGCCTGGGCGAGTGGTCCGGCGAGCGCCGGCCAGAGCCGGGTGAGCTGGTCCTGCACGGCGGTGGCCGGCGCCTGCTCGGTGGCGGCGGCGAGCAGCTTGTCCAGTTCCTCCTGGCGGAGCCGGGTCAACCGGCCGGCTTCGATCAGCCCGCCGGCCGTGACGATCTCCTCGTGCAGCCGGGTGCCCTCCGCGCCGGTGATCACCACCCGGCCGTGTGCCACTACCGCCGGGGTGCGCAGCAGGTCCCCGGGTACGACCCGGGCGGTGACCCGGCTCAGTCTGGCCGCCCCGGAGCGACCGTCGCCGGGGGCACCCGCCCGGGCCCACAGCTCGGCCCGGAGCAGGCGCAGGCACATCCCGACGAGTTGGTGGCCCAGGTGCAGCAGGACCACGTCGGTACGCCCGGCCGCCGCATCCGGGTCGAAGGTGACCGGTCGTTCCCGGCCGGTGATCGGGTGCAGCAGCCCGTCGTTGCGGGCCGCCGCCCAGGCGCCGGGGAGTTCGGGCAGCCGGAACCAGGTGCCGGTGGCGCCGGGCGGGGTCGGTGCGTCGATCAGATCCCGGCGGTGGGCCAGCCGCAGGGCGGTCCGGACGACCCGTTCCACGGTGGCCGGGGTGAGGTTCAGCTCGGCCCGGCTGCCCTGCAACGTCTCGGTCAGCCGGTGCAGGTCCCGGGCCAGGTCACGTTCCACCCGCAGCCGGGCCCGGCCGGCCCGCCGGCCGATCTCGGCGTCAGTGACCTGCCAGTCCGTACGCTTCCCGGTCATCTTCTGCTCGACCTGGGTGGCGATCACCTCGCCCGCGCTGCCCAGGTCGGTCCGGATCGCCTCCACCTTCTCCACGGCCAGCCGCAGAAAGGCGAGCTCGTCCTCCAGCGAACCGGTGGTGTAGTCGACGTGCTGCCAGCCGGCCGGTACGAAGTGCAGCACCTCGACCCGGGGGGCGCGCTGGCCGTGCCGGTCGATCCGGCCGTTGCGCTGTTCGAGGCGGTTGGGATTCCACGGGATCTCCCAGTGCAACAACCGGTGACAGTGCCGTTGCAGGTTGATGCCCTCGCTGGCCGCGTCGGTGGCGAGCAGGATCCGTACCGGGTCCAGCTCGGGATCCTCGGTGAAGACGTTCTTGACGTGCTCGCGTTCGTCACCGTCCTGCCCGCCGTAGAGCAGTGCGATCCGCTCCGGCGGATACCCGGCGGTCAGCAGCCGTTCGTGCAGCCAGCGTTGGGTGTCCCGGTACTCGGTGAAGATGATGACCCGGTCGGTGGACCAGCCGCCGTCCGGCCGCACGATTGGATCCAGCCAGCCGCGCAGGGCGGCGAACTTGGCGTCCGGCCGGTCCTGGGCGGCCCGTGCCCAGGTGCGCAGCTCGGTCAGGAGTGCGCGCTCCTGCGTGGACAAAGGCGCCACGCAGTGCCGGACGGCGGTCAGCGCGTCCGCCTCGGCCTCCCGGTACGCCTGGTCGTCCTCGGCGGTCTCGGCGAGCCGTTCGATCATCGGTTGCAGTACCCGCTCACCCGCCGCTGCCCCGGCACGGTCGATCACGTCGGCGTCGGTACCGTCCGACCGGGCGGTCATCGTGGCCAGATGGGTGTCGACGGTCTCCGCGAACGCCTTCGGTGAGGAGAACAGCCGGCGTTTGAGCAGGGTGGTGACGAAGTCGGCGGCGAGTTCCCCGGCCCGGCCGGGCGCGCCGCTGCGGCGGCTGGCCGCGTACCGGTTGAGCTGGTCGTGCGCCTGCCGCTCGGCCGCCGGGTAGTCGACCTCCAGGTAGTTGAGGTGCCGGGCGGGGAAGCGCGGGGTGCCGTCCCACCTCGGCGGCAGCTCACTCTTGAGCCGGCGCACCATCACCCGGGCGAGTTGCTCCTCGGTGGGCTTGACCCCCCGCGCGAAACGCTGGTCGTCGAGCAGTTCCAGCAGGGCGCTGAACGACTCCGGGTAACCGTTGTGCGGGGTAGCGGAGAGGAAGAGCCGGTGCTCGCAGTGCGGGGCCAGGGTCCGCACCGCCGTCGTGCGGTGCGAGTCGACCGCGTACCGGCCGCGACCGGACGGCGCACAGGTGTGCACCTCGTCGACCACCAGCAGGTCGAACGCGCGGGGATAGCGCGGGGCGACCGGGAGGACCTCGCGCAGCAGCCGCAGCGGTCGGGGGCGCTTGAGCCAGTCGATGCTGACGATCAGCCGTGGATAGTGCGTCCACGGGTTGGCGTAGAGGCCACGGGACCGGCGCAGGGTCTTGAGCAGGGCGGTGTCGACGATGCGGAAGTCGAGGCCGAACTTGTCCCGCATCTCGTCCCGCCACTGCCGGGTCAGCCCGGCCGGGCACACGATGACCATCGTGCGGGCGCGGTGCCGGAGCATCAACTCCTGCATGACCAGGCCGGCCTCGATGGTCTTGCCGAGGCCGACATCGTCGGCGATCAGCAGGTTGGTACGCGGCATGGAGAGCGCGCGGACCACCGGATCGAGCTGGTAGTCCTCGATCTCGATCCCGCTACGGAACGGTGCCTGGAGGGCGGTGCGGTCGGCGGAGGCGATGGCCCCCCAGCGCACCGCGTCGAGAAAGGCGGCCAACTGGCCCGGGTCGTCGAATCCGCCCGCCGGATCGGGGAGTACGGCGTTGTCGTGCACCATCCGGCCGGGTTCCAGCTCCCAGATCACCCGCAGTTCCTCGTCGCGGGCATCGTCCTCGACACTGACCAGGGTCACCAGGTGTGGCGGGTGACCGGTGAAGACGTGCGGATCCCCGCTGGCCACCGCGCTGCGTACCACGTCGGCGGCCACCCAGCGGCGGTTCCGGACCGTGACGAGCTGGCCCGGTGCGGGGATGTCGCCGACTTTGGGCGCCTTTCCCGAGTCCGGGGACCGCTTCGCCGTAACGCCCGTCACGCCAGTGACCAATCGGCCCGATTCACTGGTACGTGCCTCCACTCCGACGCTTCTCGACGGTCGTCCGGTCCGGGCGCCGGCATAGCATGGGGCACCGCCAGAACACAGAGAGGCAGAGTAGCCGCACGCCTCCGAGTACCAAAAGGACAGTCCACGTCGGATTGTCTACATCGGCTTGATGCACCGCCCGCGTCCGGTCCTGCTGAGGATCGTGCGCAACTCGTACGCCTACCACCCGAGGACGAGCATGCAGGCAAAGACGCTGACCCCCACCGCGATCTTCGGCTACCACGTGCGCCACGTCGTCCCGCTGTTCCAGCGACCGTACGTGTGGAACCAGGTAGACCAGTGGGCTCCGCTCTGGGAGGACGTCCGCGCCGTCGCCGAGCAGTTGCTGCCGGCACCTACTGGCTTCGGGGGGCCGCAGGTCATACCGCACTTTCTCGGCGCGATCGTGCTGGACGAGCCGTTCGCGTCGTCCGGGTACATCATGGCCCGGCACGTCATCGACGGGCAGCAGCGTCTTACCACGCTGCAACTGCTGCTCAACGCTGCGCATCGGGTGGCCACCCAGTACGGCGCATCGATGGACGCGCAAGCGTTGCGCATCCTGGTCCGTAACGAGCCGGTTATCTCACAAGACCAGGACGAGGTGTTCAAGGTCTGGCCCACCGACCGCGACCAGGACGCGTTCCGGGCGGCCATGACGAGTGGGAAGCCAGCACCATCGGCAGGTGGGCCAGTTCTCCCGGCGGAACTCGCCGACGCCACGGTGGTCCGCGCACATGCCTACTTCGTCCGGGCCGTCGAGGACTGGGCGGAGGTGACCGGTGACCCCGACAAGGCGGCCGCCCGGATCCGGGCCCTGGCCCAGGCGCTACGGGAACACCTCAAGCTCGTGGTGATCGACCTGGAGCCGGGCGACAACGCACAGGTCATCTTCGAGACGCTGAACCACCGGGGTGCACCGCTGCTGGCAGCGGATCTGATCAAGAACCTGGTCTTCCAGGTGGCCCTGACCCAAGGGCTCGACGTCACCGGCCTCTATCAGCAGTGGTGGCGGGACCTGGACACCGACTACTGGCGGCAGAAGGTCGCCCGGGGCCGCCAGTACGTGCCCCGCATCGACATTTTCGTCAACTACTGGTTGATTATGCGTACCGCACGGGAGGTGCCATCGGACCGCATCTTCGTCGCGTTCCGTGAGCACCTGCACGACGGGCAACCCGAGCTTGCGGTGCTTCTGGCAGAGCTGAGTCAGGATGCCCGCAACTATGCCTCCCTGGACTCCTGGTCGGCGGATTCCGCGGTAGGGCGGTTCAGGTACCGGGTGCTCCAGGCGTTGGATTCGGCAGTGGTCACCCCGATCCTGCTGTGGCTGCTCCGGTGGCCAGCCGACGTACTGTCGCCGGACCAGCGGGACAAGGCTCTCGGTGTGCTGGAGAGCTGGCTCATCCGTCGAGCCATCTGCCGCCTCACCAGCAAGGACATCAACCGTCTGATGCTGGAGCTGCTGCGGGAATTGCGCACGTGTGGTCCGTCCGCCGCCGGTGACGTGACCGAGCGTTTCCTGCTCGCCCAGCAGGCAGACTCGCGCTTCTGGCCCACCGACGCGCAGGTGATGGAGGCGTTGGAGACTGCCCCGCTCTACAAGGCACTGCTGCGGGCCCGGCTCCGGATGCTGATCGAGGCGATCGAGGACCACCGGCGGACGGAGAAAAGCGAGCACAGTTGGTGTCCGCGCAACCTGACCGTGGAACACCTCATGCCCCAGGCCTGGCGCGAGCACTGGTCGGCCGGGGTGGACGAGGCGGCGGCCGTTGATCGGGATCTGCTCATCCACACGCTCGGTAACCTGACCCTGGTCACCAGCAAACTGAACCCGGCGCTGTCCAACCGTCCGTGGACCGACCAAGAGGCGCAGGAGCGGGGACTCGGTGCCACCGGCAAGCGGACCGAGCTGTTGAAGCACACCACCCTCAAACTCAACGCCGATCTGGTGCTCGGTGCACCGGACTCCTGGAACGAGGACACCATCCGGACCCGTACCCGGGAGTTGGCGCAGGTCGTCGTCGACATCTGGCCGGCGCCGAAGGGCACTGCGGGCGCGGTGCCTCTCGTCTCCGCAGAGAAGGAGAGCACCCCCGCTGTCGATGAGCTGCCGGATGATCCCGGGCACGACACGTCGCCTCCGGGCAAATATCAGCCGCTCATCGACTGGTTGCGGGCACAGACAGTGGACTCGCTTCCACTGACCTTCGCCGAGATCGAGGACATCCTGGGGGCGGCGCTGCCGCCGTCTGCCCGTAACCATCCGCCCTACTGGTATTCGACCAGCAACTCGCTGGGTAAGGCGGTCGCCACCGCCGGCTTCAAGTCGACCCGGGCTGACCTCACCGCAGAACGGGTCATCCTGGAGCGGCGGTAGCGGGGTTCGGTGCCCCGGCAGTGCGCCGCCCCGACCCGTGCTGCCGGGAAATTTGACTGATCAGAAATTCTCCGGGTGGGGTGGCCGCTGGTGGCCGAAAGCACAGATGGTTCTCGTGGAAGCCGGTGGAATGGGTGAACAGGCCCTGGTGAACCCGGCCCAACCGGCTACCGTTGTTCCGGGTGTGCCGGGTATTGCGGGGGGCATCTGCGTTGGCAACCGGGAATGACGAAGTAGATACGCAGCGTACGCGCCGCTGGTGGGCGTCGTGGTTTTACCTGACTTTTGGTAATCAGATTTGTGCAGGACGTTATAACTGCTGCTCACGGGCGGTGTCTATCCTGTCCGCCCTGCTCAGGTAAGCAGACATGGCAGTACGTGAAAGCTATTCGCATTTTTTCCGGGCTGAGCGAGCATAGCCACGTTACGATCAGGCTAATAACAACAAAAGTAACGAACCTGTTTCCACAATTGGCGGTTCGGGCAGTCTTGGTTGGGCGATAAGACCTGACCTGCTGCCTCGACTAGCGACCGGCTGACCAAATTCGTAGCCTTGCAGCGGTACGGGGGGAAAGACATCCGTGACTGTGCAAGCGGTGGTCCGTAGCTCGGGTTCTGGTCACGACCCGAAGCCCGGCGGTGGGACAGGCATCCCTCCGCCTGTCAGGCGTGTGGAGGGTTGGCGATGCTGACCTTCCCGGCTGCCTCTCCCCGCGACCTCTCGCCCGAGGAGGCGCACGTGGAGTTACGTATCCTGGGCCCGCTGGAGGTTGTCGCCAACGGCAATCGTCTCGATCTGGGAGGTCACCGACAGCAGGTGGTGCTCGCGAGCCTCGCGCTCGAAGCCAACCGTCTCGTTCCGATCGCCCGACTGGTCGAGGCCATCTACGGGGAGGACCTACCCCCCACCTCCCGGGTACAGGTGCAGATCTGCGTCTCCGCACTGCGCCGGCTCTTCGCCGCCCACGGCTACCCCGACGCGATCGTCACCCGGTCGGGCGGTTACCTGCTCCGGGTCGACGATGGCGCCCTGGACCTGCACCGCTACGAGGAGCTGCTGACCCAGGCCCGGCAGGCCCGGGACGACAACCGTACGGAGGAGGCGGTCCGGCAATACCGCTCCGCGCTCGGCCTCTGGCGCGGTACGGCGATGGAAGGGCTGGACAGCCGGCTGATCCAGTCGGCGGTGACCCGGCTGACCGAGCGGCGGATCAGTGTCAACGAGGACTGCCTCGAACTCGAACTCGAACTGGGCCGGCACCGTGACCTGGTCGCCGAGCTGACCGACCTGGTCGAGGAGTACCCGCTGCGGGAGCGGCTGCGCGGACAGCTGATGCTCGCGCTCTACCGGTCCGGGCGGCAGGCCGAGGCCCTTGAGGCGTACCGGGTGGCCCGGCGCCGGCTGATCGACGAACTCGGCCTGGAGCCCAACGAGTGGCTCCAGCAGCTCCAGCACGCGATCCTCACCTCCGACGCCCGGCTCAATCTGGCCACGCCCCCGCTGGAGGCCGGTCTCGCCACGCCCGCCACGCCCACCGACCCGCCCCGCCGGCCGTCCGCGCCCGGCGTGGCCGAACCGGCGGCCGTCGTGCCCTGCCTGCTGCCCACCGACATCGCCGACTTCACCGGCCGGGCCAAGCAGACCGACGCGATCGAGCAGCAGTTCGCCCTGGCCGCCGAGAACCCGGCGCACCTCGCCGTACCGGTGATCGTGATGGCCGGCAAGCCCGGCGTCGGCAAGACCACGCTCGCGGTGCACGTCTCGCACCGGGTCGCCGCCCGGTACCCGGACGGGCAGCTCTTCGCCGACCTGCACGGCCGGACCTCCCAGCAGGTCAGCCCCACCCAGGTGCTGGAACGCTTCCTGCGGGTGCTGGGCGTACCGGGAACCGGGATCCCGCATGGCCTGGAGGAGCGGGCCGAGATGTACCGCGACCTGCTCTCCGACCGCAAGATGCTGATCGTGCTGGACAACGCCGGCGGCGAGGACCAGATCCTGCCGCTGCTGCCGGGGACGCCGCACTCCGCCGTGCTGATCACCAGCCGGAGCCGGCTCACCGGGCTGCCCGGCGCCATCCACATCGACCTGGACGTCTTCGACACCCGGCACTCGGTCGAGCTGCTCTCCCGGATCGCCGGGGCGCCCCGGGTGGCCCGGGAGGCCGGGGCGGCCACCGAACTGGCCGAGCTGTGCGGGCACCTCCCGTTGGCCCTGCGGATCGCCGGTGCCCGGCTCTCGGCCCGCCCGCACTGGAGCGTCGGTCAGCTCGTCGAACGGCTGGAGAACGAGGCGCGCCGGCTCGACGAGCTCAAGCACAGCGGCATGGGGATCCGGGCCAGCATCTCGCTGACCTACGACAGCATGGCCGAGGACGCCAGGCGACTGTTCCGGCTGCTCGCCGTCCTGGACTTCCCGCACTTCTCCGGCTGGGTCGGTGCCGCCCTGCTGGACCAGCCCCTGACCGAGGCGCAGGACCTGCTTGACGACCTCGCCGACGCGCAGCTCATCGAGACCGTCGGGACCGGGAACGGGCTGCACAGCCACTACCGCTTCCACGACCTGATCCGGGTCTTCGCCCGGGAACGCCTGGCCGCCGAGGAGTCCACCGCCGACCGGCAGGACGCGCTGGAGCGGGTACTCGGTGCGCTGCTGCTGGTCTGCGAGCGGGCGCACCGGGGCGTGTACGGGGGCGACTACCTCAAGCTGCACAGCGATGCCCGGCGCTGGCCGCTGCCGGACCGGCTGGTGGCCCAGCTCGTCGACCCGCCGCTGTCCTGGTTCGAACGGGAGCGGCTGACCATCGTCGCGGCCGTCCGGCAGGCCGCCCGGGCCGGCTTCGTCGAGCACTGCTGGGACCTGGCGCTCACCGCGGTGACCCTGTTCGAGTCGCGGATCTACCTCAACGACTGGCGGGAGACCCACCGGATCGCCCTGGCCGCCGCCCAGCAGGAGGGAAACGACCGGGCCACCGCCGCGATGCTCTACTCGACCGGGTCGCTGCACATCGTGGAGCAGCGGTTCGACGAGGCACGCAAGCGGCTGGAGGCCGCCGCCGAGCTGTTCCGGGACTCGGCGGACTGCCAGGGGGCCGCGCTGGTGATGCGCAACATCGCCTTCATCGACCGGATGTGCGGCAACTTCGAGGCGGCCACCGACCGGTACGAGCGGGCGTTGGAGATCTTCCGGCAGGGCGGTGACCTGGTCGCCGCCGCGTACGTGCTGCACAGCCTGGCGCAGATCAAGTTGGAGACCGGGGACATCGACACCGCGCGCCGGCTGCTGCCCGAGGCCCTGGAGTTGAGCCGGCGGGCCGGTAGCCGCCGGGTCGAGGCGCAGGTGCTGCACCGGTTGGGGGACGCCTACCTCCAGGCCGGCGAGCCCGGTGCCGCCGCCGAGGCGTTCGGGCAGGCGCTGATCGTCGTGCAGGACATCGGTGATCCGGTGGGTGAGGCGTACGCGCTGCACGGGTTGGGCATCGCGCACCTGCGGACCGGGGAGACCATCGAGTCCGGTACGGCGTTGCAGACCGCGTTGCGGCTGGCCAGTACCGCGGGGGAGCGGCTGATCGAGGCGCGGGTCTCGCTGGCGCTCGGTGAACTCGCCCTGGCCTGCGGCAACCCGCCGCAGGCGGTGGTGCATCTGCACCGCGCGCTGGGGCTGTTCCGGGCCATCCAGGCGCCGCTGTTCGAGTACCGGGTGCTCGCCATGCTGACCGACGCGTACGCCGCCGCAGCCGGCGAGGACGAGCGACTGGCAGCGGCGGTCCGGCCGCTGGACCGCCGCCGGGAGCTGCGTATCCCGGTCCTGCCCCGGCAGTTGCCGGGCGACCCGGAGGGGGCGAACGTCGGGTCGGGTGTGGTGGACCGGGGCCGACCCGCAACCCCCTGACCTGCGGATCAGTGGCCGGATAACCCGGGGGATGGCCGACGGATAACCCGACGATGGCCGGCTCCTGGATACGACTGTGGACCGCCGCCCACCCGTGCGTACCGGGTAGCGACGGTCCACATCGGACCTATTGCGCTGCTCACCCCCAGGGGGTGTTGTCCCTCTGCGGTGGAGGGCTGGTGACGGTCGAGGTCGGCGAGGTCGGGTCGGCCGAAGCCGCAGTCGTGCCGGCAAGGGTGAAGGCGGCAGCCGCAGCGGCGATGATCGCGCAGATCCTGATTGCGGCCTTGGGGGTGGTGCGTCGCATTCCTGCCTACTCTCCTAGGTCCGATCCGGCCCCGCGCCACAGGCGCCTGGCCGTCGCTGTGTACCAACGTAGGTCATCAGCTAATCGATCGGTTATCCCTGGGTTTAACTCATGGCATCCGGCGCGTGCCGACCCCACCCGTGGACCGGCCGCCCCGGCGCAACCCCTTCACGCCCGGATAGCCCCTTGAAGGCGCACCGATAAGGGGACACCGAAGTCTGTACGACGTAGAGAGTCGGAAGGTCCGGCTCGCCCGTTCGTTGATGATGGCCGCCGTACCGGCGGGTCGGACAAGTCAAGTGAGTGCAGATGAGCGTCTCCGCCCAGGTTTTGGACGGTATCTACGGTCGACCAGCGGTGGGCATCCGGGCCCGGCTGGAACGCACGGCCGAAGCGGGATGGGAGCACATCAGTACGGCCGAGACAGACACCGACGGTCAGATCAACGAGTGGACGCGGGAACAGATGGAGGGGGGACCGTACCGGATCGTCTTCGACAGCGACCGGTACTTCGCATGTCTGGGCATCGACGCGGCCTACCCGGAGATCGCGGTCATCTTCCGCGCCCGGAGCGGAGCACGTACCTGTCACATCCAGGTTCTGCTCACGCCGTACTCGTACTCCATGTACTTCGGCACGCGTGCGTGACCTACCGCACCGCCTGAGTCGAAGCTCCCCCACCACAACGAGTCGGACAACATCGTGTTGCCAAGGAGGCACAGGTTGAGACTGGTCGAGCGGGATGAGGCAGTCTCCTCCCTCAACGAACTACTGTCCGCCGTGATCGCGGGTCGGGGCCGGGTGGCCATGGTCACCGGCGCCGTGGCGACCGGCCGGAGCGAACTGCTGAGCGCCTTCGTCGACCAGGCGGTCGACCAGGGGGCCCTGGCCGTCACGGCGGCCGGTGCGCGTACCGAACGGGACCTGCCGTTCGGGGTGCTGAGCCAGCTGGTGCACGACGCCCCGCTGCGGGCCGAGGAGCGCACCCGGGCGATGGAACTGCTCGCCGAGGGGATCCGGGGCGCCACCCGGACCGGTCAGCCGGACGGGGGGCAGATCGACATCCAGACGGTGCACGCGCTCTGCACCGTCCTGCTCGACCTGGCCGAGAAGAGCCCGCTGGTACTGGTGGTGGACGACCTGCACCACGCGGACCAGGCCTCCATGGTGTGCCTGTCCTACCTGGCCCGCCGGGTGCGCGGGGCCCGGGTGCTGATGCTGTTCAGCCGGGCCGAGTACGGCCAACCGGGCGAGCCGCTGCTCCGTGACGAGTTGCTCCGCCCCGGCTACAGCAGCACCATCCGGCTGGCCCCGCTCACCGCTGGCGGGGTACGTCGTACCGCCGAGTCGGTGGTGGGCCAGGCCGCCGCCGCCCGGTTCTCCGCCGAGTGGTACGCCCTCAGCGGCGGCAACCCGCGACTGCTCGGCGCCCTGCTGGAGGACCACCAGCAGGCCACCGGTGCCGACGCCGACCCGCCGGCCGAGGTGGCGGTCGGTGACCGGTACGCCCAGGCCGTGGTGGCCTGCCTGCACCGGGGTGGCCCGCACGTGCTGCGGGTGGCCCGGGGGGTCGCCGTGCTCGGCGAGTCCGACTCGCTGAGCCGGCTGCTCGACGTCGACACCGAGTCGGCGGTCCGCACGGTACGGGCGCTCGCGGCGGCCGGTGTGCTCACCCCGGGTGGGTTCCGGCACCCGGCGGCCCGGGCTGCGGTCCTCGCCGAACTCGACAACGACGAGCGGATCGCCCTGCACAGCCGGGCCGCGGTGCTCGCCTACGACCGGGGCGCCGCGCCCTGCGTGGTGGCGGAGCACCTGGTCCGGGCCGGTCACGTCGGCGAGCCGTGGGGCATCGCGGTGCTGGAGGACGCGGCCCGGCAGGCGTTGCGCGAGGGCCGGGTCCCGTCGGCCGTGGAGTGCCTCCAGCTCGCCTGGCGGTCCTGTGTCGACGAGCAGCGGCAGGCGAGGATCATGACCACCCTGGTCCGTGCCGAGTGGCGGATCAACCCGAGCCTGGCCGCCGGTTACCTGCCGCAGCTCATCGACGCCATGCGGCGTGGCCTGCTGCGCGGCGGCGACACGGTGGTCCTGGCCAAGGTGCTGCTCTGGCACGGCCGGTTCGCCGAGGCCCGGGATGTGCTGGAGAAGCTCAACGACACCGGCATCGGCCTGGACCCGGACACCGTCGCCGAACTGGCCATCACCCGGCCCTGGCTGCGCTGCTCGTACCCGCCGTTCCTGACCCACCTGCGGCAGGCCCCGGCCGCGGTGACCACGGTGGCCGCCAGTCGTCGGCTGGAGGCCGCCAGCTCCCTGGCCACCGTGCTGACCAAGGGCCTGACCGGCGAACTCGCCACCGAGGTCGAGCGGATCCTGCGCGGCTCCCGACTCGACGAGATGACCCTGGACACCGTGGAGAGTGCCCTGCTCTCCCTGGTCTACGGCGGGCAGGCGGAACGCGCCGCGCCCTGGTGCGACCTGTTCGTCGAGGAGGCGCAGAACCGGCGCGCGCCGAGCCGGCAGGCCCGGCTGCTGGCGGTCCGTTCGGAGATCGCGATGCGGCTCGGGGACCTGCCCGGTGCGGAGCGGTACGCCCGGCAGGCGCTGCGGCTGATGCCGCCGAGTAGCTGGGGGGTGGCCGTGGGCCTCCCGCTGGCCAACCTGATGCTCGCCGCGACCGCCATGGGCCGCTTCGACGACGTCCGCGAGCAGCTCGACCAGCCGGTACCGGAGGCGATGTTCCAGACCCGGTACGGCCTGCACTACCTGCACGCGCGGGGCCGGTACAGCCTGGCCGCCGGGCACCTGCCGCTGGCGCTGCGCGACTTCCAGCTCTGCGGCAAGCTGATGGGCGGTTGGGAGCTGGACGTGCCGGGGCTGGTGCCCTGGCGGACCGAGGCCGCCGAGGTGTACCTGCGGATGGGTCGCCCGGACGAGGCCCGCCGGCTGATCGAGGACCAGCTCGGCCGGTGCGGCAAGGAGATGGCCCGGGTACACGGGATCACCCTGCGGCAGCTCGCCTCGGTGAGTCACGTCCGGCACCGGCCGATGCTGCTCCGCCAGGCGGCGGACCTGCTCCAGGCCGGTGGCGACCGGTACGAGATGGCCCGCGCCCTGGTCGACCTGACCGAGGCCTACTACGCCCTCGGCGAGTCGCGGCGGGCCGGCACCATCGGTCGACGCGGCCGGGCCCTGGCCGAGGAGTGCCAGGCCCAGCGGCTGATCCGGGTACTGTCCCGCAACGCCGCCTGGGACGACGGCCCGAACCCGGCGCAGCAGCAACCCGCCCCCGGTGGGGTCACCGCCCTGCTCAGTGACGCCGAACGGCGGGTCGCCGCGCTGGCCGCGGTGGGCTACACCAACCGGGAGATCTCCGAGAAGCTCTACATCACGATCAGCACGGTGGAACAGCACCTGACCCGGACGTACCGGAAGCTGAACGTGACCCGGCGCAGTGAACTGCCGGCCGACCTGGAACTCGACTTCTCCGGCGCGGGCTGACAGTCCTCCGCACAGCGGTACGCGCCGGACGGGTACCACCCGTCCGGCGCGTACCACCCGTCCGGCTCAGGCCGGAGCCGGGACGACCGGCGTGGCCGGCGTGAGCCGGACCGGCGAGTGCCGGGCCGCCAGCATGGTGGGCACCACGATCGCGGTCAGCAGCAGGCCGTCCGAGGCCAGCCACCGGCCGGTGAAGCCGGTCAACTGCCGGCCGTTGACCATCGGCCCGTCGATCAGCAACCGGGCGGAGAAGGTACCGGCCAACGGGTCGATGCTGATCAGTGCCTCCTCGAAGTCCAGGAACCGGTGGGCCAACGGGTACCACGCCTTGTAGACGGATTCCTTGGCGCTGAACAGCAGCCGGTCCCAGTGCACCCGGGAATGCTCCCGGGCCAGCGTCCGGATGTCGTCGCGTTCGGCGCCCAGGGAGACCGCCTCCAGCACACCCTCGGTCAGCGCGGCGTTCGGTTCGGCGTCGATGCCGATGGTCCGGACCCGTTCGGCCTCGCCGATCACCGCGCCCCGGTAGCCGGCGCAGTGGGTGATGCTGCCGACGATCCCCATCGGCCAGCGCGGTTCACCGCGCTGCCCCGGCAGGATCGGTGCCGGTGGCCGGCCGAGCAGCGCCAGGGCCCGCCGGGCACAGAACCGGGCGGTGGTGAACTCCCGGCGGCGCTTCTCCACCGCCTGGCTCACCACCCGCTCCTCGGCGTCGAAGAGTCGGGCGTCAGGCGGGTCGTCGAACATGTCGACGGCCACC
The DNA here is from genome assembly GCF_036906895.1 of Micromonospora sp. CPCC 206060. NCBI lineage: Bacteria > Bacillati > Actinomycetota > Actinomycetes > Micromonosporales > Micromonosporaceae > Micromonospora > Micromonospora sp. CPCC 206060. The sequence continues at coordinate 83,956 of NZ_JBAKHU010000017.1, forward strand.
ACGTAGGCCGGAAGGATGGATTCGATCATGCATTCTCCTCCGCAGGGAGGACCACTCTGAGGTGGTCGCCATGCCGTCCGTACATCTCGCGTTCCCGCGGGTAACCGAGGGAGACCTCCACGAACGGGACGTCGTCGGCCCAGGTCGTACGCGGGATGTGCAGGTGTCCGTAGACCACGGCCCGGGCCCGGTAGCGCCGGTGCCAGTCGGCGGTCCGGGTGGTGCCGCACCACTGGGCGAACTGCGGGTAGCGCAGCACCTCCGTCGGCTCCCGGGTCATCGGGAAGTGGTTGACCAGTACGGTGGGCAGCGCCGGATCCAGGGCGTCCAGCCGGCGCTCGGTCTGGCGTACCCGGGCGGCGCACCAGGTGTCCGCGTCCGGGTACGGATCGGGATGCAGCAGGAACTCGTCGGTGCAGACCACCCCCGACCGGTGCGCCCAGGCCAGCGACTCCTGCTTGCTGGTGCCGGCCGCCCGGAAGCTGTAGTCGTAGAGCAGGAAGAGCGGGGCGACGACGACCGGGCCGCCCGGACCGGTCCACACCGGGTACGGGTCCTCGGGCGTCACCACCCCGAGGTCACGGCAGAGCCCGACCAGGTGCTGGTAGCGCTGCTCGCCCCGCAGTTGGACCGGGTCGTCCCGGGGGGTCCAGAGTTCGTGGTTGCCGGGTGTCCAGACCACCGTGGCGAACCGTTCCCTGAGCAGGCCGAGGGCCCACGCCACGTCGGCGACGTGTTCGCCGACGTCCCCCGCCACGATCAACCAGTCCTGGTCGGAGGTGGGGCGTAGGCCGGCGACGATCTCCCGGTTTGCGGGATAACCGACGTGCAGGTCACTGATCGCCAGCAGGTTGCCGCCCTTGGCGTCATTGGTACTCACCGGGCGAGCGTATGGGCCGAAAAATTGCCCCGGAACGGCTGCAATTTGGTTCTAGGGTGGCCCGGCCGACATTAAGGGCGGTTAGGGGTCGACGCCTTTTCCATGTATCCCCGGCCCGATCGGATCGGTGTTACTCGGCGATTTTCGTCCGACTCGTCCAGCGGAACACATTGGACCGTCCGCCCGGGGTGAAGACCCGTTCGAAGTGTTCGTATCCCCCGTGGTGGCTGATCCGCAGCCGGCCCTCGGCGGCCAGCGGTGCGGTGACCACCAGGGTGCGGGGCAGACCGGCCGGGCCGCCCTCCAGTACCACCGACACCCCGTCGATCCGCCGGGCGGCGGCCACCTGGTCCGCCGGCCGGTTGGCGCCGAGCTGGCCGGCCCGGGGCGGTGCCAGTAGCGTGGAGGTGGGGGCCGACGAGCTGAAACTGCTACTTTCGGGCATGGGAACCGCCTTCGCGTCGCATGGTTTCTCGACTACCTCGGTAGGGCGGGTGCCGGCAGGGTCGCCTGGCCACTACCCACCTGTGTCAAGGATCACCGGAATTGGCGGCGGGAGACATCCCCTAGGCACCCCTGACGCCTTCGGCGGAAAAGCCCGCCCCCCGGTACCGTATCCGTGCCCGTTCCGTCACCAACGGTGACGAAATCGTCTCCCGGGTGGCCCTCCGGAGCAGTGGAATGACCCCTAACAATCGCCCCGGAAAGCCGGCCCCCGGCCCCTAAACGAATGCCTTTTCGTTGACACGCATCAGACGCGGTGATGTTCTGCTGCTCACCCGAAAAGTAGCAGGACCAGCAGGACATTGAATCCGGCGCCCTGCGAACGACACGTCAGGGAGTCAGGGGACCCGATGAGCGTGGCGACAGAAAACCAACTGAAGGCCCGCGATCTGGATCGCGGCGACAATCTTGCAGCAGCCCGCGTCTTCACCGCCGCGTTCATGGACGACCCGATCTGGCAGGCGACCGGTCCGACCCGGTCCTGGCACCGTCGGCTGGTACTCACCGCGCTCTACTACGCCGAGGTGCTCATCGCCCGGGGACGGAAGGCGGTGCTGCTCGGCGCGTACCGGGGGGAACGGCTGGACGGGGTGATCATCGTCTTCCCGGACGGGGAGCGGGGACTGCCCTGGTGGGGCTGGGTACTCCGGTCGGTCGCGATCATCCTGGCCGGTCCCCGGGTCACCGCGCGCAGCCTGACGGTGTCGAACGCGCTGGACCGGCTGCACCCGAAGCAGGCGCACGCCCACTTCTGGCTGATCGGCTCCCGGCCCGACTCGCTGGGCGCCGGCTATCTGCTCATGCGCGCCGCCACCGCCCGGATCGACCGGATCGGCCGGCCCGGCTACCTGGAGGCGACCTCACCGGAGATGGCCGAGGTCAAGGAACTGCTCGGCTGGCGGGTCCGGGAGCGGTACACACTGCCGACCGGCGCGGTGGTCACCACCATGTGGCGCGACTGCCCGAGCCGGGTATGAGCGCCGAAGGGCTGCACCGCTCACTCGCCCTGCTCTACCCGATCCCGGCCCGGCACCGGCGGGCGGACACCGGGCGGGCGGAGGCCGGGCAACTGCTCGGCTGCGACGACGCCACCCTGACCGACCTCGTCCGGCACGGGCTCCCCGGCACCGGTGAGCTGGGCCGGGAACGATTCGACTCCCGTGACCTGTTCAACCTGGGCCTCTACGCCGGTACCGGCCAGAGCATGTCCGAGCAGGTCTTCGTCTTCGCGCTGCGCTGGATGCGGGCCCGTACCGAGGCGCAACTCGTCCCGCGTACCGCAGCCTTCTCGGCCCGGGTCGAGTGCGACGCACCGGACGGGTGCGGCGACGCGCCACGCAGCGTGCTGGCCCGGCCACTGCCCAAGGAGTACGACGGCGACCTCACCGACTACGCCACCGAACCGGCGGACGCCGGCGACGACGAGACGGTCGTCTCCGCCAGCCCGGCGTTGGGCATCTCGGCGACCCTCCAGACCCGGGGGGAACTGCTGCCGCTGCGGTCCGCCGGGGCCCGGGCGGCGATGCGCGAGTTCCTCGGCACCGACCTGCGCTGGGTCAAGCTGCCCGAGGACCTCCAGGCGGACGTCGACCTGATGCTCGACCGGAGGGTGGCCAGCTGCGCGTCGGCCAGCCGCTGGCTGCGGCAGCTCTGCGTCGAGGCGGGCGTCCCGGCGACCACCCGGATGGGCTGGGTGGTCGGGATGGAGATGGTGCACGCCTGGGTCGAGATCGAGGACACCGACGGACTGACCAAGGTGCTCGACCCGATCTTCGCCCTCTTCGCCGCCATGGTCCCCGGCGCCAATCCGGTCTTCCGGGACCCCGACCAGGCGCTACGGACCAACCGGCTGGTGCCGACCGCGTTGGCGGCAGGGGAGCCGCTGGCCCGGCACAGCTGCGGCGGGCGGACCGTACCCGCCCGTCTGACCACCAAGATCCTGCCCAAGGTCAGCTTGTAGGAGAGAGACCGATGATCCAGCAACGCGTCCGCGAAGTCTTCGCATCCGTATTCGACCGCGCGCTGGCCGACCTGCCGGAGCGGCTCGACCCGCAGACGGTCGACGGCTGGACCTCACTGCGCCACCTGCGCTTCGTCATCGCACTGGAGAACGAGTTCGGCATCGAGATCGATCCGGACGTCGTACCGGCCCTGGTCTCCGACACCGCCGTCGTGGACCTCCTCACCCGCGAACTCGACACCGCCGGTGCCGGGCAACCCGCGTGACACCCCGGACACCGAAGGAGCACGGTCGACCGTGAGCACCGGCTTTCTGACCCGCTACGCCGCCGCCTTCGGCAGGTCCGAGGCGCTGATGCGCCGCCTCTCCGGCCTGCTCGGTGGCGAGGTGGCTGCCGAGGGCGCCTGGATCGTCGACACCAGCGGCCGGCGCTGGCTCGACTTCGGTTCCTTCGGGCTGCACCTGCTGGGTCACCGGCATCCCGCGGTGACCGCCGCAGCGACCAAGCAGTTGGACCTGATGGGACTCTCCGGCAAGGTGCTCGGCAACGACGCCGCCACCCGGTGCGCCGAGGCGCTCATCAACGCCACCCCGGCCAACCTGGACCGGGCAGTACTGGCCAACACCGGTGCCGAGGCCGTCGACATGGCGGTCAAGATGGTGTTGCTGGCCACCGGCCGGGACGAGTTCCTGGCCTTCCGCCGCTCCTACCACGGCAAGACCATGGGGGCGCTCAGCCTCTCCGACGCGGCCGGCGGCGGGGACCGGTTCGGACTGCGCAACAAGGTCCACTTCCTCGAACCCGACGACATCGGCCCGGTACGCGACCTGCTCGCCACCGGCCGGATCGCCGGTGTCTTCATCGAACCGGTACAGGGTGAGGGCGGTATCCGCCCGGTGGCCCGGGAGTTCCTGGAGCAGCTACGCCAGGTCTGCACCACCACCGGCACGCCGCTGGTCCTCGACGAGATCCAGACCGGCCTCGGCCGGTGCGGCCGGCGCTGGCGCTCCGCCGACGACTGCCGGCCGGACCTGCTCCTGGTCGGTAAGACCCTCGGCGGCGGCCTGCTACCGGTCTCGGCCGTGGTGTTCAGCAGCGCCACCATCGGTGCCACCGCCACCGACCCGGTCGTGCTCGCCTCGTCGTTCGCCGGTGGCGCCCTGGCCGCCACCGTCGGCGAGACCGTCGTCGACCTGGTCTGCGACGAGCATCTGCTGGACCGGGTACGCGACCTCGGGCTGACCGCCCGCACCAGGCTGGCCGAGGGGCTGGCCGGCAACCCCCGGGTCCGCGAGGTCCGGGGTGAGGGCCTGATGATCGGCGTCGAACTGGACGACCCGGCGCTCGCCGGCAACGTCGTGATCGAGGCGGCCCGCCGGAACCTGCTGATCAGTTTCTGCCTGAGCCGCCCCAGCGTGATCCGGATCTACCCGCCGGTGGTCATCGACCGGGCCGAGCTGATCGACGGCCTCGACGCCTTCGTCGGGGCGGTGAATGCCGCGTCGCTGCCGGCTGCGGCGGCGACTTCTCCGAGCTTAGACAGAGGTGACCATGCCTAGAGTTCACGCCGCACACGACATCCGGGGCGCGGCGATCGACGATGTGTGGAACGTGGTGTCCGCATTCGAGCGCTACCCGGCGGTGATGCCGAACGTGCTCAGCGTCGACATCCTCGAACGGTCCGGCCGCGAGGCGGTCAGCGCCTGGCGGGTCCTGCTCGACGGCACCGAGATGACCTGGGAGGAGCGGGACGTCTTCGACGCGCCGCACCGGATCACCTTCAACCAGGTCGACGGCGACCTGGCGGTGTTCCGGGGCGACTGGCAACTCACCGATCTCGGGGACCGGGTCCGGGTCGAGCTGACCCTGGAGTTCGACCTGGGCATCCCGTCGCTCTCGGCGGTCCTCGACCCGCTCGGCGCCCAGGCCATCGAGGCCAACTCACGGGGCATGCTGGCCGCGATCGGCGAGCAGCTCACCGCCCTTGAGAAGGTCGCATGAGCGGCGGACGGATCCTGGTCACCGGCCTCGGTGGGGCGCTTGGCAGCGAACTGGCCCAGCGGCTCACCGCACTCGCCGGCAACGCCGAACTGGTCGGGGTCTTCTCCAGCAACCGGTCCCGGGACCGGTTCCTGGAGCGGGCCGACCCGGTGCTCCGGGTGGTACTCCGCGCCGAGGTCTGCGACCTCAGCGACGCCACCGCGGTCGCCGCCCTCGCCAACCGGCTGGGGCGGGTACACCGCACTCTGGTCGCGCACGTCGCGGCGAACGTGAGCTGGACCCTGCCGCTGGCCGACGCGGTACGCGCCAACGTCGACGTGACCCGTCACGTCGCCACCCTGGCCCGGCGAACCTCGGCGGCCACCCGGTTCATCTACGTCTCCTCGGCGTTCACCGCCACCGAGAACTGGCGCTATCGCAACACCTACGAGGAGTCCAAGGCCGCCGCCGAGCGGATGCTCCGGGCCGACTTCGCCGACCTGACCCTCTCGGTCTTCGCGTGCAGTCTGGTCGTCGGGCACAGCCGCACCGGCAGCATCTCCCGGTTCCACGGCATCTACCCGCTGGTGCGCCTCATCGAGCGGTACGAACTCCCGGTCATCCCGGCCGGCCGGAACCACCGGATGGACATCGTCCCGGTCGACTGGGTGGCCGAGGAACTGTTCCAGCTCATGGTGGACCAGCTCGCCGGTCGTGGACCCCGGGACGTGGTCGCCTCGGCGGGGTCGGCGGCACCGCTGATGACCGACCTGGTGCCGCAGGTCGTGGCGGTGCTCAACCGGCACCGGCTGATCGAGGGCCGGCCGATCATGAGTCAGGTCGCCGTGCTCGGCATGCGCCAGTACGACTTCCTGCGGCGGTCGCTGGACAGCTGGCAGGTGGGGAACGTGCGGATGCCGAATCCCCGGGTGCTCGACCGGGTGATGGCTACCTACCGTCCGTACCTGGAGGACGGCAACGTGCTCCCGCCCACCGGGACCACGGCGCCGGTCCCGGCGTACGCGGACTACCTGGACCCGGTCATCTCGTTCTGGCTCGACCGGTCCCGCCGGGACGAGCGTCAGCTCTCGACGGTCTGAGGCGCGGCGGTCGGACCCTCCCGGCCCGCTGTCGTGCCGCCACCGTCGCCGATCCGCCACCGTCTGCGCAAAGGAGCCCCCATGCCGAAGCATCGGAACCAGGTGGGAGTGGAATGACCACCGTGGAGATCGAAGCACCCATCGGTCAGCCGGTCGACGACCAGCTGTTCCGGACCTGGTTCCGGCGCCAAGCGTCGAGTGTCGTGGTGGTCACCGTCGCCGGCGATCCCCCCGCCGGCTTCACCGCCACCTCGTTCACCTCGCTGTCCCTGCACCCGCCGCTGGTCTCGGTCTGCCTGAACCGGGACTCGTCGAGCTGGCCGGCGATGGTCCGGGCCGGGCACATCGGCGTACACCTGCTCGGGGCGGACCAGTCGGCGGTGGCCGGCACCTTCGCCACCCACGGCATCGACCGGTTCGCCGCCCACCGGGACTGGCGGTACGGCCCACGGGGCGTGCCGCTGCTCGACGGGGCCCTGGGCTGGCTGCTCTGCCGGGTGACCCAGTTCGTCCCGGCCGGCGACCACGCCATCGTGATCGCCGCCCCGCTGCTGGGCAGCCACGAGCCGGCCGGCGAACCGTTGCTCTACCACGACGGGCACTACACCCGGCCCGCCCACTGAGTGCCCCACCGCACCACCTGCCCGGCCCGGTCGATCGCCTCGACCGGGCCGGATCGTTGGTACGGCCTACCGGCTTGCGCGTTCGGCGGCGCGTGCCGCCAGTCGCTGGTGGTTCGATGATGCCCCACCGGGTGGCCGGCTGGCCCTACGGGCGGTCGCGGCCATCGCGGTCACCCACCCACCTGTGCCCGCTTTGCTCTGCTTCAGCGGAGGCAACAGTAACCTTCCGTCACCGGCTCGCCGCCCCGCCGGACCGACCGGGATAGCAGAACCCCAGCTCAGCGCAGGTGTTTCCGTTGTTGAAGCAGAGCAAAGCGTCGAGGGTCAGGTTGGCGACCGCCGGACTGGCCCCTACTCCGCGTTACGAAGTGACGTGGTGGCCCGCAGGGAGAAGCGGCCAGGCCGGCAGCGGTCAGGGCCGGGGCGGGACGTGCGGGCGGCGGCGCCGGCGCGCCGGTCCGGTCCGCCGGACCACCGGCGCGGCCGGGGCCCTCGTCTCGGCCGTCTCCCAGTAGCGCACGAAACCGGCCGCCCGCAGCAGGTCGACCCAGGCGTCCAGATCGGACCGGACGGTCTCGATGTCGGTCTCCCAGGCACGGGCGAGGGTTTCGGCCGCGGCGACGCAGTCGCCGTCGTGCTGGCGCAACGCGATCCAGATGGCCGTGCAGGCCGGATGGCAGCGCAGGGACTCGCCGGTCAGATCGGAGCGCAGCTCCAGCTGGCCGTCGGCCAGGACCGTCGGGGTCAGACCCGGTACCGGTAGTACTCGCACGTATTCCCCTCCGGTTCTCGGCCCGACGGCGCTGATGACCCGGCGGCGGAGCTGGGTACACCGGAGCGACCATCGGGAGCGCACCTCACCCGATTGTCCGCCATGTCCGGCGTCCCGGTCTCCGCCGCCGGGAGTCACAGGGGGATGTTGCCGTGATGCCCACGGCCGGCCGGAGCGGCGGCCAGCGCCTCGGCGATCCGCCGGACGGTCTCCACCGGCTGGATCACCTCGTCGACGACGCCGAGGTCGAGTGCGCGGCGTACGCCGCCGGAGATCCGCTGCTGCTCCACCACCAGTTCGGTGAGGAGCTGCGGACGGTCCTCCTCGCTGGCCGCGGCCAGCTTCCTCCGGTGCAGGATGCCGACGGCGGCCTCCGCACCCATCACCGCGACCTCCGCGTCGGGCCAGGCCAACACGGCCGTGGCCCCCAGGGACCGGGAGTTCATGGCGATGTACGCGCCGCCGTACGACTTGCGCGTGACCAGGGTGACCCGGGGGACCACCGACTCGGCGAAGGCGTGCAGCAGCTTCGCCCCGCGCCGGATCACCCCGTCCCACTCCTGGTCGGCACCGGGCAGGTAACCGGGTACGTCGACCACCACGACCAGCGGTACGCCGAGCGCATCGCACATCCGCACGAAACGGGACGCCTTCTCGGCGCTCAGCGAGTCCAGGCAGCCGCCCTTGCGGAGCGGGTTGTTGGCGATCACCCCGACCGTCCGGCCGGCGAGCCGGCCCAGGCCGATGACGATGTTCGACGCCCACTTCGGTTGCAGCTCGATCAGGGTGGGCCCGGTCTCCGACGCGTCCAGCAGGTGCTTCAGCAGCGGCCGTACGTCGTAGGCGCGCTTGGGGGAGTCCGGCAGCAGCGCCGAGGGGTCGGCGTCGCCGTCGGTGGTGGGTACGTCGAACCGGCCGGGTCGGGCGAAGAGCTCGGCCAGGTGCCGGGCCTGCCGGTACGCCTCCTCCTCGGTGTTGACCACGATGTGCGCCACCCCGGACCTGCGGGAGTGGGCGTCACCGCCACCGAGCGCCTCCATGTCGATCTGCTCGCCGGTGACGCTCCTGACCACCTCGGGACCGGTGACGAACATCCGGCCGCCCCTGGACATCACCACGATGTCGGTGAGCGCCGGGCCGTAGGCGGCGGCGCCCGCCGCCGGACCGAGCACGACCGAGAGCTGCGGCACCCGACCGGAGGCGCGCACCATGGCGGAGAAGACCCGCCCGACGCCGTCCATCGACTCCACCCCGTCGGCGAGGCGGGCGCCACCGGAGTGCCAGAGGCCGATCACCGGTACCCGGTCGCGGACCGCCACGTCGATGGCGTGCACGATGTGTCGGCAGCCCCGGGCACCCATCGCCCCACCCATGATCGTGGCGTCGGTGCAGTAGGCGATCACCGGATGGCCGGCGATCTGTCCGCGTACCGCGGTGACACCGCTGTCGTCGGGCTCGTGCATCAACCGCAACGTGCCGAAGTCGAGCAGCTGCGCCAGCCGTACGCCCGGGTGCCGGGGGTCGAGGTCGGTGTCCTGCAGGCCGGTCACGCCGACCGCGCTGCTGAGCACCGTCATCGCCGCTCGCCCCACGGCTCGGCGGGTGCGGAACGCAGGTCTGTGCACACGGGGGTCCTCCAGGGAATCAGTCAGTTCGGCGGCTGCCGGGCACCGGCGGGGCGTCGGCCGGTCGGCGTCGCCCGGTGGAGTGCGGCGGGTATCCGGTCACCGAAGCGACATGTCACGTCGTGATCCGGAAGGTTACGGTCGGCCGGGAGCGGCGGAAACCCTTATCCGACCCCAGGTGGGGCGGCCCCGGGGGCACCGCCCCCGATCCGCTCCGGCCGCCGTCGGCGGCTACGCCGATCCCTGCTGCGCGGTCGGTTCCGGGGCGACGGCCGGCTCGGCTGCCGCGCGCCGCTGCTGCTTGTGGTGCTTGTGGCTGTGCATGTACTCGTCCTTGCGACGCAACATCACCAGCCACATGGCCGGCAGCATCAGCACGTGCCCGAGGGTGAACATCGTCCCCCGGCTGATCAGATCCGCCCACATGAACGGGAAGAGGGCGACGAACGGCACGTACATGGCGGGCGCCATCTCCGCGATCGCCGGCCAGCTGCAACCCCGGAACCGCATCCACGCGGACATGCCGATGGTCATGTTGGTGGCCATCACCAGCGCGTGCAGCTCGGCGTTGTCGTGCAGCCGGGGCAACCCGAGCGCCGAGAAGGTGACCGTCCAGAGCGGACCGAGCGCGACCATCCCGACGAACATCGCGATGCACATCTCGACGAAATGCTGGATGAAATAGCGTTTCGACTTTCTGTGTGCCGCGTGGTGGGTCTCGTTCATCGTGGTCGCCCCGATCTGAAGAAAGGCAGTGGAGGTGGTCGTGAACGCCGTATCCATACCACCGGTGGGTGGCGGCGCGCTATAGGGGAAACCGTACGAAATGAACCGGCGGTCCGGCAACCCCTCAATGTCTTTGGCCTTGCGAATTCCACCCGGACGGTGGAACCTGTGCGGCGTCGGGGTGCCCCGGAGGGACCGGCCGTTCCGCCGCCGTCCGGCAGGTCCGGCCCGGTGCCCCGCCGGCGCCGCCCGACCGTTGGTCCGGGCCGCCGTCCCGACCACCGGTCCACAGTGCCCGTCCCGACCCGGACTGGCTGGTCACGACGCGTAGGGGTGCGCCGGGTCCGGTGCGCCGAGTAGGGGTGTACGGCTTCCCGGACCGCTGACTACAGTGACCGATCGTAGACACCCAGGCCATCATTCGCGAATGTCGGAAACAGTCGGAGCGTCGACCGGCAAATTGCTGCCGTCGTTACTTCCGCCGAACCGGCTTCACGAACCGGATCGGTTGACCGGGAACAACTGATCACCGGTCGACCGGGCACCCGGAGGCGGTGTCGCAGTGGGCCGGCCGGTGGTATGTGGGCCCGGATGACGTGCGACGTTGAATCTGCTTCCCGGGGAGGGAATCATGCAGGGCGCAAACTCGTGGGTTGTGTATTCGGACGGGAAGTCGGACTCGATCGTCATCGGGATCGACTTTCCGATCACCGGTCGGGGTGAGGCGGGCTTCGTCGACCTGGCGCCGTTGATCGGCGACGGGTTCGGGCTGTGGGAGACCATGCCGTCGATGGACCTCACCGGTGAGGTCTCCGGAGCCGCCTACGTCGGGGACTGGCTGGCCGAGCTGAAGCGCAGCGGCAAGCACATCCGGGGCATTCTCAGCTTCTGCGCGGGCGCGGCGTTCGTACCCGCCATCGCCCGGGGCATCCGGGAATGGCAGCAGGACATCCCGACGATCATCCTGGTCGACCCGGAGATTCCCGTCCCGATGACCCTGCACATGCAGTTCCAGCGGGCCCTGGAGCGGTTCGCGCCACTGCTGTCCGAGCCGGAGCGGCAGAGTGCCTTCGGCACCGCCGACCGGCTCTACCAGGAGAACTCGCACGACATCACCGCCCTCCAGGCGGCAATCAGCACGGTCTTCCAGGAGATCGGGCACATCGGCTTCGAGCGGGCCGGCATCGACCCCCGGCACGGCGCCGAACTGCTGGTCGCCTTCGACGCGTTCGCCCGCTACCTGGTTGCCGGCGCCCAGGTGCGGGCCGCCGCCGGACCGGTGGGCGAGGAGGAGCGCAAGCCGATCGCCATCAGCTCGAACACCCCGACGAACGGCCTGAACCTGGTGTCCGAGGAGCAGCGGGCCGCCCTGGTGGCAAAGGAGATCCGTTTCGAGATCCCGCACGCCACGCTGCTGAGCAGTCCCGAGGTCGCCCGCACCATCGTCGAGTTGCTGAGCTGAGCCGGACAGTCGCCGAGCCGAGCCGGGAAAGAGGAGATACACCCGATGACACCTGGAGAGAGCCACCCGTCGGTGGCCGTGGCGGCGGCGCCGGACCGGGTCGCGGCCAGCCGCAAGGAAGAAGCCCTGTGGCTGCTGGAGAAGATGGTCCCGGGGACGGGTGTCAACAACCTCTCCTTCGCCTTCTCCACGGAGTGGCGCCTCGACCTGCCCACCCTGCGCCGGACCCTGGACTTCCTGCTCGACCGGTACGAGATCCTGCGTACCGTCTTCGAGGAGCACGGCGCCGGACTGACCAAGCGGATCATGCCCGCCGGGTCTTTGGAGATCGCCCTCGACGAGGTCGAGGTGGCCCGTGCGGACGTCAAGCCGGCGGTGACCCGGTTCGTCGGGGCGGCCTTCGCGCTCACCGGCAGGCCGCTGCTGCGGGCCCGGGTCTTCCGCACCGAGCAGGGTGACGTCTTCTGCCTCGCGGTGCACCACCTGATCTTCGACGCGCTCTCCTCCGGGGTGCTGCTCGGCGACTTCTCCGCCGTCTACATCGCCTTCAAGCGCGGCAACCCGCTGCCGCCGGAGGTGCTCGGGCCGGTACCGATCACCCACGACGTGGAGCCGACCGCAGCCAGCCTGGAGTTCTGGCGCAAGCAGTTGCAGAACTTCGACGAGACCGAGTTCGGGCTCTGGGTGGGTAACGAGCCGGACGACGACCCGACGCTGATCGGTGAGACGATCACCCGGCCGCTGCCACCCGCCGCCGTCGAGATCGTCCGGCGGCTCCAGAAGGAACTGCGCGCGCCCGAGGCAGTCATCCTGCTCGCCGCGTACTACCTGCTGCTGGCCCAGCACGGGGCCGGTCCGGACATGGTGGTCGGTTCCCCGGTGAACAGCCGGCCGCCGACCGAGATGAAGGCAATCGGTTACCACGTCAGCGTGGTGCCGCTGCGCCTCAAGCTGGACGTCGAGGAGAGCTTCGCCAAGCTGGTCCGCAAGGCCCGCAGCACCTTCCTCACCTCGCTGTCGCAGGCCGACGTACCCGTGGACGACCTGCTGCTGGAGGTGCCGCGCGGAGCCGGCTCGTCCTGGCGGAACACGCTGTTCCAGCACGTGTTCAACTACGCCAAGGGGGTCGACCCGTCCCGCTTCGAGCAGGCCGGCCTGAAGGGGCTGTCGGTCGAGAACGGCTTCTCCAAGTTCGACCTGGAATTCTTCATCCTCCCCTCGGACACCGACATCACGATCCGGGCCGCGTACCACACCGGGGCGTTCGACCGGACCGAGGTCGACCTGCTGCTGCGCCGCTACGAGGCGCTCTTCCTCCAGGTCGCCGAGGACGTGAACCGTCCGGTCCGCGAGCTGAGCGGCTGGAGCGACACCGACCGTACGGTGATCGGGGCGGCCAACCGTACCGGTGGACTGCCGGAACCGGTGAACGTGCTGACCGCTGTCGCGGACCGCTGCCGTACCAGCCCGGACGCGGTGGCCGTGGAGGACGGCGACCGGTCGGTGGTCTACCGCGACCTGTGGGCCGCCGCGACCGCCACGCAGCAGGCACTGGTCGCCGCCGGTACCGGCACCGGGGACGTGGTCGGCGTGGCCGCGCCGCGCAGCCCGGAACTCGCCGCAGCGGTGCTCGGGGTCTGGCTGGCCGGTGCCGCGTACCTGCCGATCGACCCCGGCCACCCGGAACAGCGGATCGCCTACACGCTGGCCAACGCCGGCGCCCGGGCCGCACTCGTCGCCCCCGGGGTGACCCTCCCGGTCGGCCCGGACTGCACGGTGCTGCCGATGCAGCCGGTGACCGCTGGCAGCGACGAGCCGGTGCGGGAGTTCAGCGAACCCGACCCGGCCGGCTGCGCGTACCTCATCTACACCTCCGGGTCCACCGGCAAGCCCAAGGGCACGCTGCTGTCGCACCGGAACCTGGCCAACCTCATCGCGCACTTCGTCGACGAGCTGGCCGTGGCCCCCGGTGACGGCGTGCTCTGGAGCACCACGTTCACCTTCGACATCTCCATGCTGGAGCTGTTCCTGCCGCTGGTCAGCGGCGGACGGCTGGTGGTCGCCCCGGACCCGGCCCGCACCGACGGCCGCGTCCTGGCCGAGCTGCTGCGCCGGCACGACGTACGGATCGCCCAGGCCACCCCGACCAGCTGGCGGCTGGTGGTCGACGACGCGGCCGACGCGCTCGACGGCCGCATCGCGCTCTGCGGCGGCGAGGCCCTGCCGGCCGCGCTGGCCCGCCGGCTGGCGCACACCGGCGTGGACCTGCGCAACGTGTACGGCCCCACGGAGACCTGCATCTGGTCGACCTCCGGTCAGGTCACCACCGACGGACTCGACCGGGTCACGGTCGGTCGGCCGTTGCGCGAGACGCAGGTCTTCATCGCCAGCCCGGCCGGACGGGAACTGCCGGTCGGGGTACGCGGTGAGCTGTGCATCGCCGGGGCGGGCGTGGCGATCGGCTACCACGAACGCCCCGACCTGAACGCCGAGCGGTTCGGCGAGCACCCCGACTACGGCCGGTACTACCGCACCGGTGACCTGGCCCGCTGGCTGCCCGACGGCACCCTGGAGGTGCTCGGCCGGGGGGACCGGCAGATCAAGCTGCGTGGCAACCGGATCGAGCTGGGTGAGGTCGAGGTGGTCCTCGCCGCGCACCCGGAGGTGAAGGCGGCGGCGGTGGTGCTGGTCGGTGACCCCAGCGCGGACGGCGTACTGGTCGCCTGGATCGAGTCCGGTGCCGCCGGTACCGAGGCGGAGAAGGAGATCGTCGACTCGCTCTGGGAACACGCCCGGGAGCAGCTACCCCAGTCCAGCGTGCCGCAGGAGTTCTTCGTGATCGAGGCGTTGCCCACCAACGTCAGCCAGAAGGTCGACTACCCGACGCTGACCCGGCTGGCCGCCGAACGGCGTACCGAGTCGTCGGTCGAGGTCACGCCGACCGAGTACGACGACGAACTGGTCGGCCGGCTGGTCGGGATCTGGCGGGAACTGCTCGGCCGGTCGGACGTACTGGCCGACACGAACTTCTTCGCCCACGGCGGGCACTCGCTGCTCGGTGCCAAGCTGATCCAGCGGGTCGAGGAGGAGACCGGGGTCTCCCTCCGGCTGGCGAACCTCTTCGCCAACCCCACCCCGACGGCGCTCGCCGGGCTGGTCCGGGCGGCCGGGCAGGAGTAGGCACAGATACGGGACCTTCGACCCTGGTTCATCGACAACGTCGGGGATATTGCCGCGTCCACACGCTGGTCAACGGCAATATCCCCGACGTTGTCGCGTGGTCGGGGTGGCCCCCTGAGATAGGGGTGAGCCGCCGGACATGTGGGGTGTCCGCCCTGTGGTGCCGCTCCCTAGCCTTTCCTCGAAGGAGAGTGGGGAGCGTACAAACCGGAAAGGGCGACGCGGCTCATGGAAATTCAGGAAGTGGAAGGCCTCCAGGTCGATTACGACGCCGGAGGTGCAATCGAGACGTCGGACGGGGCCAAGCTCTACTACGAGTCCCGTGGGCCGCAGGACGCTCCCACCCTCGTCTTCGTCAACAACTTCTTCATCATCTGCCCGCTGTGGAAGAACTTCACCTCGCGCCTGGCCGAGAAGTTCCGGGTGGTGACGTACGACCTGCGCAACCAGGGTGCGTCCAGCCGGGCCAAGGAGGACCTGGGGATCGAGACGCACATCTCGGATCTCGGCGAACTCATCGAGAAGCTGGATCTGGGCCAGGTCTATCTGGTCGGTACGTCGGTGGCCACGCTGATCGCCCGCGACTATGCGGTGACCCACCCGGAGAAACTGCGCGGGATGGTCTCCGTCGGCCCGATGTTCAACCCGTTCGGCGGCCGGCGGCGCAAGTACATCATCAAATCCTGGATCAACGCCGTCGAAGCCGGCGGCGTTCGTTCGCTTTTCGACGTCATGTACCCGCTGATCTATTCCGACCGCACCATCGAGGCCGGCGGCAGTGCGACCTACCTGGCCCTGCGGGAACGTTTCCTGGCGTTGAATTCGCCCGCCCAGGCGGCGAAGAACCTGCGCGCCTCGCTGACCACCAAGGACGACGGGCGCAAGCTCACCTCGATCACCTGCCCGACCCTGCTGATGGCCGGCGAGCAGGACTTCTACACCAGCGGCAACACCCTGAACGAGTTGGCCCGGATCATCCCGGACTCCCGGGCGGTGGTCGTCCCGTCGGTCGGTCACCTGCCCTACTTCGAGGCGACCGAGGAGTTCGAGCGGCTGATCGCCGAGTTCGTCACCGAGATCGAGGCCCGGCACGCGGTGGCGGACGAGCCGACCGTCGTACTCGCCGGGGCCAGGGGCTGACGTGTCGACCCTCGACAGCACACTCACCGCCGAGCCGGCCACTGCGGAGGCCGCCACCGGCTCGGCGATCCTGGACGTCCTGCGGGCCGCCGCAGCCACGTACGGCGACAAGCCGGCCGTGGTGGACAGCACGGGGGCCGGCTACTCGTACCGGGAGTTCCTGGCCGCCATCGAGGCGGGCGCCGCGTGGTTCCACGGCCGGGACCCCCGACCGCCGGTCCTCTTCGTCCCCGGCAACGGCCCGGACGACGTGGTGGCCCTCTACGCGGCGATCACCGGCGGGTCGGTACCGCTGGTCGCGGACAAGACCTGGACCGCCGAGGAGTGCGCCCGGATCGCCGAGGCGACCGGCGCCAGCGCGGTCCTGGCCAGCGTGGACTCCGCGCTGGACCGGACCACGATGCCGGCGACCGACTCGCCGTGGCCGAAGCTCTGGTGGTCCGAACTGGGCCCGACCCGGCGCAACGACCGGCTCGACGGCATCGGCTTCGGCCGGTTCACCAGCGGCACCACCGGTATGCCCCGCTGCCTCGGCTTCACCCAGCAGGCCGCGGTCAACGCCGCGAACGCCTGGCGGCGCAGCGCCGAGCTGACCGAGCGGGACACCGTGCTCTGCCTGGCCACCCTGAACAACGGGCTGGCCTTCAACACGTCCCTGCTCAGCGTCTTTCTCTCCGGCGCCACGCTGGTGCTGCACGCCGGCCGCCCGATCCCGTCGTCGATCGCCCGGTCGATCCGCAAGGTCGAACCGACCGTGCTGACCGCGTTCCCGTTCGTCTTCGACGGGCTGGTCCGGGGCAGCAGCGACCTCGGCCGGGGCCTGCGGCTCTCGGTCAGCTCGGCGGCCCCGCTGTCCCCGGAGACCGCCGACGCCTGGCAGGACCTGACCGGGCTGCGGATCTGCGACTACTACGGCCTGGCCGAGGTCGGCCCGGTCACCTTCAACGACAGTTCCGCGCCGGGCTCGGTGGGCGTACCGCTGCACGGCGTGGAGATCGTCATCGAGCCGGTGGCGGGGGTCGACGAGGCCGACGGCCGGGGCCGGGTACTGGTCCGGACCGCGTCGATGGCCTCGCGGTACCTGGACGAGGGGGAACCGGTGTTCGCCGACAGCCTCACCGCCGAGGGTTTCCTGCGCAGCAAGGACCTGGGCCGGTTGGACGAGGCGGGTCGGCTCTGGCTGGTCGGCCGGCTCGGCCAGGTGGTCAACGTGGCCGGCCGCAAGATCGACCCCACCGAGGTGGCCAACGTCATCCGGGAACTGCCCGGGGTGACCGAGGTGGTGGTCCGTGGCGAGCAGTCCGCCTCCGGCGAGCTGCTGGCCGCGTACGTGGAGAGCACGACGGTGGACCGGGCCGCGGTGGTGGAGCACTGCCGGGGCCGGCTGGCGGTCTACAAGCTCCCGCAGCGCATCACGATCGCGGGGAGCCTGCCGCGCAACGCCGCCGGAAAAATCAGTTCTTCCGCCCTGTCGACTATTGGTGAGTAGGGGAAATGAACGAGATCATCGCGGACTTGATGAAGGTCGTCACCGACATCACCGAGGGGGAGGTGCAGCCCGACCCGGCGCAGACCGGTGACGACTCCATCCGCAACCTCGGGCTCAACTCCCTGCGCATGCTGAACTTCCTCGTCACCGTCGAGGACATGTTCGGCATCGAGTGGGAGGACGACCTGCCGGAGTCGGTGCTCGGCAGCTTCGAGCAGATGGCCCGGTACATCACGGAGCAGCGCGACGTCCAGTATGCCTAGTCTCGGGGTGATCGGGGCCGGCGGACGGCTCGGCAGCCGGATCGTGGCCGCCGCCGGCACCATGGGCGTCGAGGTCACCCTGCGGGGGACCCGGGCCGCGTGGACCGGCGGGGTACCGGACGTGCTGGTCGACGTCTCGCTGGCCCCGGCCCTGCCCGACGTGCTCGGCTACTGCCACACCAACAAGGTTCCGTTGCTCAGCGCCAGTTCCGGGCTGACCCCGGAACACCGGGCCGGGCTGGCGGCGCTGGCGGAGCTGATCCCCGTACTGCGGGCGGACAACCTCAGCCTCGGCAACTGGATCCAGCGCGGACTGACCAGCCACCTCGGGCCGATGTTCGGCCGGCTGCACGCCGAGGGGCTCGGCTCGGTGACCGTGGTGGACCGGCACCCGACGTACAAGAAGGACCGGCCCAGCGCCACCGCGCTCGCTCTGGCGGACCGGGCCACCGGGGGAGCCGACGGCGCGCTCGACGTCCGGATCGAATCGATCCGCGCCGGCATGCCGGTCTGCGAGCACGACGTCCGGCTCGCCCTCGGCGACGAGGAACTCGTGGTCCGGCACGCCGTGCGGGACTGGGCGGCGTACGCCCCGGTCGCGGTCCGGGCCGCGCTCTGGCTCACCGACCGGCCGGCCGCCCTGCACTCGATGGACGACTTCTACACGTGGCTACTCACCACGTCGGCTACGGACGACGGAAAGGAGTGAAATTCCCATGACAGTGTTGGACGTGGCCGCCCCGGCGACCACCGGGATGTCCCGGGCGGAGCGGAAGCTCGCGGTCTCGGTGGCGCTCGCCTCCCGGATGCTCTCCGACGGCGGTCACGACGACTTCAACCAGGGTCAGGTGTCCGCCCGCATCCCCGGCAGCGACACCTTCCTGATCAAGTCGGCGCTCTGCGGCTTCAACGAGGCGACCCCCTCGGACGTGGTGGTGGCCGCGGTCGACCACCGGATCGAGCCGCACCCGATGGCGCCCCCGGAACTCCCGCTGCACCAGGCGATCTACGCCGCCCGGCCGGACGTGAACGCGATCGTGCACAGCCACGCGCCGAACACCCTGGTCTTCGGTGCGCTCGACACCGAGCTGCTGCCCCTCTCGCACGAGGGGGCGCTCTTCTTCGACCAGGTGCCCCGGTTCACCCTGACCAGCAACACCATCCTCACCTACGAGGTGGGGCAGGCGGTCGCCGAGGCGCTCGGCGACAACCCGGCGGCCTTCCTGCGCAACCACGGCGGGGTGGCGGTGGGCAAGACGATCCGGCACGCCGCCGTCGGCGCGCACGTCCTGGAGCGCTGCTGCCAGTTGCACATCATGGCGCTCTCCACCGGCCGGCCGTTCCACGTGTCCAAGCCGGAGGACATCCCCGGCAAGCGGCAGTACATCTACAGCGATCTGTCCGTGCGCAGCTACTGGGACCACGCGGTGCGGGCCGTGAAGGTCCGGCACCCCGAATCCGCGGAATGGGGGGCCTGACATGCCCGACTCGGCCGACGTGTTCGGCTCCACCGCGCTCATGCGGCGGGTGCAGGAACTCCAGCAGCTGGAGCACCCGGCCTCGGCGGTGAACCGGTTCTGCCGGCAGGTGCCGTGCAGCCTCACCCCGGACCTGTCCACCGGCCCCGCCCCGACCCGCAACCCCGACCTGCTCGGCCGCCTCTCCGACCTGGCCTTCGGCTACCGGGTCACCCCGCGTGGCCTGGCCCGCCGGGCGCCCTCGGCCGGCGCCATGTACCCCGTCGAGATGGTGTGGATCACCCAGGTCGACGGCCGGTGGGTCTTCCAGTACTTCGACGCCCGTCAGCAGGGCTGCGTGGACCTGGGCCGCTCCGCCGAGCAGGCCGCCACCGCCCTGCGGCTGGCCCCCCGCCAGCACGCCCTGCTGCTGGTCGGGGTCGCCTGGCGGACCATCCAGCGGTACGGCGTACGCGGTTACCGGTACTGCCTGCTGGACGCGGGCAACGTGCTGGGCAACGTCGCGTCGGTGGTGGTCGCCGCCGGGGCGTACATCCACCTGCCGGACAGCATCCCGCACGAGCTGATCCACCAGGAGCTGGGGCTGACCCGGGACGAGCTGCTGCTCGGCGCCGCGGTCGTCGAGGGCGACTTCGCCGACAGCATCCCGGACCTGGAGGTCGGCACCCCGCTGGAGTCGCTGGACACCAGCCGGCTCTTCGGCACCGAGCAGGCACCCATGCTGACCCCGGCAATGGAACGGATCCGCCGGGTGCACCGGGCGTCCGACCCCGGCCGGCAGCACCGGCTCAACTTCCGGGCCATGCTCGGCGGCCACACCGCCGACCAGGCGGTGGAGAACATCCTGCTACGCCGGTCGGCCCGCGCCTTCGACGGTACGGAACTCGACCCGTCGATGCTGGCGGTGCTGGACGCGTTCCTGCACCGGGTCACCGAGGCCACCCCGGTCCCGGTGTGGCGGGAGCTGGAACTGCGGCTGGTGGCCAGGCGCGACGGCCGCTGGCAGTCCCGCTGGTTCGACCAGGCCAACGACCGCTGGCTCACCAGGCTGATCCCGGACCCGGAACCGACCGCGCTGATCGACATGTTCGGCGACCAGCCGCTGGCGGCGAAGGCCGCCGCGTTCATGATCCTCGGCATGCGTGGTGAGGCCGGCACCCAGGGCAACCCGGTGGTCTACCGGCAGATGCTGCTGACCGCCGGGGTGACCTGCGCCGGGGTGCACCACCTGGCCGCCCAGGCCGGCTGCGCCACCACCATCTTCGGCGGGTACGACGACCGTCGGGTGGCGGACCTGGCCAACGGCCGGTTCATCCCCCTGGTGGTGCAGGCCTTCGGCAACTCCTCGGAATCCGCCCGCGACGAGAAGAACGACACCGTCGCGGCCACCTGGCTGGCGAACGCCCGCTCCGGTCCGGCGATCCCCTAGGGCATCCTCCGGCCCTGACCCGGACCCCGAACCTTGCGAAAGGGAATCCCCGTGATCGGCCACTGCACCCGCTGGGCCACGGACCGCAGCCGGATCGTTCTCGGCCTGGCCCTGTTCCTCTGCGTCGCCGCCGGGCTCCTCGGCGCCGGGGTCAAGCAGGACCTGCTGCCCGGTGGGTTCGTCGTCCCCTCGGCGGAATCGACCCGGGCGCAGGAACTGCTGGCCGAGCGGTTCGGCTCCGGCGAGCCGAGCGTCGTCATCGTGGTCGGGACACCGGCCGGCGCCGACGACCCGGCCACCCGGGACCGGGGTACCCGGTTCACCGCCGACCTGGCCGCGCGGGCCGGGGTCAGCCAGGCCACGTCGTACTGGTCGCTGGGCGGGCCACCGGCGCTGCGCTCCGAGCGGGGCGACTCGGCGCTGGTCTTCGTGCAGCTACGCGGGGACGAGAGCGAGGTCATCGACGCCACCCGGGAGTTGATGGCCGACTACGGCACCGGCTACGACGGGCTGTCGCTGAGCTACGGCGGCCGGGGACCGGTCTCAGTGGAGACCACCGACCAGACCCAGCGGGACCTGGTACGCGCCGAACTGATCATCATCCCGGTCACCCTGATCGTCCTCGTGATCGTCTTCCGGGGACTGGTCGCGGCCGCCCTGCCGCTGCTGCTCGGCCTGCTGTCGATCGTCGGCACGCTCGCCGTGCTGCGGGTGCTGACCTGGTTCACCGACGTCTCCGTCTTCGCCATGAACATGACCACCGGCCTCGGCCTCGGTCTCGGCATCGACTACAGCCTCTTCATCATCAGCCGGTTCCGGGAGGAACTGGCCCGGGGCGCGAGCCCCCGGGAGGCCATCGGGACGACGCTGCGCACCGCCGGCCGTACCGTGGTCTTCTCGGCCGTCACGGTGATCCTCTGCCTGGCCGCCATGCTGCTCTTCCCGATGTACTTCCTACGCTCGTTCGCCTACGCCGGTATCGCGGTGGTGCTGCTGGCCATGGTCGCCGCAGTCACCGTGCTCCCGGCGGTGCTGTACCTGCTCGGCCCCCGGGTCGACCGGTGGTCGTTGCGCCGCCGGGCCCCCCGACCGGTCGAGCGGGGCATGTGGCACCGGATCGCCACCGTGGTGATGCGCCGGCCGTTGCCGGTCGCCACCGGAGTCATCGCGCTGCTGGCGCTGCTCGCCTGGCCGTTCCTCGGCATCAAGGTGGGCTTCGCCGGGGCGCAGGCGCTGCCCCGCGACGCCGGCTCGCACCGGGTCCACGACATCCTCGCCGACGACTACCCCAGCCGGGAGGCGCAGAGCCTGACCGTGGTGGCCGACCGGACCGGCGACCCCGCCGGCCGGCGCACCGACCTCGCCGGGTACGCCGCCGCGCTGTCCCGGCTGCCCAACGTCACCCGGGTCGACTCGCTGGCCGGCTCGTACGTCGACGGCGCCCCGCTGACCGGTACCGACGGTGCCGCCGCCACCGCCCGGTTCGCCGCCGCCGACGCCACCTGGCTCTCCGTGGTGCCCTCGGTGGAACCGTTCACCGACGCCGGCCGGCAACTGGTCCGCGACGTCCGGGCCACCGACGCCCCGTTCGACGTCGCCGTCGGTGGGCCGTCGGCCCAACTCGAGGACGCGGTCGACGGGCTGCTGGCGAAGCTGCCCTGGGCCCTCGGGGTGATCGCGGTCAGCCTGTTCGCGCTGCTCTTCCTGCTCACCGGCAGCATCGTGGTACCGCTCAAGGCGTTCGTGCTGAACCTGCTCAGTCTCAGCGCCACCTTCGGCTCGATGGTCTGGATCTTCCAGGACGGGCACCTGGTCGAGGCGCTCGGCGGCTTCGTGGTCACCGGCTACATCGTGGTGACCATGCCGATCATGATCTTCTGCATCGCGTTCGGTCTCTCCATGGACTACGAGGTCTTCCTGCTCTCCCGGATCAAGGAGGAGTACGACGCGGGCGGCGACAACACCGCCGCCGTCGCGCACGGCCTGGAACGCACCGGCTCCATCGTCTCCGCCGCCGCCCTGCTGGTCGGCATCGTCTTCCTCTCCTTCCTCAGCTCCGACGTCATCTTCATGAAGATGCTCGGCCTGGGGCTGGCCCTGGCCGTCCTGCTCGACGCCACCGTGGTCCGGGGGGCCCTGGTGCCGGCGTTCATGCGGCTCGCCGGCCGGGCCAACTGGTGGGCCCCCGGCCCGCTGCGCCGCTTCCACGCCCGCTTCGGGCTGCGGGAGAGCGACACCGAGCCGGCCGGGCAGCCGGTCCCGCAACCCGCCGGCCACCGCTGATCCCGGCAGTCCTGCCCCTGCCCGCGCTGAATCCCGCCCGTCCTGACTTCCTGTCCGTCCTGACTTCCTGTCCGTCCTGAATCCCCGTCCGTTCCTCGATCCCCGTCCGACGCCACCCGGAGGTCCGCGTCATGCACCACGAGTCAGCCCGGTTCACCGGCACCGAAGCCTGGGAGGGGCCGGCCACCTGGGGACAGCAGGGCTTCCGCGACGGCCTGCGCCGCTACGCCGAGGACGGCTGGTACGGCAACGCGGTCCCGTCCTGGCCGGTACCGGACGGCACGGAACTCGCCGACGTGCTCGCCGCCATCGGCGCGGCCGTCTCCCGGCACGAGGGGCTGCGCACCATCCTCACCGACGGTCCGGACGGGCTGCTGCGTCAGCGGCTGCTCGCCGACGGAGAGTTCCCGGTCGAGATCGTCCCCGCCGGGGACCGGCCCGACGCCGACGTCGCGCAGGTCGTCGACCGGCTGCGGGCCACGCCGCTCTCGCTCACCGGCGGGCTGCCCTTCGGCGCCGCCGTGGTCACCCGCGACAACCGCCCGTACCGGGTCGTCGCGGCCATCTCCCACCTCGCTGTCGACGCCTCCGCCGTCCGGGTGCTCCTCGGCGCGGTGGAATCCGGCCCGGCGCCGCTGCAACCCCGCGAACTGGCCCTGAAGGAGGCCGACCCGGTCACCCGGCGGCGCGGCGAACGGGCCGTGGCGTACTGGCGGGCCGAGGCCGCCCGGGCGGCCCTGCCGTTCGCCGTACCCCGCCCCGGCACCGACCACGGCGCGTACCAGCTTGCCCTCACCTCCGCCCCGGCCGCCGCCCGGCTGGAGAACCTGGCCCAGAAGACCGAACTGAACTCCTCGGCGCTCCTGCTCGGCGCGGTCGCGGTGGCCCTCGGCGCGGCCGTCGGCGAACGTGACCTCTTCCTCCAGCTCGTCACCTCCAACCGGCACCTGCCCCGGATGGCCGACTACGTGGGGGTGCTCGCCCAGCTCGGGCCGCTGGTCACCGACCTCGACCCGGACCAGCCGTTCACCGCCCTGGCCCGCCGGGTGCAGGAACAGTCGCTGAAGACCTACCGCAGCGCGTACTGGTCCCCGGCCGACCTCGACGTCGGGCTGCGCGCCGACGGGCGCAGCGCCGACGGCGTACTCGGTGCGACGTTCACCTTCAACGACGCGCGCGGCCCCTGGCCCCGGGTGCCCGACGTGGCCCCCGACCCGGGCCGGGACTTCGCCCTGCGACCGCTGGCCGGCTGGCCGTACCAGGGCGGACGCTGCGCGGTCACCGCCGCCGGCCAGCCCGGCGAGTCACTGACCCTGTCGGTCCGCCTGGACACCGCCTACGTCGACCGGGCGCTCGGCGAACCGCTGCTGCTGGCCATGGAGACCGTCCTGCGGCGGGCCCATGACGACGGCCCCGAGGTCAGCGTGGGCGCGCTGACCGACGCCGCCGCGACCGTGCTCGCCCCGACCGTCTGACCCCGTTCACCTCTCCCGCTTCCGATCTACCGCTTCCGACCAGGAGGACACCGACGTGCGTTACGACTTCGACGTCTACGGCACCGCCCTCGAACCGCACCCCGACGAGCGCAACACCCTGCCCAACCTGACCGAGGCGTTCCAGCGGGCCGAGAAGTACGGCTTCGAGGGCCTGCTCGCCTTCTACAACCACCGCAACCTCGACCCGTGGCTGATCGGTACGACGCTGCTGCACGCCACCACCCGGCTGGTGCCGCTGGTCGCCCTCCAGCCGTACGCCCTGCCGCCGTTCACCGCCGCGAAGCTGATCCACACCCTGAGCACCCTGCACGGCCGCCGGATCGACCTGAACCTGATCACCGGTGCGGCCCCCGACGAGCTGCTCCAGGTCGGCGACAGCGTCGCCCACGACGACCGGTACGACCGGGCGGTCGAGTACATGACCGTGCTGCGTACCCTGCTCACCTCCAACGAGGCCCTCGACCACGACGGCCGTTTCTACCGGTTCCAGGGGCTGCGTTCGCACACCGCCCTGCCGCCGGACCTGATGCCCCGGGTGTTCGTCGCGGGTGCCTCCGAGGCGGCCCGGAAGGCAGCCGAGGCAGTCGGTGACATCACCGTCACCCACCCCGAGCCGGTGGAGAAGTTCGCCGCCGAGTTCCTCGCCCCCCGCCAGGGCGGCCCGGCCGTCGGTATCCGGGTGGGTCTGCTGGCCCGCGACAGCAGCGAGGCGGCCTGGGAGATCGCCCGGGAACGCTACGTCGAGGACCGGTACACCCGGCTGAAGATGGCCATGCGCAAGAAGTCCGACTCGGAGTGGAGCCGCCGACTGGCCACCCTGGCCACCGACGGGGACACCTACGACGACGTCTACTGGACCGGCGCGTACCGCAGCGACAAGGGCTCCATCCCGCTGCTCGTCGGCAGCTACGAGGAGGTCGCCGGCTACCTCGCCCGCTACCTGGACCTGGGCATCCGCACCATCATGCTCGGCTCGGTCTACAGCCAGGAGGACTACCAGCACGTCGACCGGGTCCTGGCGCTGCTGCGCGGCTAGCAGCGGGCGACCGCTGTCGCGTGGCTGGACGCGGGCGACCGCTGCTGTCGCGTGGCTGGACGCGGACGACCGCTGCCGCCGCTTGGCTGGGGCGGTAGCCGCGGCTAGGGGTCCGGGAGACCGGAGATAATGGTCCGCAAGGGGTCCGGGGAAGCGACGAAATCCCCTATTCTCGGGCGGAAAGACGTTCCGGATCAGTGGCAGCTTTCGATAAAGCGCCCTGGTCACACCGATCATTCGCGCTGCGAATCGATTGACAGGCTGCGAGATGGTTCCCATGGCTGACCGTGGACGCGCTGGCAATAGCAACAGTGCACTGGCAGAAATTGACCGTGACAATTCCGTACCCGAGTTCGTCGAGGTGACCGCCCCGGCGGCGGTCACCGTCGACACCCCCGCCGACGCCGGACCGCCCGCGCTCCGGCTGACCGGCCTGACCAAGCGCTACGGCGACGTCCTGGCGGTCGCCGGGATCGACCTGACCATCCCCGCCGGCCAGGTGGTCGCGCTGCTCGGGCCCAACGGTGCCGGCAAGTCCACCACCGTGGACATGCTGCTCGGCCTGACCCGCCCGGACGCCGGTGAGGTCCGGGTCTACGGCGACACCCCGCGCGGCGCAGTCGTCAAGGGCCGCATCGGCGCCATGCTCCAGGACGCCCACCTGCTGGAGGACTCCACCGTCTTCGAGACGGTGCACATGATCGCCTCCCTGCACCACCGGCCGCTGCCGGTCATGGAGGCACTGCGCCTGGCCGGCGTCGCCGACCTCGCCCAGCGCCGCTGCACCAAGCTCTCCGGCGGCCAGAAGCAGCGGGTACGCTTCGCGATCGCCCTGGTCAGCAACCCCGACCTGCTGGTGCTCGACGAGCCCACCGCCGCCATGGACGTCAGCGCCCGGCGCGCGTTCTGGGACTCCATGCGGGAGTTCACCACCCGGGGCAAGACCGTACTCTTCGCCACCCACTACCTGGCCGAGGCCGAGGAGTTCGCCGACCGGGTGGTCTTCATGCGCTCCGGCCAAATCTCTGCCGACGGCTCGGTCGCCGAGATCAAGGCCCTGGTCTCCAACCGCATCATCAAGACCTGCCTGCCCGGCGCCGACCCGCAGGCGCTCGCCGCGCTGCCCGGGGTCGCCTCCGTCGACATCCGCGCCGACCTGGTCGAACTGGCCTGCTCGGACTCGGACGCCGCGATCCGGGCACTCACCGCCCGCCACCCCGAGGCCCGGGACATCGAGATCAGGGCGGCGGGTCTTGAGGAAGCGTTCCTGGCCCTGACCCGGTCGACCCCGGACCAGTAGGAGAAGGAACCATGAAATTCGGCTACCTCGCCCTGGAGGGCAAGCGCTCCCTGCGCAACCCGCGCTACCTGATCTTCACGGTCGGCATGCCGACCATCCTGTTCTTCATCTACGTCAACATCTTCCCCGGCAACATCGAGGGCACCGACAAGCCGTTCTCGGCCTACCTGGTACCCACCCTGGCCGCGCTCGGCGCCTTCTTCGCCGCGCTCGCCTCCACCGCCGGAACCGCAGTGGAACGCTCCACCGGCTGGCAGCGCCAGCTCCGGCTCACCCCACTGAGCACCTTCGAGTACCTGGCCACCAAGGTGCTGATCGCGATGTTCATCTCGATCACCCCGATCGCGGTCATCTGCCTGCTCGGCCGGTTCGTCGAGGGCGTCCAGTTCTCCGCCGCCGACTGGGCCCAGATCGTGCTCGGCACCTGGCTGGCCACCCTGCCCTTCGCCCTGATCGGACTGGTCGTCGGCCAGTTCGTCTCGGCGCAGAACCTGCCCACCGCGGTCAACGGCATCCTCACCCTGACCTCCCTGCTCGGTGGCCTGCTCATCCCCATCGCGGTCTTCCCGGACTGGATGCGGAACATGGCCAAGGCGCTGCCCACGTACTGGATCGGCGAGATCGGCCGTGGGCCGCTCTTCGGCAACACCGAACTCGGCATGGCCGCCATCGTGCTGGCTGCCTGGTCGGTGGCCGCCGGCGCCCTGGTCGTCTGGCGGTACCAGCGCGGCGCGGAGCGGGTCAGCTGACCCGTACGACGCGCAGCGGGTGAACCGATCCGCACCGGAGCGCCACCCCTGACCGGTCAGGCCCGTCCCACCCGGGACGGGCCTGACACCGTTCCGCCCCCGGGACGCTACGCCTCCTGGCTGACCAACCGCTGGCCCGCTACGGCATGGCCGGTAAGGCGCCGCTGTGTACCGTCGCGGCACCGTGCCAGCCGGGCACCCACCTGCCTTAGGCCGGTTCGGTGGCCCCCGTGATCCATTCCGTTTTCAGGAAACCGGGCTGTCCGGCCGGGCTGACACCCCGACTTCCAGGAAAACAAAAAAACGAGCCGGGCGGTCGGCGCGACCGCCGGCCCGCCGACCCTGACCTGCTGGCACAGACGGTGCAGCTCGACAGGCGGCGAACCGTAGTCCCACTGCGGGTTGTCGACCAGCGGGTCGCCGCGTCGTCCGCCCCTGTTCCGCCGCCCACCCCGACCCGGCTGCCCACCGGCCCCACCCACGACCCGGTAGCCCCCTATTCCCCCGCGTCACCGCGCTGCTGGTCAGCGCGTCAACGGGGGTCCGGTAGGGGTTGTCTGGCCACCCGCCCCGAATACATTGAAGACTGCAGGATAGTGACGATCCACGAATTCCAATTTCGGTCGGAAGTGGGCAAGAAATAGTGGTCCAGGTCAACCGACTCTGGGCCGTACGTCTATTTCCGGGCAGTTCCAGCGCAGCGCGCGGGTCGCGGCGACGCTGATTCAACGTCGGTAGGGGTGGCGTAGGTGGCAAACGAGGAAAAGCTTCTCGACTATCTGAAGCGAGCGACCGCTGATCTCCGCGAGGCCCGCAGGCGGCTGCGTGAGGTCGAGGAGAAACAACACGAGCCGATCGCCATCGTCGGTATGGCCTGCCGGTACCCCGGTGGCGTCGCCACCCCCGAGCAGCTCTGGGAGCTGGTCAGCAGCGGCACCGACGCGGTCAGCGGATTCCCGGTCAACCGTGGATGGCAGGTCGACACGCTCTACCACCCCGACCCGGACCACCCCGGCACCAGCACCACCCGGGAGGGCGGCTTCCTGCACGACGCCGCCGACTTCGACCCGGACTTCTTCGGGATCTCACCCCGCGAGGCCCTCGCCATGGACCCGCAGCAGCGCCTACTGCTGGAAACCGCCTGGGAGGCCATCGAATCCGCCGGCATCGACCCGGCCGCAATGCGCGGCACCAAGACCGGCGTGCACATCGGCGTGATGTACAACGACTACGGCACCCGGGTCCAGGTCGTACCGGACGACCTGGCCGGTTACCTGGGCAACGGCAGCGCCGGCAGCATCGCCTCCGGCCGGGTGGCGTACCACCTGGGGCTGGAGGGCCCGGCGGTCACCGTCGACACCGCCTGCTCGTCGTCGCTGGTCGCGCTGCACATGGCCGTCCAGGCACTGCGCAGCGAGGAGTGCAACCTCGCCATGGCCGGTGGCGTCACCGTCATGTCCACCCCGGACACCTTCATCGAGTTCTCCCGGCAGCGCGGCCTGTCGCCGGACGGGCGGTGCAAGGCGTTCGCCGCCGGAGCCGACGGTACCGGCTGGGGTGAGGGCGTCGGCATGCTGCTGCTGGAGCGGCTCTCCGACGCCCAGCGCAACGGGCACCCGATCCTCGCCGTGGTCAAGGGCACCGCGATCAACCAGGACGGCGCGTCCAGCGCCCTCACCGCACCGAACGGTCCGTCGCAGCAGCGGGTGATCCGCGCCGCGCTCGCCGACGCCCGCGTGCCGGCCTCCGACGTCGACGTGGTCGAGGCCCACGGCACGGGTACCCGGCTCGGTGACCCGATCGAGGCGCAGGCGTTGCTGGCCACCTACGGGCAGGACCGGCCGGCTGACAGGCCCCTCTGGCTTGGTTCCATCAAGTCGAACATCGGCCACTCCCAGGCGGCGGCCGGGGTCGGCGGCATCATCAAGATGGTCCAGGCGATGCGGCACGGTGTGTTGCCGAAGACGCTGCACGTGGACGAGCCGTCGCCGCACATCGACTGGTCGGTGGGCGCGGTGGAGTTGCT
>NZ_JBAKHU010000018.1:0-110202 GCF_036906895.1 Micromonospora sp. CPCC 206060
ACGGCACCACCTGCCAGTGCGCCACATACGGCAACACATGCACCCGATCCGCCACGCCCAGCTCCCCGGCGCGGGCGAGCAGCCCCTGCACGTACGGACCCTCAGGCGAGTTGACCACGAACGCCACATGCATCCCGGGGAGCTGCGGCAGCGCCTCCACCATGACCCCCAGGCCACGCTGCTCGGCGGCGGCACCGCTGTACACCAGCAGCGGCGTGTCCGGACCCACCCCGCACCGCGCCCGCAGATCCGGCACCGGCTCGGCACCGTGTTCGGCGCCCGACGTCGCCTGCGCGGAGACCGCCTCCGGGGCGTTCAGCACCACCGCCGGGGTCTCCGCCAGCCCGTGGGTCGAGGCGAGCAGCTCGGCCAGCGACTCGGAGACCGTCATCACCGCGTCCGCGTGCCGGGCGTACTCCCGCTC
This sequence comes from Micromonospora sp. CPCC 206060, assembly GCF_036906895.1. NCBI lineage: Bacteria > Bacillati > Actinomycetota > Actinomycetes > Micromonosporales > Micromonosporaceae > Micromonospora > Micromonospora sp. CPCC 206060. The sequence goes on from NZ_JBAKHU010000018.1 coordinate 425, forward strand.
GTGCGCGCAGTGCGCCGGCAGCCAGCGGGCGTTGTGCCGCACCGGGCGTACCCCGGGCAGGAACTCGTGGGCGTCCCAGACCAGCGTGACCGACCGCCCCTTGACGGCGGCCCGGATCTTGGCCCGCGCCGCCACCCCCAGCATCCGGAAGTCGTTCGCGTGGATCAGATCCGGCGCGAGGCTGTCCACCACGGGGCCGAAGGCCAACTCCCAGTCCCACAGGCCCGGCTCCAGCTTCCGCCAGGCCCGGTCCCCCATGGTCGCCTGCCAGAACGCGGTCACCGCCCGGTCGAACGGGCCGTGCATGGTGCGGGGCGACCGGGTGGTCTGGCGGTCCCGGAACGACACCCACCGGTCCAGCAGCCCGACCGCGGTCTCCTCGGCGCGCCGCACCCCGGATCCGGTACGCAGCCCGCCCGGCGCCGCCACACCGGTCCTGACTGCCGCCGCCCGTTGCGCGTCCCGCAACGCCAGGTCGGCCCGCCACGCCCGGACCGTCTGGGCGCGCTGGGCCGCGATCCCGCCCGGGGGGTACCCGAGCAGCCCGCGCAGCCAGCGGCGGCGGTACTGGTGGCGGGGCCGGGCCAGCGGCGCCGGGACCGGCAGCAGGCGCACCTCGGCGTCCCCGAGACGCCAGCTCTGCGGCCGGCCGGTCGGCGACTTGCCGAGCAGGACGACCTCCCAGCCCGCCTCGGCCGCGCTACGCGCCGCCTTCTGCACCCGGGAGTCCCCGTTGACGCCGTTGTCCACCAGCATGACGATCCGGCCACGCCGTTTCTGCGCGGCGCCGTCAACCACCATCGTGTGCCCCTCCGTGCTCTGCGGGCCGGTCACCGACGGGCACCACGGGCCTTCCCGGCGGGCCGGGGCGAGTCTACGGCAACCGCCCGCTGCCACTGGCTAGACTCCGGGGCGTCGGTGTCACCAGGAGAGGTGTCGGATACGCCCTCCTGGTCACCGGTCGGGACACGCGGCGGTACGGGCCGCTCTGGTCTCCCGTGCCGGATGATTCCCCGAACCACACCTGGAGTACCGCGAAGTGAAGGTCGTCAGCGTCGTCGGGGCCCGTCCCCAGTTGGTGAAACTCGCCCCCATCGCCGCTGCCTTCGCCGGCACCGGCCACCGGCACGTGATCGTGCACACCGGCCAGCACTACGACGCCGACCTCTCCGACGTCTTTTTCACCGGGCTCGGCATCCCGGCGCCGGACGTGCACCTCGGCATCGGCTCCGGATCGCACGGGGCGCAGACCGGCGCCGCGCTCGCCGCGCTCGACCCGGTGCTCGCCGCCGAACGCCCCGACTGGGTACTCGTCTACGGCGACACCAACTCGACGTTGGCCGGTGCGCTCAGCGCGGTCAAGCAGCACCTGCCGGTGGCACACCTGGAGGCCGGGCTGCGCTCGTTCAACCGCCGGATGCCGGAGGAGCACAACCGGGTACTCACCGACCACGCCGCAGACCTGCTGCTCGCCCCGACCGAGGAGGCCATGCGGCATCTCGCGGCGGAAGGGCTGGCCGCCCGCTCCCGGCTGGTCGGTGACGTGATGGTCGACGCCTGCCTCGGGGTACGCGACACGGTGCTCGCCGGTGGCCAGACCCCACCCGCACTGCCCGAGGGGATCGACCCGGACGCGCCGTACCTGCTGGCCACCCTGCACCGGGCGGAGAACACCGACGATCCGGCCCGCCTCGACGCACTGGTCACCGCGCTGGCCGGGCTGCCGCTGCCGGTGGCCCTGCTGGCCCACCCCCGGCTGCTGGCCCGCGCCGAGCAGCACGGGATCAAACTGGCCCGGGGTGCGCTGCGGATCGGCCGTCCGCTGCCGTACGCGGGCATGGTCGCCGGGGTGCTCGGCGCGGTCGGTGTGGTCACCGACTCGGGCGGGCTCCAGAAGGAGGCGTACCTGCTCGGTCGCCCCTGCACCACGCTGCGGCCGGAGACCGAGTGGCCGGAGACCCTCGTCGACGGCTGGAACCGGCTGGTCCCGCAGCCGCAGGAGCTGGGCGCCACGGCGTGGGCGGAGATCGTCACCCGCGCCGCCCCGACGGCCGGTCGGGGCGAGCCGTACGGTGACGGACGGGCGGCACAGCGGGTGGTCGCGGTGCTCGCCGGTGAGACCAGCTGACCGACCGACACCACCCGACCGACACCAGCTGACCGACCGACACCACCCGACCGACACCATCTGACCGACCGACACCACCGGCAGCGCCCCTCACCCCTGACGGTAACCAGGAAGATCGGCAACAGCGCGATGCAGAAGCGACTCCCCTCACCGCTCGCCCGGCTGGCCCGCGCCACCCGACCCCGGCCCCGTCGGGGCCCCCGACCGCACGTCATCTACCTCGCCATCGGCTTCCCGCCGGCGGCGAAGAGTTCGGCGTACCGGATGCGCGAGACCGCCAACCAGTTCTGCGCGCTGGGCTGGGACGTCACCGTCATCACCATCTCCGAGTCCGCCTGGGAACGCGAGTACGGGCTGGACCACACCCTCTCCGCCGGGGTGGACCCCCGGGTGAAGGTGGTCGAGGTACCGCTGGCCCGGACCGACCTGGAAACCGACATCCGGGCGTTCTCCGAGGCCCGGTCGCTGCGCCCGCAGCACTGGATCGACCAGCAGCGCCGGGAGGAGCTGAGGATCTTCCCCGAGCCGGTCTTCGGCGGTTGGCGGTTCGCGCTGGAGAAGGCGCTGCTGCGGGTACACCGGGCGCACGCCGCCGACCTGCTGATGACCACCTGCGCGCCGTACGTCAACCTGGCCGCCACCTGGAAGCTGTGGCAGGAGTACCGGGTGCCGTACGTGGTGGACTTCCGGGACGGCTGGTCGGTCGACGTGATCGCCGGGACCACCGCGTTCGCCGAGAACACTCCCGCCGACCGGTGGGAGAAGCGGGTACTGGAGCAGGCCCGGGCGGTCTGGGCGGTCAACGAGCCGATCGCCGACTTCTACCGGCAGCGCTACCCGGTGATCGCCGACCGGGTCCGGGTGGTCCGCAACGGCTACGACGGTGACTGCGTACCGGCCACCACCCACCGGCCCGACCCGGAGGCCGGACTGACCTTCGGCTACCTCGGCTCGATCAACTTCGCCCCGGCACTGCTGGACTCGGTGCTCACCGGCTGGCGCAACGCCCGCCGGGAGGAGCCGCTGCTGGCCCGCAGCCGGTTCGAGGTACGCGGACACATCGGCGCGGGTGCGCTGCGCGAGGCGAACGCGCACATGGAGTTGCTGCGCGCGGCGGCGGCCGACGGGGTGGAGTTCGGCGGCCCGGTACCGAAGGCCGAGGTGGCCGCCACCTACGGACGCTGGGACGCGCTGGTGCTGATGCTGGTCGGCGGCCGGTACGTCACCTCCGGCAAGGTCTACGAGTACGCGGCCAGCGGACTGCCGGTGCTTTCCGCCCACGAGGTCGACCACGACGCGGCGACGGTGCTGGCCGGTCATCCGCTCTGGACCGGCGCGGTCGGGTTGGACCCGAAGCGGCTGACCGCCTCGTTCGTCGAGGCCGCCCGGCTGGCGGTACGCGCCGACGACGCCGACCGGGCGGCGGCCCGGGAGCACGCGCAGCGGTTCGCCCGGGGTGCCCAGCTCGCGCCCGCCGTCGCCGAGGCCACCCGGTTCGCCCGGCCCGCCGCCCAGGCCACCCTGACCCCGGCCGCCGCCCAGGCGAGCCCGGCCGCCGGGCCGACCCAACCGACCCCGGCCGTTCCGACCCGCCCGACCGGAGGCAACCCGTCATGACCAACGTGCTCATCGTGGCCGGTGACCGACCGCAGCAGGAGTCGGTACTCGTCGAGGCGCTGGGCCGGTTCCGGGCGCAGGGTGCCCGGGTCGGCATCGTCTGCGACTTCGCGCTGGACGGGTTCACCATCGACCCGGCGCTGGCCGAGCTGCACAGTCTGCGCGCCACCGAGCCGGATGCGAAGCTGCGGCGTACGCTCGCCCGTAACCAGCAGCCCAGCCGGGCGGTGTGGCTGCGGGCCTGGCACGACGGCTGGGTCCGGCAGCGGGTCCGGACGGCCGACGTGCTGGTCGCCCTGGACGGGCTGGCCGTGCACACGGTGTGGGAGATGGCGCAGCGCCAGCCCCGGGCGGACGCCTGCCACGGGCTCGGCCCGGCCGGGAAGGTCATCCGGGCCCGGCACGAGGGGACGCACCGGCCGGCGCGGACCGGTCTGGGCGACGTGGTCTCGGCCCGGGCCGGCATCCTGGCCCGGGGCGCCCGCCGCTCGGCCGTCACCGGGGTCAAGGAGTCGCTGGAGGCGACGATGGCTCCGGCGGTGCTGCGCAGCCGGGCCGGTGCCCGGCTCTGGCGGACCGTGGTGGCCGCGCCGGGCCTGCCGGACCGGGTACGCGGTGGACTCACCTACCGGTTGCACGTACGCGCGGTCCGGGCCGACCGACCCGGGCAGGCCGCTTCGGCGTCGAAGGCGGCCAGCGCCCGGATGGCCGACAAGCGGGCGCGGGCGGAGCTGCTGATGCGCGAGGCGACCGAGGAGCTGGCCATGGGCCGGGTACCGGTCTGCCTGCGCGAGGCGGTCACCGCCGAACTGGCGGTGGCCGACGACTGGCTGGGCCGGAAGAACCCGCGCAAGGCGGCCCAGTCGTTGTACAAGGCGATGCGGCTGCTGTTCCACCGGGTACCGCACTTCGACCAGCTCACCTCGCCGCTGGCCGGCGATCCGGCCGGCTTCCTGGCCCCGCTGCGCGGCAGCCGCGCCGCCCAGGCCTTGGCTGCGCCCCGGGGGCGGGAGAAGCCGGCCGCGACGCCACCGGCCGACCGGCCGCTGCGACTGCTGATCGCCACCAACGGCAACGACCACTTCCTCACCGACATCCGGGCCCGCTACGCCGACCTGCCCGGGGTGGAGCTGCGGTACGTCCACCTGACGCAGGACCCGGTGGGTGACACGCTGATCCGCAACGCCGGGGCGATCGTGGAGCACCGGCTGACCGGAGCGACCGAGTTCGGTAACCGGGTCGAGGAGTGGTTCCGGCCGCACCTGGACTGGGCGGACACCGTCTTCGTGGACTGGACCGTGGCCACCGCCGCGCTGCTCACCCTGGTCGACCCGGGCGACACCCGGGTGATCATGCGGCTGCACAGCTTCGAGGCGCTCAGCTTCTGGCCGCACCTGATCGACTTCTCCCGGGTGGACGAGCTGCTTCTCGTCTCCGAGCACCTGCGGGACCTGGCGGTCGAGGTGCTGCCGGCCCTACAGGGTGAACAGGCCCCGGCCCTGCCGGTGATCGCCAACGCGATGGACCTGCGACCGTACCCCCGGCCGAAGGATCCGGCCGCCCGGTTCACCCTGGGCCTGATCGGGACCAGCGCGGTCGCCAAGGACCCACGCTGGGCGATCGAGGTGCTGCGCGAACTGCGGGCCGTGGACCCGCGCTACCGGCTGCTGCTCATCGGCTCCGGGTTGGACCCGGCGGCCAGTACCTCGGTCCGGCAGTACCAGGACGCGCTCGACGCCGACCTGGCCGAGCTGGAACCGTCCGGGGCGGTGGTCCGGGTCGGGCACACCTCGGACGTACCCGGTGCGCTGACCGGGATCGGGGTGATCCTGAGCAGCTCGGTGCGGGAGAGTTTCCACTGCGCGCTGGTCGAGGGGGCGGCCAGTGGTGCCGTCCCGGTGGTGCGGGACTGGCCGTTCTTCGCCGGGCGGGCACACAGCGCCCGTACCCTCTTCCCGGCCGGTTGGGTGGTCGGTACGCCGCAGGAGGCGGCGGCGCTGATCCGCACGGCCACCGCCACCGAGGAGAGCTGGCGGGCCGCCGGCGAGGCCGCCTCGGCGTACGCGCTGGCAACCTGGGACTGGAGCGTCACCCGGCACCAGTTCGACGAGCTGTTCCGGATCCCCGCCACCGAAAAGGTCCCCTGATTCCGATGACCACCACCCCCCACCGCCCCTCCGGCGTCAACGCCTCCCCCGCCGATCATGGAGTTGTGGTGCCCCCCAAAAACGACGTGACGGGGCAAGATGCCCACCACAAGTCCATGATCGGCGGGTTCTTTCGGCTGGCCTGGCCGGCCCTGGTCGGCTACCTGGCGGTACGGCTCGCCGGGCTGGCGGTCCTCTGGGCCTGGGCCCAGGCCAGCGGCCGGAGCGCGGGTACCCTGCTCGCCACCCGGGCCGACGCGAGCTGGTACCTGGCGATCGCGGAGCGGGGGTACGACAGCGGGGCCGGGCAGAGCAACATGGCCTTCTTCCCGCTCTATCCGGGGCTGGTCGGAATCCTGGAGCCGCTGCTGCCGCTCGGCCCCGGGGGCACCGCCGTGCTGGTCGCCTGGATCGCCGCCCTCGCTGCGGCGGCCGGCCTGTTCGCCATCGGCAACCACCTGTACGACCGGCGGGTGGGCATCCTGCTCGCCGTACTCTGGGGGGCGCTGCCGCACGCGGTGGTGCAGTCCATGGCGTACACCGAGGCACTGTTCACCGCGTTCGCCGTCTGGACCCTCTTCGCGCTGCTGCGCCGCAACTGGCTGGCGGCCGGCCTGGTCTGCCTGCTGGCCGGGTTGACCCGGCCGACCGCGTCCGCGCTGATCCCGGTGGTCGGGCTGGCCGCCCTGATCGCCGTGTTCCAGCGGCGCGACGGTTGGCGGCCCTGGGTCGCGATGCTGCTCGCCCCGCTCGGCTACCTCGGCTACCTGGGCTGGGTGGCCCGGCGGACCGGCCGGCTGGACGGCTGGTTCACCATCCAGAACGACGGTTGGAAGATGTCCTTCGACGGTGGCCGGTACACCGTCGGCGTGGCGAAGAACGTCCTCGTCGACGGCTCAACCCTCGCCCTGTACGCCGTCACCCTGGTGCTGGTGCTGGCCGGTGTGCTGTTCGTGTTCAGCCTGTTGGACCGGCAGCCGTGGCAACTGCTGCTCTACAGTGCGCTGCTGCTGGCCACCTCGCTCGGCGCGCACGGGTACTACCACTCCAAGGCGCGTTTCCTGCTGCCCGCGTTCCCGCTGCTGCTGCCGGTCGCGGTGGCACTGGGCCGGACCAGCCGGCCGAAACGGTGGATCGTGGTGGCGGTACTGGCCGCCGGCTCGGCGTACTTCGGCGCGTACCTGCTGCTGCGCTGGAAGTACTCCCCCTGACCGGGTACCGCCGGTCAGAGGTGAACGAACCGGGACGGCTCGGCCAGCACCAGAGCTGCGGAGTCAACGTCCGCCAGTCGGGCCGCGAGGGTGGCCCGGGCCAGGTGCTCCGGCAGGGCGGCGCTGAACTTCAGCCCGGCAAGGGCCTTGTCGCTGATCTCCGGTAGGCAGAGCTGTTCGGCAGCATGTGCGGTGCCGAACAGCCAGGTCTTCCGGTCGAGGTCATGCCGGAGGCGGATGACCGCGTCGTCGGGTCGTTGAGTCGGATCGGCCAGCGAGCCCAGGGTGGCCGTCAGGGTGGCATTGGCCCGGTATCCGGCCCAGGTCCACCAGCGAAGGTCGCCCTCACCATCCCGGACGATCACCGTGCCACCGGGATGCACGACGCCGGAGCCGTCATCACGCAGGTCCGTGAGGCGGGTCAGGGCACGCCGGGTCAGCCTGACCGGCGGGTCGACACCGAGCAGGACTTCCCGCATGGCCCGGACCAACTGGTACGAACGGCCGCGCGGCCCCGCGCCGGTCATCCAGAGTGCCTTGCCGCCGCTGTCCGCCGGCTCGACGAAACACCGGCGGCGGTTCCAGTCGATGTAGGTGACCCGCCAACTCCGACCGGCAAGGAGGAGCAGCCGGGGGCCTGCCACCTTCTCCGTCAGTAGTGCCGGATCGGTCCGGCCGATCTCGGTCCGGCCGGTCAGCACGGTGAACTGCGGTGGGGCGGTGAACACGGCGGTGAGATCCATGAAGTGCCGCCGACCGAACCGGAGTTCAGCCGCCGGACCGACGAAGAGCATGCCCTCGTCGGAATCGAGGTAGCCGTGCGCGACGAGATGACGGACGATGACCTCCGCCGTGCCGTCGAATGGTGGCAGACCGTTCCACCAGTCCTGCCAGAGGTGGTCTCCGACCCGGTTCTGTTGCAGGCAGAGCGCCAGGATCTGCTGGGCGATGATGTGCCTGGGCTGTGGTGGGGGCACCACCGGTTCCACCCAACCCCGGCCCCACAGGGTGAGCAGTCCGGCAGCATGCACCAGTCCCGGACCATCGAGTGCGAGGAACAGGCAGTTCCGGGTGCTCCCCGGGCGTCGGCCGGTTCTGCCGAGCCGCTGGAGGAACGCGGCGACCGTGCCCGGGGCGTCGATCTGGATGACCCGGTCGAGGTCACCGACGTCGATACCCAGTTCCAGTGTGCTGGTCGAGACGATGACGCAGTCCCGTTCCTGGGCGAACGCCTCCTCGGCACGCCGCCGTTCGTCGGCGGACAGTGACGCGTGGGACAGGAACGTGGTGACCTGTAATGCGCGCAGCTTCTGACCGAGTTCTTCCACCAGGGCCCGGGAATCGCAGAAGACCAGCCGTTTCTCACCCCGGTGCAACGTTGCGATCACCTTGGCCGCGTTGTCAACCGAACCGACGTAGTCCAGCTCGATCTCAACCGGGGGCGGCGACGGGACGGTGTCGCCTGCCGTCACCGGCTGCGTCGGCGCGGGCAGGTCCGGTGCGACGACCGTTGCCCGACGCCGCCGGCCGGATCCTTGCAGCCAGTGCAGCAGGTCGTCGGGGTTACCGACGGTCGCGGAGAGCCCGATCCGTTGGACGGGTCTGCCGGCGATCCGACTGAGCCGTTCGAGTACCGCCAGCAGATGCCAGCCGCGATCGTCGCCGGCGAAGGCGTGTACCTCGTCCACCACGATCGCCCGGAGCTGCCCGAAGAACTCCGCGTGGTCGACCTTGGTGCTGACCAGCATGGATTCCAGCGACTCCGGGGTGGTCAGGAGAATGTCCGGCCGCTCGCGCAGGATCTTGCGCCGCCGCCCCGAGGTGACGTCCCCATGCCACAGGGCGGCAGTTCGACCGAGCCAGCCGGCATAGTGCTCGACGCGGGGCAACAGATTGTTGAGCAACGCACGGAGCGGGCAGACGTAGAGCAACGCGGTGCCATGCCAGTTCTCCTGCGACATCCGGGACAGCAACGGAAACAGCGCCGCCTCGGTCTTGCCTCCGGCAGTCGGCGCGAGCAGCAGCGCATCGTCGCCGGTGATCAATGGTTCCACCGCGGCTTCCTGCAGGGGCCGCAGCGCCGGCCACTGCAACGAATTCACGATGTGGTGCAGCACCACCGGGTGCAGCAGCTCCGCCGTCACCTAGACGTCCAGATCAATGTGGTCGGCACTGGTGGCGTTGCGTTCCACGTCGGTCAGCTCGGCGGTGGACAGGGTGAGCGCGTAATGCTGCCGGGGATCGAAGTCGGGGAACTGGTCCACCCGGTCGAGGACCTCGCCCACCAGCTTCTTGAGGAAGAGGCGCGGTGCGACACCCACCTTGCCGCCAAGCCCACCGGCAACCGCCAGAGCGAGCTGCCTGAGGTAGGCGTCGTCCACGGTAGCCGTCAGCCGGTCCCGGGCCGCGGAGCCATCGGCATACAGGTCGCGCACCCGCCCGCCCAGTTCCACCAGCGAGTCGACGCTGAAGCCGGGCAACCGGATCTGTACCGCACGCGGATTGTCGAACCGGGGTTCCGTCGTGAAGTCCACGGCCAGCCGCTGCGCCAGGGGTGCGAGTCGCGGTACGCCCTGCGGTCCGTCGTAGAAGGCCGGCGTACCGGTGATGACCAGATACAGCCCGGGGAACCGGCCCGAGTGCACCTCGTCGATCAGTTGACGAAGCGCGTTGAGCGCCTTGTCCCGGGCGTCCGAGCGGACCCGTTGCAGGGTTTCCACCTCGTCGAGCACCAGCAGCAGGCCGGGATGACCGCTGTCGCGCAGGACCACGAGCAGACCCTGGAGGAAGCTGAGGGCCGCGAAGTGGTCGAGGTCGCCCCGGACACCGGCAGCCCGCCGGGCGGCAGCCGCCACGTGGGGCTGGCCGCCGAGCCAGGCCAGCACGGCGTCGGCGGTGGCGGCTTCGCCGGCCAGGTTGGCGGCCCGGTAGCCACGAAGCGCCGCGGCGAATGCCGGCGCGGTACGGCTGACCGCGGTGAGACGCTGGTCGAGCAGCACACCGACCGCCGAGTCGAGGGCTGCGGTGTCATCCGGCGTGACGTTCCCGGCCGCGAGGACATCCTCTTCGAGGGCGTAGAACCAGCCGTCCACCACCGGCCGCAGGGCGCTCGGCGGAAAGGCCGAGGTAGCGAGCCGTTCGGTGAGTCGCCGGTACACCGTCTCCAGGCGGTGCAGCGGTGTTTCGTTCTCCGAGACCTGTACCTCGGCGGTGGCGAGGTTGGCGCGCTTGGCACGTTCGGCGATCCAGCGGGTGAAGAAGGTCTTGCCGGATCCGTACTCGCCCCGGACCGCCTTGAAGACCGCACCACCGGCAGCAACCGTGTCGAGCTCCGCGTCGATCGCGGTCGCGAACCGGTCCAGGCCGACGGCGAACAGGTCCAGCCCGGCCGACGGCACGGCGCCCCGGCGTAGCGCGTCGATGACCTCCCGCCGTCGCGCGGGGCTGGCGGTGTTCACCGCCCCACTCCGGGCAGGCGGAACTGGTCGCGCAGTAGCCGGATGTCGAGCCGGACGGTCCGTCCGCCGTCGATGACGGACAGCACCGGGTAGTTGTCGACGTTGAGGATGCGCTGGAGCATGGTGACGAACCCGCCGGCCCGGGAGGGCGCCTCACCGGCCCGTTCGGCGACCACGGCGATCGGCAGTACACCTTTGGCGTCGACCAACGCGGCCAGCGCGGCTTCGATCTTCCTCGGGTTCAGCCGGCGCGGGGTCGATCCCAGCTGCGCGGTGAAGAGTTCCGTCGCGACAAGGGCGGTCACCAGATCATCCGGGGTACCCGTCGGGGCCGTACCTGAGGACTCCGCTGCCTCCGGTACGTCGAACAGCGTCTCCCCGGGGGCCACCGCCGGCTTCCGGCGTGACCTGGCTCCGGATGCCGGACCGGTAACGGCCGGCAGAACCGGGTCGGCTGCCGGTGTCACCTGCCACCAGTCGGGTTGGCGCCCTTCCACCGCCGCCCAGCCGGCTGGCGTGTCGGTCACGTTGGGTAGGAGAAAGGCGAGCAGGGGGATGGTCACCTCGGCCAGCGACGCGCCGCCGTGGTAGCCCGCCCGGCTCGGCCGGTAGCGCAGCAACGGGTCCCACAGGGCGACGATGCGATTGTCCGGGGCCAGCACCCGGGGTCCGGTCAGCTCGACCTCCCCCTCGCCCAGCGGTCCCGGACCGGTGCGGTGACGGGCGGAAGCGGCGTCGGCGACCCGAACATGTTCGCCGCCGCGTTCCAGGACGTGTCCGTGGTCGCTGGTGATCACGACCGCCCGACCGGCGGACCGGGCCAGGTCGAGCACGCTACGCAGGAAGCCCAGATCGTTGAGCTGCCAACCGGCTTCGGCGCCGTCCCGGCCGTAGGCCAGGGAGTCGTCCACGGTGTTGATGACCACCGCCACGAGGTGGTTCAGGTCAGCGATCGCGGTGACGAGGTCATCGGCGAGCACCTCACCGGCGCCACCCCGTGCCGGCCCTTTGTGGAAGATCCGGGAGCCCCTGCCCCACCTGCCCTGGTCGAAGATCTGCTTCTCGGTGTCCTGACTGCCCGTACGCAGGGCACCGGCGAAGAGCGAGGTACGCGACACGGCGGTCAGGGTGGGCAGGGCGGCCACCACGCCCCTCCGGCGACCGGGACCGCCCCCGGCGACCGGGTCGTACTCCACCCAGTGTTCGGAGAGTTCGTCAGCGAGTTGCACGGCGACCGCCGCACTCATCCCGTCGAGCACGACGAACAACAGCGGCCGTTCGGTACGGACCAACGGGTCGATGACGCGGGAGAGGATGTTCTCGACGGTGAGCAGCCCGCCGTCGTTGCCCGGCCCGGCCGTTGCCCAGGTGCCCAGCCGCTCCGCGAAGGCCCGGTCAAGCTCCCGGCGCCGCTGCTGCACCCGCCGGTGGGTCTCCCCGAATGCCTGCCGGAGGCCCGGGTGGATGTCCTCACCGGCCCAGACGTGCTCGGCCGCGATGTCCACCCAGGCCCATTCGGTGATCTGTCGGTCCACGCCGTCGGCGACGCTCTGCATCGAGGGAGTCCCGGTGCCGAGCCACCGCACGAGTCGGTGTGCCATGCGGACCCGCTGGACCCGCTCGGCCTCGGTTTCGGCCAGCAGGTGCCCGGCAAGGTCGTCGACAGCAGCATCGAGCGCCGGAGCTGAGGCGTCCGGATCACGCAGAGCGGCCAGCAGGGCATCGGCGACAGCACCGGTCCGCTGGACGAAGCCGGTGCGCAGGATCGTGCTGTGACCGGCGCTGACCGTCGCACCGAACTGGATCAACAGTTCCTCGGCCCGGTCCAGGATGGCATGACCCTGCCGGCGGACCTGCGACTTCCGCCCCGGGTCGGTGAGCATCCCAGCGGTCACCTGCACGGCAGCCTCGGCAAAGGCCCGGATGGTCTGGTCGTCGTCGAGGTTTCCGAAGTACTGGTCGACGCGCCCCTGTGCCCGCACCGCCTCCGGGCTGTCACTCGTCCAGAGCGCATCGCAGACCAGACCGAGCGGTAACGCATCGGGGCCGTGCCCGGCGGCGATCAGCGCGAAGAGCGCCCTGGCTGGGCGGCCGAACTGGTCGACGAGCCACTGTGCGAGGCCGTCGCGCTCGGCACCCCGGAGCAGCCCGAACGCCTCGACGGCGGCCGGTTCGGCGCTCCACCGCAGCAACATCGCCACGTCGAGGTCATCCGCGCCGTCGCCACGGCGGTCCAGCCCGAGCCGCACGGCGGCGAGCTGTCGCAGCGCGACGTCCCTGGTGAGCACGGCGGTGGTGAGCTTAGGCCAGCCGGTCGGAGGCGTCGCGTCGAGCAGTGCCTCGCCCGCCCACGACTCTGCTTCCAGGGCGGCGTCGGGCAGTTGGGCCCCGAAGGCGTCCACCACCAGATCCCACGGCTCGACGGTGATGATCCGTTGCCGGAAGATGCGGCTCCGCACCCCCTGGCCGAGTTCGGATTCGGCCAGGTCGGTGAGCAGGACCAGTACCTCGTCGCCGCGTTCGACGCAGAGGTGCTCCCACACGGCGAGGGGTGAGGCGCAGGCGGCGACCCGGACCCGGCGACCGTCCGGGAGCAGCAGCACCGGGTCGTGCGGCCAGGTGGGCTCCGCACGGACCACCAGGACCGGGTACGCCTCCCCGTTGCGGTGCCGGTCGAGCTGCTGGGTCACCTTCTGGCGCAGTGCGACCGGGTTGATCCGCAGTGCCTGGGATGCGGTGGGTGCCGTACTCACGGCACGACTCTCCAGCTGACCTCGATGCTGGCGCCCTGATGCTCCTCGGCGAAGGCGCGCAGGTCGGCGACGGCCTGCTCCAGGTCCGCTGCCCCGACCCTGATCTGGCCCGCCGGTCGGCCGACCCTGTCGGGCGTCGCGAGCGGTTCGGCATCCCTGGTCCGGTCCGGTTGTGGCCCCGGCTGCCGGGCGGTCGCCCTCCGCAGCAGGTCCGTGGCCGCAGCCCGGGCCCGGCGCAGCGCCGGGGCGAGTGGGGTGGTCAACTCGTCGGCCCGGGTGGCGGCCCGCAGCTCGGCGACGATCAGGGCGGCCTCGGCGGCGTGTGGCTCGGCCAGGCCCTCGATGATCTCGAAGGTGTCCCAGGGTGCGGCGGCCAGTTCCGCCGCGACCTGGGTCGCGCTCTTGATGCTCTTTCCGGTCCGGTCGGCCGGGCCGCCCAGGTCGGCGCGGGCCAGCGACTCGATGGTCTCCACCGCTGGTCGGCGGGCGACGAGCGCGGCCAGCAGGTCGGCTGCGGCACGGGCGGTGGCGAGCCGACCGGTCGTGGCGTCCGGTGCGATGCCCAGCCACGTCACGTGCAGGTCCAGCTGCCTGACCAGATCATGGGCACTCTGCTGGTACCGCTCAGCCGCGTTGATCAGGTCCCGACCGAACATCGCCACCAATCGGCCCCGGCGCAGGGCGACCGGCTGGAAACCGAAGATCGCGGCAGCCCGGGCCCGGGCGGTCTCCCAGTCCTGTTCAGTGGGGAGGCGCTGCTCGCGCAGCACATGGTCCCCGGTGATCCGGCCCGGTTCGGGTGGCGGGACCACCTCACTGCCGTGCAGATAGAAGGCACGGTCGGTCTGTTCGGCGAAGGTGGCCACGACGAGCTGGGCGACGAGCGGATCGAGCCCGCGTGGGCTCGGCTCGTCGATCCAGGTCAGCAGATCCGCCACTCGCAGCTCGTCGTGGATGCCGGCGCTGGCGGCCTTTTGCTGGAAGTGCTGGACCCACTGCCCCTCGATGACGAAGGCGGCCTCGTGCATCTTGCCCAGCCCCAGCGGGTTGGCGATCCGGCGCATCGTCTGCCGCTGTGCCCGGTCGACCTCGACCCGCCCTTCGGGTGACTCGACCGCCCGCCGGACGTAACCGAGTACTTCCTTGATCTCGGCCGGGCGCACCGGTTCACCCTTGCGGTCCGGATCGAAGTCGGGATGGGCCGGAAACTGCTGGCTGAGCATCTGGTCACCGAGGCTGCGCAGGGCGTCGTTGAAACTCGCGCCCATCGGCAGTTTCGGCTCCAGGGCACGGGTCAACGACTGGAGGTGGTCGTCGAACCCGAGCCGTACGTCGCTCTCCTGCTTCTGCGCCAACCCGTACGCCTGGCGGAGCACCTTCCGCAGGCCGTTCAGCAACGAGGTGCGCTGGTTGGTCAGTACGGTGTGCGCGCGGCGCCGGTCGTCCTGGTTGAGGTGCTCGGCGTGGGTGTCGAACCGTTGCCCGGTCAGCACCGCGTCGATCATGACGAGGGTGCTCAGGTCTGCGGAACGCTGCACGGAAAGGGCAGCCGGGATCCAGCACACCGTACGGGGGCTTATCCGGCTCTTCATGTCCTGTACCCGCTGCCGGTCGTCCGCCGGCCCGTGACTGCCCTCGTCGAACGGGTAGTCGATGATCAGCCGCCAGGCGTCCCGGTCGCTCGGATGGAAGGCGTCCTCCCGGACGTCGTTCGGGTCCCGGACGTTGCCGTAGACCAGCTCGATGGTGCGGCGGCTGCCCCGCCAGGTCAGCCCGGCCTCGCTGAAGAACGAGTCCGCCCACGGTACGCCGAGCTGCTCCCAGAGCAGGCGCTGGACCATGAGCTTGCGGGCGCCGTCGTTGGCGTAGTGCTTGGCGGTGGCCAGGACGCTGTTCACGTCCACGCCGACCAGCTCGATCGAGACCACCGGGTCGTCGCCCTCACTTACCCGGATCTCGGTGAACCGGCGGTCCCAATCCTCGATCTTGCGGACGACCTGAGCCACCTCACCACCGGGGATCGGGCTGGTGATGCTGCCGTGGTTCAGCGCGGAGAGCCGCCGGGCGGTGAGGTTGCGCAGGGCCGGGACGCTGGGCGCGAGCGCGGCCAGCAGCAGGGTCTTGAGCAGGCGGTCGTCACCGGTGAAGGCGCGCACCCGGCCGGCCAGTTCAGCGGGCAGGTCCGCACCCCGGCGGGCCCGGTCGAGATCCTCCTCGGTGAGGGTGTACTGCCCGAGCAGGTGGGGGCGCAACTTCAGGTCGTACAGCTTCTGGGCCATCTCGAACTCGGCCTTGAGCTTCTCGGTGAACGGCTGGTCGCCGCCGCTGCTGATCACGTCGTACAGGTCACCGAGCGGGACGAGCTGACCGAGACGCAGGGTGTCCCGCCGGTCCACCAGGAGTTGACGCATCAGCTTCAGCGCGGTACGCGAGCGTTGCAGGGCGCTGGAGACGTGCACCAGGGTGGAGAGGAAGGCCGGGCTGAACGGGTACGTCTGCCGGAAGGCGTCGATGTCCGCGCCGCTGGCCGCGTCGGTGCCGAGCAGGGTGTCCCACACCTCCCGGCGTACCTTGGTCGCGGTGTCGAAGGCGTTGCCGATCGCGGCGGCGGCCGTGGGGTTCAGGGGTTTGAGCAGCCGGCGGCGGGCGATCTCCGGCAGGTTGCGATCCTCCAGCTTGATCACGTCGAACCGGCCGCTGGCCAGGTTGAGGTTGTCCTGGTAGCTCAGCTCGGTGGCGCCGGTCACCTCCTCACCGACCAGCTCGCGCAGGTCCCGCTGGCGGGCGATGAAGCTGACCACCGGGATGGGCCGACGGGTGTCGCCGCCCTCGACGAAGTTGGTGATCTTCTGGATCTCCCGCGAGACGAACTGCTGGTCGCCGATGGAGTTGGCCAGCCAGAGGATCAGCTCGTCGAGGAAGAGGATCAGACCGTGGTAGCCCAGTTCCTTGGCGTGCCGGCTGATCTCGGTCAGCCCCCGGTCCAACGAGACGAACGCCTCGGCGTCCTCCCGGGCATTGCTGAAGAAGCCCTTGTTCCAGCTGGTCAACAGGTCGTTGACCAGCTTGCGGCGCAGTTCGTCGGAGTAGGCGGCGGAGAATGCCGCGTCGAGCCGGTCGCTGGTCCAGAACGTCTCGTTCTCGCCCCACTCGTCCTCGGCGTCACCGCCGGGCAGCCCGGCGATGAACTGCGGGTCGCCGATCCGCTTGCGCAGCTCGGCGACCTGCGCCAGGAGCGCGTCGGTACGGTGCACGGCGGGGATCGGCGCGCCGGGGTGCAGGGCGAGCACCCGGTCGACGTACCCGCCGAGGACCCGCTGCTCCAACGAACGGGCGTCGAGCAGGTGGTACGGCACCAGCAGGAACTTCCGGCCGTCGAGCCAGACGCTGTGCTTGGCGATCAGCGGGGCGAACTCGTCCCGGCCCCGGGCCGCCGGCTCGCCGCGCAGCAGGGCGTGCAGCACCGCCATGAAGTGCGACTTACCGGAGCCGAACGAGCCGTGCAGGTACGCGGCCTTGGAGGCGTGCCCCTCCACCGCCGAACGGATCAGCCCGAGCGCCTCGTCGAAGTTGCCCACCAGCCGGTCGGTGATGACGTACTCGTCCAGGGTCGCGTCGGCGTCGGCGACGCTGTCGGCAAGCTTGAGAACGAAGTCACTGGTGCTGGTCCGCTCCGGGATGGCGATGAATTCCCGGAGCAGCGGCGCGGGGGTGGGCTGTGCCATGCCGCTTACCGTATCTCCTGTTCGAATCCGCTATCGGTGCGCAGTTATCCGAGACCGTTACTGAAACTCGCGATGGCTGCGGCCAGGGTCCGATCCACCAGTTCACACACCTCTGTCCAGCGGGCGTCGGCCGAATCGGTGTAGATCAACGTGACGCTGTCGTCGGGTGTCGGGCTCAACAGGGAAATCGCGCGGGAGGACTCCGCCTCCAGGTGGTTCTCCACCGACTCGGCGAACGAGGTGACGGCGAGCACACCGGTCTCGCCTCGACCGACCTTCTGCACGGCGACGACATACCGCAGGGTCTGCCCGAGCACGGTCAACCGCAGTTGGGTCCACCAGCTACCGGCCCGCAGGTTGCTGTAGAAGTCGACCGCGTTGGCGGTCCGGACCAGTTGGGCCCGCCACCAGAAGGCCCGCTCATCCGGCGGTGCCGCCTGGTAGACAGTCGCATTGGCGGCCGGATCCACTGCCCGGAAAGCGTCGCGGAACTGATCCCGCACGTTACCCATGTAGTCCCAGAGCTTCTCCTGTAGCGCCTCGGCGAGCGCCTGGGTCTGCTTGCCCTGGGCATCGTCGCGACGCTGCGTCAGCACGCGCAGCCGTTCCGCATAGGCGCGGGCCACGTCCACCGCGCCGACTCCCACCGGCGCGGCCTCGACCGGCCTGGTCAACGCCGAGGTGAGCGCGATCCGCTCCAGTCTCGCGAAGAAGCGCACCAGCGGCCGGAGGTTGCCCTCGTTGGCAGAGTCAAGGGCAGCGATGTAGTCGGCCCGCTGCCGCCGGTCGACCACCAGCGGGGCGTAATGGGCCTGGAGAAGCACGAGCAACGTCAGCGCCCGGGCGACCCGCCCGTTACCGTCGGCGAACGGGTGGATCGAGATGAAGCTGTGGTGCAGCCAGGCGGCCCGGACGACCGGGTGCGCGGAGGCGGCTGAGGCGTACCGGTCGAGGAGCAGTTCCATCTCGGACTGCACCTGCTCAGGTGGCACGAAGTTGATCCTCACGCCGTCTTCCCGGGTGACCGAGTTCGGTTGTCTCTTCCATTCGCCGTGCGGCAGTGCCACCTTCACGACCCGCCCGAACTGGTCCTGGGCGTCGTACGTCGGCTGATGGCGTGTGATCAGGACGTGCAGTTCCCGGATGAAGTGCACCGACAGTTCGTGGCCCGTCCGTGCGGCTTCGGCGAGATAGTCGAGTGCCGAGTACTGGTCACGGATGACGGCGAGGGTGTCCTCGGTGAGGCCGCCCTCGTTGGCCGCGACATCCAGGGTCAGCCCTTCGGCGACCAGTGCCTCGGTGACGCCCCAGTCGAGATCGTAGAGGCGCTCGATGATCCCGGTCTCGATCGCATGCCGGCGCAGGCTGCGCTTGCGGGCCTGTTCGACCTCGTCGGGGGTGGCGACCGCCAGGTTCTCATCCCAGACCCGCCGGAGGCTGTCGATGGCAGCGAGCAACTCGGCCACGTCGCCGTTCAACTCCGGGACCGGCTCGACACTTCGCCAGGGGATGTCCTTCGCCACGGGCAGGAGCCTAGCGTTGAGCAGTCGATTTCCGGTGCACAGGCACGGTTGACGAGCGGTCAGGAGCAGCTATTCATCCAACAGCGGTCGGAGCTGTTCGAGCAGCCGCGCCGTGCTCACGTTACGTGGAAGATCGATCTTCAAGTCCAGTCCCGGCCCTTTGACCGTCAACGTCACCGAAGGCTGTGGTTCACCCAGGCGCCACCGGCGGATCGCCGCCACCAACGCCGCAGCCTGCGGTTGCAGGGTGGCAAGCGTCGCCAACGCGGCCAGGTTGGCCGCCACGCCGATCCCCTCGATCGCGAGGGTCACTGCCGAGGCATCCCGGACACCCTCGTACGGAAGGTTGATCTCTTCGATGATCTGGGCCGGAAGCTCAAGCCGGACGCTGGTCATCCTCACCTCTCACAAGTGCCGCGATCCGCTCCCGGACCTCCTGGCCGAGCGGACGTAGTGACGTCGATGGGGTTTCGCCGCAGATGAAGCCCTGGACGTAACGGATACGCAGGTTGTAGATGTCGGCCAGGGTGACAGGTGCGTGCTCGTCGAAACCCTCGACGATCACCGCCCGAGGGTTCGGGGCCTGACCGAGGTCGCTCGCGTGGTACGCCACCCGGGTGACCAGGTCGAGTTCCTTGAGCGCGAGTGGATGGTGCAGCACCGCCCGGTCGACCTTGATCTGGGTCAGGGGCAACTCGGCCATCCGGGCCAGCGACGAGTACCCGACGCCGAAGTCGTCGACGGCAAAGCTGATCTCCAGATCCCGGGCCAGCGAGGTCAGCCGGTTGTGGAAATAGGTCAGCGGCTCCTGCGGCCACACCTCGTCCGGTCCTGGTTGGATCGCATCCTGCTCGGAGATCTCCAGCGTGACCGTCCGGGGATCGAGGCTGGTGTCCACGAGCGCGTTCCGGACCTGCGCGATGTAGGAATCGCTGAGCAGTGACCTGACCGCGACGTTGATCGAGACCGGCTTGGTGCCGTCCCAGGAGGTGTCCGCGTCCGCCTCGGCGTACGAACGGATCGCCCGTTCGAACAGCAGCGCATCCCGTTCGATGATGAACCGGTCCCCCCACACGTGGGCCATCTGGAGTGCGGTGAGCGGTGCCCGGACCTCGCTCTCCGCCCGCCTCGCCAACGCCTCGTAGCTGTGCACCGCCACACCGTGCGGGCGCCGGTCCAGGGACATCACCGGTTGGAAGACCATGGTCAGCGACCCGATCAGCTGCCGGTACAGGGTGAAGGCGTGCTGGTACAGCCCCAGCGGTAACCGACCGAAGGCGGACCGCAGGGCGGTCAGTACCTGCAACTCCGCCAGCAGGGGTTCGTCGAGCACGTTCGAGTTCCAGATCGACTGGAGGAGGATGGCCAACGGCTCGCCCATCTCCAGCAGCGCCAGGGCCGGATCGACGACGGCGAGCGTCACCACCCGGTTGTCGGGGTACGACAGCGGCACGCAGAGAACCCGCCGGCCCTTCTCGTCGGATACGACGTGCCCGAGCGACGAACTCCGGCTGGGACTGGCATGGGCGGATCCCTGTTCGAGCAGTGGTCGCAGCTCGTCCTTGTTGAAACGTGCGGTCGAGGTGACCGGGCTGAGCCCGGTTTCGGAAAGCTGTACCACCGCCACGGAGTCCGCCTCCAGGGCGTACCTGATGGTCTCTGCCCGCTCGGCGTAGCCCGCCTGCGGTGACGTGCCAGCGAGCCGCGCCGGAGAGCGGAAAACCCTGCCGAGGAGCTGGCTGATCGAGCTGGCCAGGTCATCCAGCGGGTTCTTGCACGGCCGGACGGTTCCCGTCGTGGCCGGGGCGGTGAGCGGCTTACGGTCGTGCCGGGATGGTGGTGGCTGGGTGAGCACCGTGGTCGGTCCCCACATGTGGACCAGTTGACCGGGGGTCGGGTGGATGCCCTGTTCCGCCACGAAGTTGGCCATCTGCGCGAAGGAGACCTTGTCCTCGCTGTCGGCAGCCTCGCCCCGCAGTGCCCGGAGCAGGTGATGGGTGAGGACACCGTGTCGGTGCTCCTCACTCTCCCGAGCGGCTGCTCCACTCGGGCAGGCCAGCAGGGCGCTGTGCCGGTCGACCTGGGTCCGGTACGTCTGCATCGCCTCGGTGTGCCGCAGTTCCGATCCCGCATAGGCCCCCGCGTGGCAGCAGTCGAGGACAAGGAACGACGTACCGGCGAACGACTCGAAGACATCACGTTTGAGAAAAGCCATCCGAATGCCGGAATCCGGATCCCGCCGCAATGCCTCGGCGTCCAGATCGGGAGTTACCAGATACGCATCCGGGCCGGCACTCCATTCCGGGACGAAGGCGTGCCCGGCAAAGTAGACGAGTAGTACATCGGAAGGCTGTGAACGCAGCACAAGGTCACGTAATCGGGCCTTGATCTCCCGCCACTCGGCCTCCTCGCCGGTGAACAGCGTGACGTCACCATCGTCGAAGGTGCCGATCCGCTCGTCGAGCAGGACCTCCCGCATCGCCTTGGCATCATCCTCGGCATACCGGAGGCTCGGCAGCCTGACGTCGGTACCACACTGATTGACTCCGATCAGAACTGCCCACCGCCGGCTCTGCACACCTACCCCCGTCGTGAACCATTAAGGGAAGTACCGACTCGCCGCGACACCCGAGTGACCCTAGCCGATCTCGACCGACCAACCCCCGCCGGATTTGAGTCAGAAACATGTCAGACTCATGTTGTCGCGTCGTGACAGAAATCCCCTCACTTCGGGGAATCAGCCGGACCATTGACGATCTGCCCAGTTCCCGTCCGCGACGAGCAGTTCCACGCCATTGTCGGCGCAGATGTCCCGCCAGACAGGGTCGTCGCAGCGGGACACCACCAGCAGGGCGGTCACCGGTGCCCCGCGCGTCGCGAGACGGTGCCGGTACTCCAGGACCTGACCGAGACCGAGCCGGAGCTGATCGGTGCCGTTACCGCCGGCAACGCTCTTCACCTCGGCGATGACGTGCCGGCCGGTCGCGTCCCGCCAGGCCAGATCGACCGGTACGCCGTGCAGCCCGGCGCCGGCCCGCACACCCGACCGACCGAGGTGTGCGATCAACTGCCGGCAGATCCGGTCGTGCTCGTCCACCCCGGCCCGGTAGGCGTCCCCGTCGAACGCCCGCTGTCCGGGCAGGTCGGCGGGCGCGGCCGGGCCGGCGTACGGCCGGTCGAATCCCGGTTCGACACCGGGGTCGCCATCCGGGGTGGCGGCACCCGGCCCGGTGAAGACTGTCTCCGCAGCCGCCCAGGCCCGCGCAGCAACCTCTGGCCGGTAGCGACCCGGGTACGGGAAGCGCCCGTTTACCGCCAACATCACGTTGAGCAGCCGGGCCGCCGCCAGGACCGGTGGTTGCCGGAGCAGCCACCAGGCGGTCTCCACATCGGGACAGCTCAGCCCGATCTTGTCCTCGGCCAGCGTCTTCGTCGTGTCGTCGAATCTTTCGACGCCACGCTCCCGCCACTGCTCGACGTCGAGCGCACCGGTCTCGCCGGCCAGGCCGAACGGGGCGAGCGCCACCCGCAGCCAGACACCGGCGCCGTCCTGGTGGACCCCGAACGTCTCCAGTACCCCGACGGTCAGCCGCAGCAGCGACCGGCCACGGTCCACCCGGTCGGAGACGAGCCAGTGGGTGCCGGCGGTCCGGAGAGCCTCCGGCACGGTCATCCGGATCATCCAGCCGGTCAACGTCCACGCCGCCCGCTGCGCCGCATCGAGACCGGCGGCCCAGTCCCCTTCCAGAGCCGCCGGAGCCGGTACGAGCGGCGCCGGCCAGGGCTCGGCGAACACCCACTGCGCCAGGGCGACCGGATCGGCGACCTGCCAGAGCCGGGCCGGCCGGGCCGCAAGATCCTGGGCCAGTTCGTCGACCAGCTCGGCAGGCCACCGAACCGCAGCGTTATCGGACTTCGCCGCCATCATGAGAGCAGTTCCTTTCAGGGGTGCTGGCCTCGTCAGCGACGACGGTGGTGGCGCCGGACGTAGGTGAAGCCTTCGGGTAATGGTTGATCCACGATCTCCGCAGCGCGGATCGCATCACGATGCCGCTCGATCTGCTCGGCCGACGCTTGGGCGCCTGGTGGCAGCCGGCGGACGAACCCGGTGACCCAGTGGCCACCCCGGCGGGCCGGCCAGCCGGTCGTGTCCCGGCGTTTGGCTGGGTCGAGCATCTCGATCCGTGGGGTGTACCGGAGCAGGTCGACCCGGAGATCGCCGGACCGGGCTGGATACCAGGGCCGGCCCTCCAGATCACGGCTGCCCCGCACCCGCTGGATCCGCCCGGCCCGCTGTAACTGCTCCACCGCGCGGGGCAGCCGGTCCAGCAGCGACCTCGGCATGCCCTCAACCAGGCAGTTCCGGATCAGCGCCTCCTCGTCGAGCATCGCGACACCGTCGGCACTGAGATAGCCGAGCCGCCGCAGGGTCCGCAGGATCCAACTCTGGTCGGACAAATCCGGTACCCGGCGGTCCTGCTCCGCCCCGGGAACGAGTTCCCGGGTGACGACCTGCGGGTCGTACCGGTGGAGAAACTCCGTGTCGTCGATACGTTCCGGCTTGGGCAGCAGTGCGGTGCGGGCGACGACGGTCGACGTTCCCTGCCGCCATTCGAAGGTGACCAGCACGCCGGACAGGAGGCCGGCTGGCCAGCGGATCCCGCTGAGTTCCCACTGGCCGCCCCGGCGCCGCAGGGTCACCTCCTGCACCGGAGGCACCCTCGGGTAGTCACTGCTCCGGTGTTCGAGACGCAGTTGCAGAGGTTGTCGGTCCATCCACCCGCCGGATATTCGCCCGTCAGGCAGGACGCACCATCCGCCGTCGATGTGCATCCGGTACAGCGCCGTCTGCCACTTCAGCCAGCCACGGTCGGAGGTGGTTCGGCCACCCACCCACCAGGCATGCTCGCCTTCCTCGTCCGGGCTGGCCAACCGGGTGCCGCCGCCGCGAATCAGACTTTCGGCAATCCGGTCGGCCTCCGCCTGCACCTGACCCAGGGTCGCCATGCCCCGACCCGCACGCAGGGCGAGACCGGCCAGGTGCTCGACGGCAGCCGCGCCACGGTGCGGCTCGGTGCACGGGTCCGCGTACACCGAGATGCGCTGCCGCCGCTCGGCCACCTCGACAAGAAGGCCCAGGGTGCGGTCCGAAAGCGGGAAGTCGGCCAACTCCTCGACGGCCCCGGTGCGGATCGTCGACCGCACGACCCCGGCCGCCCGCGCATCCCGAGTAACGACACGGGCACGGGATCCGGCGTCACAGAGGTCCAGCGCCGCCCGGCACACGGCCTGCACCGCGCCGTCGTGCGGCCCGGCGCAGAGGTCGACGCCGGTACGGAGTTCACCCTCCTCGGTCAACCAGGCGGAGCCGAAGAGGTTCGTGCCGGGCTCGGTGTGCGCATACACCACGGCGACGGTGTACCGCTGATCCCTGTTCGGAGTCTGCCGCGCGGCGGCGCAAACGAAAACGTCCTCCGTCGGCCGATCCGCACCCCCGTTCTCCGGCACCGGCATATCTAGCGCGGTGGTCACCGCACGCTGGGCGGGCACCGACCAAGCCAGGTGGGCACGCACCGCTGCCGCGACCTTGTCGGCGCAGTCGGGGCAGGGATGGGGGTCCTTCGCCTTCGGGCAGGTGGCCCGGTGCTCTGCGCAGGCCGAGGCGACAAGCTTGCCGAGTCCGGGGTCTCGCTTCGCCATCTCGCCCGCAGCCTCGGCAAGGCAGTTGGCTCGCAGCCGTTGCACCCGCTCCCCGTGATAGAGCCGCGTGGCCCGTACCTGCATCTCCTTGACCATCAGCGTGGCTTCCAGGCACCGGGCCGCACCACGGGCGTACGCCTTCGCAGACCGGCGGAGCCACAAGAGCTGTTCCTGGGAATGGAGTCCGGTCCCAGACAACTCCTCCTCGATGGCCACACTCGTCTGACGCAGCCGGTCAGTCACTTCCTTGCTATGCAGCGCCCACCGTTCCATGAGTGCCTGGTGCGCCAGCGCCTCATCGAACTGGGGGCGGTTGACATCGGCAATGACCTCCCTGATGAAGCTCGCCTTGTCGAGCTGCCGCAGTCGGCGTACGCCCGCTGGCAACTCGGCCTCGTTGGCAGCCGGCTCCGCGCCTTGACCTGCAAGCCAACCCCACAGGTCCGTCCTGGGCACCTCGATCGCATCCAACCGAAGGCCGCGACGGCGCAGCACCGCCGTCAGCGCACCGTTGAACAGCGCACCGTTCATGTGCCGCATTACCAGTGCATCCAGACAGTCGGGCGCACCACTCGACCGACCCGCCTCGATCAGCTTCTTGCGGTGTTGCTTCTCAAAGTCGGCAACAGCCGACTGCCGGTCCCGGGCCAGAACCTCCCGCACCCGGGCCAGCCCTTGGAGGTCCCGACGGGCCGGCGAAAGCTTGCCGAGGAGCAGTTCACCCTCAGCATGCAGTTCGGCATAACGCCAGGCGGCCACCCCGGCAGGCTGGGCGGCCTGCTTCCGGTGAAACTCGTGTTCATCAGGGGAGAAATCGGCACCATCGGCAGCCGCTCGAACGAGTCGGGCCATCCGAACCAGGCCGCGGGGAAGCCCGTCAACCCCATCCCACAGCCCATCGATGGACGCCCGCGAGGCATCACGATGATGCGTCTGCTCCCGGAATTCAGGCACAATGTCCTGGTTGGCGATTAGCCGGCCGTAGCACCCGTTGCACAGCAGTACAGACCAGTCGCCGGATACCGTCGCGACCAGCCTTGCCGTCTTCGATTCGCCGCAGCGCGAGCACTGGAAAGGCAAGCGCTCGCCGAGCCGGTACTGCTGTAGCAGTCCCCGAGGGGAATAAGCCTTGTCGATCCGTAAGCCGGGTGGCGGCCCTTTCGGCACCACGGCTCCTTCCTGCTCCGGCCTGGACGCCTACGGCGGTCAGATCCCCAGCTTGCGACCGATGTACCCGACGACGAGGGTGTGGCTGGCGTTGTCGATCCGGAAGTGCAGCCGGCCCGCTCCGGGGGTGAACCGGGCATGCCATTCGAAGAGGTGGCTCACCCCGTCGACATCGGTGAAGCGACACAACTCCCGACGAGAGTCGCTCTCCGGCGTGACTTTGCTGTGCCAGCGCAGCGCCACGGACGGATCGGCCCGCCAGTCGGCGGCGGAGCGTTCCAACTCGGCAAGCCGTTCCTTGACCGCGTGGAACCAGCCGACGGGCAGCCCGGCGAGGTCGCCCTCCACTCTGGCCAGGAAACGCAGGTGCGGGAAGAGATCCTCCCGGGCCGCCCAGAGCTGGTCGGCGGTGTGCAGCCGGGTCAGCTCGGAGTCGACCAGCCAGTGCCGGTGCTCGTGGACATGGCCCTCGGTGCAGGCGTGGCGGACGTCCACCTCGGAAGAGTCGAGCACGATCTCGCCGCTGTCGTCTTCGCCGAGCGCCTGTCGGGTGAGAACGAGCCGTGCCGCTTCCCACTCCGGGCCGAGCCGGAGGCTCACCGCGAGACCGGCCACCAGATGCGCCGTACCCAGCCCGTCCGCTGGCCGTCCATCGTGGAAGTAGTCGGCGTCGTACCCCAGGTTGTCCGGCACTGCCTCGCGGAACGGCGCCCGGTTGCGCATGACCTTCAGGAACCGCCAGTGGTCCCTGTTCCGGTTGTCACCAGCCCACCTACGTATCGAGTAGCCGTCGGAAAACTCCAGGTCAGCGAGAGTCTTTTCGGTTACCAGCGACACCTCGGTACGGTGCCGCCGCACCCGCAGCAACAGCGACACGAAATCACGAAGGGAACTGTCCACCTCTTCCCGTCTCGCCTTGACATCCCGATACGACAGCTCGTTGAGGACCAGCAGCAGAGACAAGAAGAGGCTCTCCGTCAGTCGAGAAGTTGATCTAAGGCCCGATCCCACTCGTCGAAGAACCCAGCCGGCCACTGCGACAGCATGCCGTCATGACCGACAGCGGGAGAGGTGATCGAAATCTTACCGTCGTCGTCCCGGTCGAAATAGTGCAGCGCGACCCGATCCGGTGTCAACACGCCTTGTTTGACCGAAAGTCTGATCGCATTCAACACGTGGTCACTATGGCTCTCCACAATGACCTGCGCGCCCGCCGCCACCGCCAGGCACGCCAATCTGGCCATCATGCTCTGCCCACGAGGATGCAGGTGGGCTTCCGGGTTCTCCAACATCAGCAGGGTGCCCGGCCCGGATGCCAGGCAGGCGACGATGACGGGTAGGGCGTACGTCAATCCGAAACCGACGTTCGTCGGCCGGTACCGGAAATTGGACGAGTGCAGACCGGCCATGCCGCCGAATCCGTAGCTGAGCCGTACCAGGTCCGTGCCCCGCAGATCCTCCGCCATCAGGTTGACCCCCGGGCAGATCACCTGCAACCACGCCTCGGCCTGGTCGAGCAGTCTGCCCGACTTGGCGTCGATGTGCTGTGCAAGCTCGGGCGAGACCCGGTCGTCCCCGTGGGTCCGGAGGAAGTTGACCGTGTGCTCACCGCGGGCGCCGAGGGAACCCCGCCGGACAGCCGCCTCGTACGACTTCGGGTAGTGCACCGCCGGCACGATCCGATCCGCCTTGAGGAACTGGAACCCCGGCCCGAACAGTCCCTGCTTCTGCACATTGCCCGCCATGCCGCGTACGAGCTGCGTGACCGAGCCTTGCAGCAGGTCTGCCTCCCGGTCTCGTTTGGGGTCGTACTCGGCCTCCCAGCGGGTGGCCAGGTTACCGAAGGTCAGACGAATCCCGATGAAAATCGATCGGTATTCCTTGTCAACGGCGAAATCCTCGTGCAGGACGTCCCGCCCGACCCCCAACTCGACCAGGTCACCGTTGAGCAGGAAACCGATGTTGTCATCGAACAGGCCCGCGTCGTGCGACTGGCGCAACAGGGCCAGGGCCTGGATGGTCGTACTCTTGCCGGCCGCGTTCACCCCGGTGAGCAGCGTCAACGGCGCGAGCCGCAGGTCCAGGCGCCGGAACGCCTTGAAGTTGAGCAGCTCGATCCGATCGATCACGACCCCACCACCGAGTCGAAAAGCCTACGGATCTCGGCGAACCGGTAGTTCACCTTCCCCCGGTTACTGGTCCCCTGAGAGATCGCCGACTGGAAGCCGGCATCCCACATCAGGGCGAAGAATTTCTCCTCAACCTCGTCCTTCCGCTCCATCAGGGCAGCAATCTCGTCACCGGACGCGGCAGCAAGATTGACCGCGACAGCCTCGAAGAGCGCCTTGTTGATCGGCAGCCGCCATGAAGGACGCTCAGGATCCCGCTTACGGAAAGCATGGGCACCGAAAATCATCTCCGCCGCGAGCATTGCCTCGTTGAACTCTCGCCACAGAAGGTCCACCCCTGACGAGGGCAACGCATTCAGCTGATGCATCGACTCCCGGAGGAAGCGGTCGAAGTCGTCGGCAGCGTACGTCTCCGGAGGGGTCAACCGGAAGGCCAGGTACCGCAGGACCATCTCCCGGTCGGCCATCCGCTCACTGCGTACGCTGTTGCCGGTCGCCGACCGGAACGCCTCCGATTCCGCCCAGTCCTGCAAGATGCGCCGCCCTTCACCGGGAATGAGCGCATGCCGCAGCTCCTGCTGGGACAGGGGCAGGCCGCCGATGTTGATCCGGGCGAAGATGTTGAACTTGACCTCTTCGGGGGTACCGCGCCGGATCACGTAGACGATCAGCTCCGTCTCGCGCAGCCGGGTCTGCAACCGACCGGGCAGCTCGTCAAAGCTGGCGCCGTCATACTCCTCACCGAGGTATTCGAGGTTACGCAGGCGCAGCGGCTCGGCCCCGATCGTCTCCGGCTCGATGAACTGGGCGATCGCGGTGAGTCGCTGGATGCCGTCCACCATGGCCCAGACCTCGTCGTCTCCCTCGGCCGCGAAAAAGGTGGGCAGGGGGATGCGCAGCAGCAACGACTCGATCAAACGACTCTTGGTCGTCGGCTTCCAGAGCCCGGCCTGCCGCTGGAAGTCGGGTTGCAGGTCGAGCCGTCTGCCCCGCAACCGGGACAACAGCAGGTCCACGGTAGTGGTGCGGGTGATGACGTCGATCTGCTCAGGGTCGAACGGCTTCCGGATCGAGTCGGTGGGCTCATCCGCCTGCGCTATCGAGTCGTCCTCGATCTCGACGCCGGTACGGTGACCGAGCGAGTCGAGTTCCTCGACGACATCATCTTCCTCAAGCGCGGAAATCTCGCACCTCACCTCGACGACGCACCCGGAACACCGCGCCGGGCCAGCGGACCGGACCCGGAACCGAGACTAATAGACGACCGGGGCCACCACCCTCGACCACTTCGGTCACACCTTGGCCTTTCGACCCCGGGTCGCCTTCGGCGGGCGCCACGACGCCAGCGCCTCGTCGGTGAGGTGCAGCCGGTTGGTGACCTCGGCGAGGAAGCCTTCGTAGATGTCGGCCGGCGAGGCACCCCAGACCGGGTCGAAGTCGCCGTGCCACTGGCGTACCCAGGGAAGGATCTCGCGCAACCCCGCGACCAGCGGCAACAGCCGGTCGGCGGCCCAGCCGTCCTCCTGCTCGCGGGCGACGATCAGGGTGGCCAGGGCCTGGGCCTGCTCGCGGTGGTCCCAGCCGGCCCAGCCGATCAGCAGCGACGGGTCACCGTCGCGGCTGGCCCCGGGGTAGGAGACGAACCGCTCCTTGGGTACGTCGAGTTTGCCGCGATGCCGCCAGTAGCTGCCCTTGAGGAAGTCCGCCGAGGTGTACTTCGGCGGCACCGGGATCTGCTTGCGGAACTCGCGCTTCGCCGCCTCGTCGGGCAGCGCGTCCTCCTGCCGTTGCAGCTCCCAGACGTGCTCCCAGTCGGCGCGCTTGGCCAGCCCGGAGTCCTTGTAACGCAACGCGGCCAGGTGCGGCACATGCTCGTCGGCGACCAGGTCGGCGATCACCTTGCCGAGATCCTTACCGGGTGCGTAGAACGCGGCGACGGTGAGCACGTCGTCGTCGCGGCGCAACTCGTCGGCGAGCTGCGCGGTGGTCAGCGGGCGCGGCTGCTCCAACCCGTCGACGTGGTGATACCACAGCTCGCGCGCCTCACACCGGTCGAGCAGCCAGTCCCGCAGAGCCTTCGTCTGCATCGCGTCCCAGCCGTCGGTGGCCCAGCGCCGCTTGCACTCCGGCCGCTCGATCAACGCGATGTTGCGGTTGCCCTCGATGACCTCGATCCGCCGCTGTACCAACGCCCGATAGTCATCCGACCAGTGCGCCGGCAGCTCGGTGATCGGCGTGGACCCGTGCCGGGCGAACCACTGCGTCTCGGCCTCACCGGCAGCGACCTTGCGGGCGAGCACGATCTCGAAGGCTCGCTCGCCCAACGCCAGCTCCGGCACCGACGCCACCGGGTGGGTCAGCTCGTCGTCCAGCAGCCCGTAGAGGGTGTAGACCTGCCAGTCCAGCTCCTCCTGCAACGCGATCATGCGCGCCCGAGTCGAGTGCCACTCCCGCTCGGCGGCGTAGAGCCGCTCGCGAGTCGGCACCCCAGAAGCCGCGACCGCCGCCGGAGTCACCGCAGCGAGCCGCTGCGCCAGCAAGTCGATCTCCCGGCTCAATTCAAGCGGGTACGCCTCCGGCAGCGGAAACTCCTGAAGCTTGGTACCCGTGAACTCGTAGAACTCCTCCCATTCGTCACCTCGGTAGCCCTCATTCACGCCGCCGTTACCTTTACCGTGGCTAACCTGCTTGAGCCAGAAGCAGGCGGTCGAACTGTTGAGCAGCCCAAGCAGTCGCAGGTGATCGTCCTCCGGCGCTCCATCCGGCAGCTTAATCACCGGCGCCGAACGATTGAACACCCTCCCACCACGATCCAATACAAAGTGGTTGTGCGTAGCCACGAACGCAAAAGTAATTGACAAAGGCGTCCGATATCGTTCCGGGACCCAGCGATACCACGTCCACCAGGGGGCATCCAGATCATCCCGTTTCTGCCCACCAAAGCCAGTGGTAGAACCGAGCGAACGACGCAAGGACCAAAGGTGCCTCCCCCACGAGGCTGTCGCATCAAACGGAACAGCCTTTAAGTCCGCACCGTACGGAGTTAGCGCGTCCTCTTCGGACGCCACGTCCCAGTCGCGGACAACTTCGCCAAGTACAAGTGAGCGTTTGAGCGAATCTCGGATTCTGTTACGTTGGAACCAGCCCGGTGGCGCGAAGAACACTTCATCCTGCCCCGGGAAGCTTGCGAACCCGATTGCGCCACTTGCCTGCCGCTGCAACAGCGTCCGCCCGCCAGCCGAAATTGCCGCCATTAGATCCCCAGCGCCGCCACCACTCAAGCTCCAGGGAAATGCTGCGAGCTGCACACGCGGCACGTCAGAAACGCTGACCCACTGGCTTTCTGAGCCAGGATGCTCAACCTGAGAAACGATGGCCTGCCAGACATTACCTTCACGTGGATCGCCAGGAGCGCTTGGCTCGCCCTGAATTCCCATCACGCAACGAACCGTGCCAGCTCTCTTCAGGTTGGTGTTCCTGCCGACGAGAATGACCGTCGGGGTGCCGTGACCTGGAATGTAGGCGCCCGACGTGTCGATGACGTGAGTAAGGTTGACCCGGGTGGCAAAAAGCTTCTCGATCATCTTCTTGCCAAACTCACGCTTCATGAACGAGTTGGCAGTGATCTGACCAACGTAGCCCGCACCCCTGCCGTCCGTGTCGGCGGTCTTGCCAAGGTTGAAAAACCGCTGCGCAAACGGCACGGACAGGGCATACTTACCGGAGCATGTGTCATACATGTCACGGTATGCGTCGTTGAGGCCCTTGTCCTTCACGGTGATATAGGGCGGGTTACCTACGACAACGTGATATTGACCCACGCGAAGGATGCCGGGGTGCTCTTTGATGTCCTCGGTGGCATAGGCAAAGTCGGCGACATCTTCCTTGCCATCCAATGTCCCTTGCCGTGACTTCAGCAGAGCGTCGCCCACTGCCAAGTGCATCGGGAAGATGACGCCATTCGCATCGCTGAGCACCTTGAAGCCCGATGCGCGCAGGGCGGCCACGAGGAGGCGGAAGCGGGCGATGGCTACCGCGAAGGGGTTGATGTCGACGCCGTGCACCGCGTCGAGCGCGAGGCGTACGCGCTCGTGCGGGTCGCGGTTCGGGGCGTGCTGCTCCCACTCCTTGAGGAGACGGTGGAACGCGCCGAGCACAAAGTGGCCTGAGCCGCAGGTCGGGTCGATCATCTTGACCACATCGTGGCCGAACTCATCGATCGCCGGCGTCAGCGTCAGATCGAGGATGAATTCCTCGACGAACTCTGGCGTCTGCAACAGCGCGTAGGTCTTCTTCGCGTGCTCGGAGAGGTCCTGGTAGAGATCCCCGAGAAAGCGGGTGTCCCACAGCTCGTCGCGGAAGCTGTGCACCAGGTTGCCGCCCTCGCCCCGTTGGCGCCAGAAGCTGATCAGCTCCTTGGCCGCGTCGTGCGATAGCGGGATCTGATAGAGCGGGTTGTGCCGCCGGTCGAAGAGGGACTTACCGGCCTGGGTGCCGCCGATCGCGTCGAAGCCTTCGAGGAGCCACCCGCGCAGCGTTTCGTCCGGATGGTCGCGGAAAAACTGCGCCTCGGCTTCCTCCGCAAGCACCAGCCGGTCCCCTGGCCCGGCGAGGTACGGCTCAGGAAGCAGGCCGTTGTCCTCGCAGAAGCGGACGAACACGGTGCCGAGCACCCAGGCCACCGCAGCCTGCGTGACCCGCTCGTCCCGCCACGACGCCCAGGTGGCGGCCGTGCGACCAACCTTGAAGGCGTGGTCGTACTCGCCACGCAGGCGGAGGCGCACCTCCTCGACCGATTCGGCCTGCTCCCGCAGGTCTTTCTCCAGGGACTTGACCTGCTTTTGCAAGTCGTTCAAGAGCAGCTTCCGGTCGATCACCCGACGACTCTAGCCCCATAGTCGGACGAGTGATGCCGACCATTCGGACAGAGCATATTTGTGCTGCGCCAATCAGACCGTCAGCAGCAACCGTTGACGCGAGGCTCACGGCTCGATCTCCGCCTCGTCCCGCGTAGGCAGGTCCGACTCGGTCAGTTGACCGTGTAGCAGTTCGACCGCGCGTGAAGTGGTCACCAGGTCCTGCCGAAGCGCCGCCAGAACGGCCTGGGCATAGCCTGGGGAACCCGCTCCGACTCAAGATCCGGTTGAGGTGCCCAGCCGACCGCCTCCAGGAATTCCGCCCGGGTCGGCTTCTGCTGGCTCCACCTCTGGCGTACCTCGCGGGTCAGCAGCCCGCCAGCTCCACCTGTCGGAGGGCCAGCGTCCAGGATGTCCGATAGCGGGCGGCGAATTCCACGAGCTGGTCCCTGGTCAGCGTGGCCGATCCAGCCGCCCCGTCGGCCAGAACCCGGGTAGGTAGCAACAACTCGGCGGCGAAGGCGTCGATGACAGTTTCCCGCTCGCCCCGGGAGGCGTGCACGCCAAGGTCGCTTGAATACTCGTCACCGATGACCAGGTGGCCCAACTCGTGAGCCACCGTCGCCCGTCGTCGCCCAGGGTCAGGCACCCGGCTGACCACCGCCACGGCGAGGTCGCCGTCGATCACCGAAGCGCCGTCACCAGGCAACTCGGTGGCCAGGACGTACTGCCCGGCCTGCTCGCAGACCGAGGTCAAGCTGCCGATCGGGTCAGTGCCGAGTCCAAGCTGATCGCGTACCCAGAGGGCTGCTGCCCGCGCCTCGGCATCCGACGACACCGGACCCGGGTAGGTCAGCCTCTCCCTCCGGTGCAGCAGACCGTAGTCGACAAGCTGCCGCACCTCACGCAGCCACTCGACAAGAGCGATCTCCAGCCGATGGGACTGCCGCGTGATGGCGGTGTCGGTGTCCTCGGTCAGCAGCGCCGACCGTCGGGAGATCACCTCTGGTTGAGGCCGGATGAGGTAGTCCATCGACACCCGCAACGCCGAGGAGACACGCATCAGCTCAAGCGCGTCCAACCGACGGGCCCCCGACTCGACCTTGACGATCATCGTCCGCTCCAGACCCACAGCCCGAGCAAGATCGTCCTGAGTCGGCCGTAACGAGAGACGAAGCTGTCGGATCCGCTCGCCGATCGCACCCCACGCCAGGCTGTCCGCCATGGTGCGATAGTCGCACACCCGCGACGGCTTCTGGAGCCACGCCCGAGGTTGCGACCCTGAATCGACGCCATCGGTCACTTGATCGTTTGCAGCTCAGCAGTACTTCACCCGGCGTGTCGCACAGATAATCCGCAGACGATCATGACCCTCGTCAGGGCTCCCGCATCCACGTCTCCGGATCGGTAACGAAGATCCCCTTACCCTGGTGGCGGCGGATCACCCGCAACGCCTCCAACCGGACGTAGACCATCTGGATGGTCGAAGAGCTGACCTCGAAACGGTCAGACATGTCAGCGATGGAAGGCAGCTTGTCTCCTGGCTGCACCTTCCCGCTCCGCACATCGTCCGTGATCTCATCAGCGATCCGGATGTAGTCAGGCATCTGTGGCATGGCACTCCTCGTGTGGCACGCCAATTTGATCACGAAAAGCACACGAGGAACAACCGAGCGTTGCTCTTTGCAACTTAGGCATATATGGTTGATCGCGAGCCGCTCCTCGTGTGGCAACGGGATGGCTCATCCCCCTGGTCGGGGCGGGTGCGCGTGCCCGTCCCGACCCATCGGACTGCCCTGCCGCCGTACCGCTGACCCGAGAG
This sequence comes from Micromonospora sp. CPCC 206060, assembly GCF_036906895.1. NCBI lineage: Bacteria > Bacillati > Actinomycetota > Actinomycetes > Micromonosporales > Micromonosporaceae > Micromonospora > Micromonospora sp. CPCC 206060. The sequence goes on from NZ_JBAKHU010000018.1 coordinate 34,661, forward strand.
CTGCGACGGCCGGGCCGGGCTGGTCGTCCGCGACCGTCGGGCGGACGACCAGCCCCTTCCAGGCGTACCCGATGAAGCTCTTCCGCCCTGCCCCCGACCCTGGAGGAGAGACCGACGTGGCCCAGGTGTTCCGACATGGCCGCAGCTACGGCACCGGCCGCCCGGCCTGGCTGACCCCGCTGGAGGTGCGCACCTGGGAGTTCGACCCGCGTCGGCGCGGGATCGACCCCGAGCAGGTGCGCGCGTTCCAGCGTCGGGTGTCCGACGAGTTGGCCGAGCTGCACCGCATGGTGGCCCGGGCCAACGAGGAGAACGACCGGCTCAAGCGGGCGTTGCGCGACTGGCAGGCGATGCACGCCGAGCGGTGCCAGGGGCAGCGCGATCCGCGCGGCAACTCCGGGCGGCACTGGTGAACGTGCCGTCGCGGGTGCCACGTCCGGGTGACGTGGTGCTGGTGGACGGTCGGGCCTCGGTGCAGTTCGGCGGATCGCGCGGGTTCCTGTTCCGGGTGATCTCGGTGTCCGACCAGCCGACCTACCACGGTTGGGCCTGGCTGACCGGGTATGTGCTGGACCGGGCCGGGCAGGCGACCGGCAAACGCGAGATCTTCGTCCAGCCGGCCGGTCTGCGCCGGGTGTCCGAGTCTGCGGGCCACCGTGCACCGGGCACCGCACGCCGATCTGTCCCATCTCGGGCCGACAGCCGGCAGCGTGTCGACATTCGTTGATCAGGAAGAGGCTGGCATGAGGGTTCACCAGTTCGCGCAGAAGGCATTCATCGTCCGCGACGGTCGCGTCCTCGTGGTGCAGAAGACGTCTCAGGATCCGCACAACCCAGGGTGCTGGGAGGTACCGGGCGGGCGGATGGTGTTCGGCGAGGACGTGGACGCACACCTCCGGCGCGAGGTGCGCGAGGAGACCGGGCTGGAGGTCCTTCCTGGTCAGCCGTTCTACATCTGGCAGTGGGTGATGTACACGTCCCTTGGCGATCAGGTCCAGGTCGTCGCGGTCGCCAGAGAGTGCGAGGCGACAGGGGAGCAGATCAGCACTGCGGGCCAGGAGGAGGACGACCACCTCGGCGAGGCGCGCTGGATTCCGATAGAAGATCTGTTGAGCCTCAACCTGATTCCGTCACTTCGACCGGCCGCAGCGGCATTTGCCCTACGCTACCCAGGCTCGTTAACGATTCGTTCAGGCGAGTCTGTGCCCTGCAACTGTGGACCACCCTCAGCCGGTAGCCGTGCTGGACGGAGCTGAAGCCGCAAGCGTGGGCACCATAGAAATTGGTCAGGCGGATACGGTGCTCCGGTGGGTGTTGCTGACCCAGGCGTCGGGCAGGGCGATCCACTCGTTGTCGCCGACCCGGACCACCGTGTCGTCCAACCTCGGCAGCAGCGCCGGGTCGTCCATCGGGCACAGCAGCCACAGGTCACCGGCCCCGGCGCGGGCCGCGTCGGCCAGCTCGTACAGCAGGTCCACCGCCCGGTAGCGGGCCAGCAGCGCCGCGTCGTGCAGCAGCACCGGCCCGGCGTCCGGGTGCAGCTCCCGGCGCAGCTCCGGGACGGTCAGCGCCCATGCCTGCTCGACGTACTCCCCCAGTTTGATCGCCGGCCGGGATCCCTCCTCGGCGATGTCGGCGCTAAGAATGGTCTGCCAGGTCGGCTTCGGTCGGGCGTCGACCAGGGCGTGCAGGTGGGCCAGGAACCGGGCGGCCACGTTCACCGGTCGGGCCCCGAACCGGCGGGTCAGCTCGTCGAGCGCCGGAGCGTACCGGGGTACCCGTACCGTCAACGCCCGGAAGCCACCGGCGGACCGGGCCCCGGTCAGCCGTTCCTCGGCCCGCAGCGCCGCCGCCAGCTCCGGCGACTCAGCCGCCCACTGGCTCGGCGCGGTGCTGCCGGACGGCCGGCGCTGCACGATCGACATCGAGGAGGAGGCGCCCCGGGTCGGTGGTGGGACGTACCGGTCCCGGTCCCAGCGCAGGTCGAAGCCGGCCTCGGCGAGCAGCCGGTCCAGTTTCGGATGGCCGGGCATCCGGTCCAACTCCGGGAACCGGGCCGCAACCCGGTCGGCGACCTGGGCGGGGGTGAGGCTCCGCTGCTGCCCACCACCCGGGCCTGCCGGGGGCAGCACGCCGGCCTGCGCCAGGCGCAGCGCGCGCACCGGGTCCAGATCGCGGGGGTAGATCTCCAGCCGGGCCGTCGCGGCGGCCCGCTCCGAGGCCACCGCCGCCAGCAGCACCCGGCGCCGCTCGTCGAACGCGTCGGCCGCGCCGCCGGGCGCGGTCACCGCGGCGAGGGTACGCAGTACCGTCGCCGGGCTGGGCAGTACCTCACTGTCGGCGAGCCGGTCGGCAGCCTTACCGAGCGCGTCGGCGTAGTCCAGCAGGGCCGGCGCCGCCGGGGTGTCCGGTGCGTCGTCGTCGCCCACCTCCAGAGCCACCAGCAGCCGGTCGGCGTGCCGGCGCAGCAGCAGGCGCGGCTCGGTCTCCAGCGCGTCCACCTCGACGGCGGCCCGCACGGCGGCGAGCGCCACCGCACCGCGCAACGCGTCCCCGGTGCGCACCGATCCCCGGCTGGTCAGCAGGGCGGTGGCCAACTCGCCGACGCCCATCACCCGCCCGCCGTCGCGCAACAGCTCGATGATCTGGGTACGCAGGCTGCCCACCACCGGGATGCCGTGCCAGCGTCGGCGCTGCTTGCCGAGGATCTGCGCGACCCGCCCGGCGGTGACCCCCAGGATCGCCGCGACCTGTGGTTGCTGCGGCCACGACGGCAGTGCCGGCAACGTGCCGGTGTCGTCCGGCAGGTTCAGCAACAGCCGGATGGCCTCCGCCTCGGTGGCGGTACGGCTGGTCCGGGCCGGTACGAGCAGGGTCGCGACCGCGTCCAGACCGACCCGGACCAGCTCGACGTCACCGGCGTCGCCAGAGGTTTCGGGGGCTGCCTCGGCGGCAGCGGCCCGGCGGGCGGCCGGCGAGGCGGGAATGATCTCCCGCTCACCCAGCCGGGTACGCCACTGTTTGACCCGGTGTTGCAGCTCCTGCCGGGTGCGCGCCCCAAGGCCGGCCAGGTGGGCGAGCCTGTTCGCCACGACCAGCAGTTCGCCGACCGTGCTGGCGTCCAGGCGGTGCGCGGCGGAAACGGCGCGCGGGGTCAACCCGGCGGCCTCCAGAGCCGTGGCCCGGGTGGCCTTCGCCGCCGCCTCGTCCCGGGCCGCCTCGGCGATCTCCACGTCCGGCTCGTCGCCGGACGTCTCGGGGTGGTCGGTACCGACCGGGGTGCTCGCGTCCGAGCGCCGGAACACCTGCTGCCAGGCGTCCCGCATGTCCTTCAGCGAGCCGAACCGGGCACGGCTGTCCCGGTGCAGGGCCAGCTCGAAGAAGTCGGCCAGACCGTCGCGGATCGCCGGGTCGAACGCCTCGACCGCCAGTACCGGCGGCCCCTTGGTCAACTGCGGTTCGGTGCCGCCGTCGCCCCAGAACGGCAGCTCGCCGGAGGCCATCTCGTGCAGGGTGACGGCGAGGGCGTACCACTCGGCGTGCCGGTCGTAGACCGGCCGGTTGGCGGTGCCGAGGAACGGATCCAGATAGCGTGGCGTGCCGGAGGTAATCTCCTTGACCGAGACCCCGGCCAGGGAGAAGTCGAACAGGACAAGCTGGCGGGTCCGGTTCGGCCGGATCCGGATCGCGATGTTGTCCGGCTTGATGTCCCGGTGGTAGACGCCCTCCCCCTCCAGATAGTCGAGGGCGCCGAAGAGGTAGTCGCTGTAGGTCTCCAGCTCGTCGACGGTCAACCGGCCGTCGTCGCGCAGCTTGCGGGCGAGGGTACGGTCACCGGCGTGCTCCAGCACCACGATGGTGCGGGTGCCGATCTCCAGCGGCTCCGGCCGGGCCAGCCGGATCACCCGGGAGTCGGTGAGCGGGCCGAGCACCCGCGCCTCGTGCGCCAGTCGGGCGCCCTTCTCGTCGGAGAGCCCGACCTTGAGCACCTCCGGGCGGCCGGTCCGTTCGTTGTGTGCCAGGAACGCCCGGCAGGTCGACCCGGTGCCGAGCCGTTTGAGTACGGTCCACTCGCCGACCCGGTCCCCGGGGCGGGCCTCCAGCGGGTCGACCTGCTCCGGCTTCGGCTGCTCCGGTGCCGCCGGTCCGGGGTGCACCGACGGTGGTGGCGGAGCGGTCAGTTCCTCCTCGATCGCCTCCAGCGCCTCGACGAACTCGGCGACCGTGGTGAGTCGCTCGATCGGCACCGGCGCGGTCGCCAACTGCACCAGCAGGTCGGCGAGTTCGGAGACCGAGTCCGCCACCGACGAGGGGCGCAGCCCGTCCTCGGTGGCCAACCGGGTCAGCAGCTCGGCGCGTTTGGCCGCCGGTGGCTGGCCGGTCAGGATCAGGTAGGACAGCGCACCCAACCCGAACACGTCCATCGCGACCGGGTCCGGTTTCGGCGCCGTCAGCTCCGGCGCGAGGTACGCCTCGGCGGACCGCTCGATGTGCGCGGCGGCGTGCGACGACATCGGTACCCGGTCGCCGCTGGAGGCACCGGAGGTGGAGTCCGCACCCCGGGTGGCCGCCTGCCAGTCACTGATCCGCAGTTGCGGAGTCAGCCACGCCTCGTCCTCGCCACCGCCCCGACGCACCCGCCCCGGGCTGACCAGCACACTCCGGGCGGAGAGCGCACGATGGTGCAACCGGCGACTGTGCGCGTACGCCACCGCCTCGGCCAACTGCCGGATCATCATCAGCCGGGCTGGCGCGTCGAGCCGGTCGGCGTACTGGGTCATGTAGTGGTCGAGCCGGATGGAGCGCGGGTCGTACCGGAAGATCAACGCTGGCCCGGCCTCGTGTGACTCCAGCGAGTCGACCTGCACGATCCCCGGGTGGTTGATGCCTTGTAACGCCAGCATCTCCCGCCTGGCGGCCCGCTCGATGCTCTCCCGTTCGGCCTGCACCGCGTTGCGCTCGACCAGGTAGATCCGCACCCGGCGGTGCTCCCGTTCCAGGTCACGGTGCCGGGCATGATGGTCCTGCCAGGTCGGCCCGACATCGAACGGGCGGGGCGCCAGCTCCCACGCGCCGATCTGGTAGTGCCGCCGGCTGCGGGCGATCCCCACCGCAGTCAGCAGGTCGGGCAGGGCCCGGGAGGTGTCCGGGGTGACCCGGTGCCGTTCGTCCTGCGGCGGCCGGCACAGCAGCGAGCCGATCGTCGGCAGGTCGTCACCCGGGGAGTGGTTGGGCTCCGGCTCGGGGCCGAAGATGCCGTGCCGGTGGTGCTCGGACAAGCCGATGTGCAGCCCGGGTTTCGCCAGGAACACGGCCGCCTGCACGAACGGCACCCGGATCCGGGACCCACCGCACCGGTCTGCGGCAGCCTGGAGCAGCGACTTGAGCCGCTTGGCCTTCGCGTCCGCCAGGTGCAGCGGGTTGTCGAAGGTACGGGTGCCGTTGGGGCCGGAGAGGATCCAGTTGGAGCCGCTGGAGACCAGCCGTCCGGTGAGGCTCTTCACCTCGATCAGGTAGAGCCCGCCCGGCGCGGCGACCAGCAGGTCGACCTCGTACGGGTGGCCGGTCTGCGCGGTGAAGGTGAAGTTCGACCAGGCCCGGTAGGGCTCGGTGTCCGGCAGCAGCGCCTGGACGTACGCCAACGCCTCCCGCTCGTGCGAGAACTGCGACGGAGTGATCGTCGTCCACCGGCCCTCCTGCATGCCGACGATCCTAGGCGCAGACCCCGGTTCCGCCCGTCCCGGCGGCCGGGGCAGCGCTCCGTTCGCCCCCGCTCCTATATTCTCCAAGATGTCCAGATCAACCGTGCGACAACTCGGGGCGGTACGCGGCTGCCTGCTCGGCCTCATGCTCGGTGACGCCGTCGGCGCCACCGCCGGGGCGGTACCCCCGAGCGGCACCCTGCCGGCCACCAGCGCCGGTCAACTCGCCTGCTTCACCGTGGACGGAATCATCCGCGCCAGCGTGCGCGGCACCCTGCGCGGGATCTGCCACCCACCCAGCGTCGTCCGGCACGCCTACACCCGCTGGGCAGTGATGCAGGGCATTCCGGGTGTCCAGCGGTGGCAGGACGAGGACTGGCCGGACGGCTGGTTGGCCCAGGTGCCCGTACTGGCGGTCCGGCGCGGGTCGGCACCGGCCACCGTGGCCGCCCTGCAACGGCTGGGGATGGGGGCACCGGACAACCCGGCCGGTACCAGCACCGGCGCCCACGGGTTGACGCGGAGTCTGCCGGCCGGGCTGGTCGAGTCGTGGAGCGCCGGCGTGGGCGACCTCGCTGCCCAGATCGCGGCCACCACCCACGCGACGGAAGCGGTCCACGCCGCCGCCCTCGGTGCCACGATCATCGCCCACCTGCTCCGGGGTGCCGGCATCGATGCTGCGGTGACCCATGCGCAGCAGCAGTGCGCCAGCCACCTGCCCGGGGCCGCCGCGCTCCCCCTCGCCCCGGCGCACTCCGATCCGCTCGGCGCCGCCGCGCTCCCCCTCGCCTCGGCGCTCGCTGCCGCCCGGTCGGCACCGGCCCAGCGCGACGAGCTGGCCCGACTCGCGCCCGACGCCCGGGCCCTCAGCGCGCTGGCCGGTGCGATCTACGTCGTGAGTTCCTTCCCGGAGCCCGCCCGGATCCGGGAAGCGCTGCTCTTCGCCGCCTCGGCCGGTGACGGCGGACACGTCGCCACCGCTGCCGGAGCGTTCCTCGGCGCGGCGTACGGGGTCGACGCCCTGCCCGTGGACTGGCTCTCCCGGCTGGAGCTGGTCTGGGTCGCCGACACCCTGGCCCGCGACCTGGTCAGCGAGTTCGTCGACCATCCGGCCGGATCGGGGTACGGCACCGCACCCGATCCGCAGTGGATCATCCGCTACCCGGGCTGGTAACCGGCCCATACCCCCCGGCTGACCATCGGCGAGCGGCGAGGATGGCGAGCACCTCGCGGCGTACCTGGTCGGGCTCGTGCACCAGCCGGCGGTGGGTGAACCGGACCACCAGGATGCCGAGGGTGGCCAGCAGCGCGTCCCGGCGCAGGTCGATTTCGCGTTGGCGCGGGTCATCGTGGGTCGAGGCGCCGTCCAGTTCGATGTTGACCCGCTCGGCTTCGGCGTAAACGTCGAGATAGCTGGTGCGCCCGCCGACCCGGACGCGTACCTGACGTTTCAGTGGTGGCATCCCGGGGCCGGTGAACACGTGGTCGTGGCCCCAGATTTCCAGCGGGCTGCGGCAGCCGGCAGCCAGCCGGTCGAGGAGTACCCGCAGCTCGGCCCGGTGCGGCAGCTTCGGCAGGCCGCACAGCTCCGCCCGCAGCCGCTCGGCCGTCGTCCGCCGGTCGTTGACCGCCCGGATGATCGGGGCGGGACGCTCGGCGGGCGGCAACACCGGCCAGGCGTCGAGCAGGGACCGGTCCAGCGGGGTGACCGGGACATCGCGGCGCATGACCACCTGCGGCTGTGCCACGGTGAAGTGGCGCCGGTGGTGCACCACCAGGTGGGGGCGGCTGCGCAGCGTGGAGTGCGCCGGGACGGTCAGGTGCACCGGCTCGTCCGCAGTCTGCTGGCGTACGCCCCACACGTTGAGCGCGCTGAGATGGCTCAACGCGCCCTGCCCGGCGGCGTACTCCAGCGCCGCCCGCCGGGCCAGCTCCGGCGGTACCGAGGCGAGTGGCGGTCGCCCCGGCATCGGCGTGACGAGCCGGGCGTCGAGGTAGACGCCGGGCAGGACCCGGCACAGGTGGCCGGCGCGGCTGGCCCGGTCCAGGGTCCATGATGGTACGACCTGACCGGCCAGCCACCGGGTGACCAGCCCACCACCCTGCTCGACGAGTACACGGAGTACCGGATTCACGCCGACCAGGGTGGGTCGGGCCGAACACCTGCGGCAACCGGCACCACCCCACACCTGTGGACAACCGGTGGACTGTGGACGGCCGCCCACACCCGGCCCGGATGTGCTACGCGGCACCACGATCGTCTGCGGATGAACGGTACGACACGCCACCCCGATGACCGGTCAGGTGCAGACGATCACGGAGCGGGCGACACGGTGGGCAGGCTGGTCGAGGAGGCCGTCGGTGCCCCGCGCATCCGGTCGAGGAGGTTGGCGGTGGCGCGCTGTACCCGGGCGTCGACGTACCCGGGGCGGTTGAGCGCCATCGGCCAGTAGAGCGTCCCGGCGGTGAAGACGAGCGCGCCCTGCGGGCTCTCGTACAGGTGGCTGTTCTGCTCCCGGAGTTCACCGGAGCGCACCGGGTAGGGCGAGGCGGAGAGGATGGTTGCCCCGGTCCCCTCGGCGGCGGGCATGTCCGGGTCGAAGCCGTCGGCCTCGCCCCCGACCAGGCGGGGGATCTTGTCCCCCTCGACCAGGTCGCAGCCGGCCCAGAACCAGTGGTCGGCCGAGCGGACCACCAGCGGGGACGTCCGGGCGACGATGCCGTTGTACTGCACCCCGAGCAGGCGCTGTTCGGCGAGGATCCCGCCGCCGCCGATGGACCGCCACCGGGTGGTGCGCTCCCGCCGGTCGGGTCCGGGCGCCGGATCGGGGCTGGTCTTGTAGCAGGTGACCACCCGGCCGTCCCGGCCGTCGGCGGCGGCCTCCATCCGGATCTGCCAGTAGACGTTGTTGGCGGTCAGGAAGGCCAGGCCGGTGCCCTGCTCGACCGCCCGGGTGGCCACCTGGCGCATCGCCGCCGACCAGTACTCGTCGTGTCCCACGAAGATCATCCCGTGGTAGCGGGCCGGGTCGATCCGGCCGGTGTGCAGGTCCACCGTCGAGGCGTACGTGACGTCGTAGCCCTGCCGCTCCAGGAACTGGATGGCGTCGTGGTCCCGGTCCAGGTGCTTGGCCTGACCGTCCCCGGCGTACGGCCGGTCGAAGGAGACCTTCACCGCCCGCGTGTCGTAGACCAGTTCCCCCTCGGGTGCGGCGTACCCGTAGTAGAGGCTCTTGCCGGTCCGCCCGTCCAGCGGCCACAGGTTGTACGCCTGGTAGGTGGAGAAGGGCAGCACCACCAGGAAGTCCGCCCGGTGCCGGTCGTCGCGGACCACGAACGGGGTGCAGGAACGCCAGCCGGAGGTGGTGGTGAAGACGGCGACGTACAGCCCGGACAGCCAGTCGTCCGGCACCCGCAGGCTCCAGGTCACCGGCCAGCGGCAGTCGAGCAGCCCGGTCTCCGGGTCGGCCACCGGTACCGGCCGGGGCACTCCGGGCAGGGTGGGGCTGGTCAGCACCGGGCGCGCGGACGCGCCGTCGTACCAGCCGAGCCGGTGCACGGTGACGCTGAACTCCTGGGCCGGGTTGACGCTGACGTGGAAGTCGACGGTCTCCCCCGCCGCCGCGCTGGTCGTCGAGGCGTACCCCTGGATCTGCCCGCCCCGGTCGTCTGCGGCGCGGGTGCCGCCGGCCCCGGGGCGCCAGGTCGGCGAACCCAGGAGGCCGTTCTCCACCAGCACCGCGTCGCCCCGCGACGGCGGCTCGGGTGTCCGGGTCGGCTTCGGCAGACCGGCGTGGGTCGCCTGGCCGTTGGGGGCGGTGGCGGCGAACGCGGTGACCGCTGCCGCGGAGACGCCGACGGTGAGGATGCCGAGAGCCGAACGACGGGGGATGCGGGACATCAGGGACCTATCGACGGGGGTGCACGGGGGCGCGGGCAGCCCGGAGGGATGACCCCGGGTACCAGCCCAGCCGGTCCCCTCCGGCGCCCCCGCGCATCCTACGGCCAGTCGCGGACCGCCCGCTGCCGCCGTTCGGCCCGATCCGGACATCCGCAGGCCGGAGCGGACTGTCGGCGTGTCAGCCGACGATCGCGCAACCTCAGCCGGTGGCGACGGCGACGGTGACCCGGTCGGGGGCTTCGGCCGGGGTCAGGTCGGGACGGAGCCGCCGGTACACGGCCTCCAGTACCTCGGCCTGTGCCTCCCAGGTCCAGCCGGTGAGGAGGCCGGGCCGGTCGTACGCGGCCCGGTAGCGCTCCGGGTCGGCGAGGACCTTACCGACGGCGCGGACGTAGTCGCTGACGTCCTCGGCCCGGAAGACCTCACCCTGCCCGGTGGAGCGGACCGTGTCGGCCATCGTCCGCACGTCGCTGACCACGATGGGCAGTCGGGCGTGCGAGTACTCCAGGAACTTGGTGATCAGGGCGAGTTCGTGGTTGGGCTTGTGGTGGATCGGGATGACCCCGGCGTCGGCGGTGGCCAGGAACGCGGAGACCTGCCAGTGGGCGACGTACGGCAGCAGGTGCACCCGGTCGGCGACGCCGATCTCCCCGGCCCGGGCGAGCAGCGCCTCACTGGCGGCGTTGTTGCCGCTGGGGTGGAGGGTGACCAGCGCTACGTGCACCCCGGGGAGCTGGGGCAGGGCGTCGATCATGGTGTCCACGCCCCGGGACGGGTTGACGCCGCCGCAGTAGACCAGGACCGGGGTGTCCGGGCCGACCCCGCAGGCGGTCCGCAGGTCGGGGGCGGGGGTGTCGTCGGCGCCCGGCTCGGGCCGCCCGGTCGGGGCGTTCAGCACCACCTCGGGACGGGTCGGCAGGCGGTGGGTCTGCTGGAGCAGTTCGGCGAGGGTGGCCGAGACGGTGACCACGGCGTCGGCGTGGCGGACGTACTCCTCGACGTGGGCGATCTGGGCGGGCAGCCAGCGCGGGTTGTCGGCCCGGCCGAGCACCCCGGCGACGAACTCGTGGGCATCCCAGACCAGCTTGGTCGGCTGGCCCTTGGCGTGGGCCCGGGCGGCGGCCCGCACCCCGACACCGATCATGCGGAAGTCGTTGGCGTGGATGAGGTCGGGCCGCAGGGCGTCGATCACCGGGCCGAAGGCCAACTCGTAGTCCCAGAGCCCGGGGTCGAGCCGGCGCCAGCTCCGGGCGCCCATGGTGCGCTGCCAGAACCGGACGGGCAGCCGGGTGAGCAGGGCGTCCGGGTTCTGCTGGTGCTTGCGCAGCCGGTGCAGCTCACCGGCGCGGAACTTCGCCCACCGGCCGAGCACCTTGGCGGTGAGCTGCGGGGCGACCAGCAGGCCCTGCCCGAGCCTGGCGCGTAGGCCACCGGCGGCGGCCAGCGCGAGCCGGCGTTCGGCGACGTCGGCCTGGCGGGCCTTCATCAGCTGTACCCGGTACCCGGAGTGCCGCCCGGCCGGGTACGCCAGCGGCCGGCGCAGCGAGCGGTGGAACTGGGTGGGGTGCTGCCCGAGCGGGCGGGGCACCTTGATCAGGCGGACCTCGGCGTCCCCGATGGACCAGGTCTGCGGGCCGGCCTTGCCGGCGATGCCGAGCAGGACCACCTCCCAGCCGGCCTCGGCTGCGGAGCGGGCTGTCTTCTGGACCCGGGAGTCGCCGTGCACCCCGTTGTCCACCAGCATGACGACCCGTCCCCGGACCGGCCGGGAGGTGCTGCCTGTTGCCATCTTCAGTGCCTGTTCCCTCGTGGGCTGACCGCTTCGTCGACCGGTGTTACAGGGTGCTGGTGGCCTGCTTCGGGATGCTGTCGGTGCCGGTCGGCGCGACCGACACGGTCACCCCGGCCGCGGCCGATTCGAGCAGCGCGGCGGCCACCTGGACGGTACGCAGGCCCTGGCGGAGGGTGACGATGTCGCTCTCCTTGCCCTCGACCGCGTCGCGGAACCGCTCGTGCTCGACCAGCAGCGGCTCGCGCTTCGGGATGGCGTACCGGACCATGTCGCCCTCGGCAACACCCCGGAAGGCGCGCAGCGCCTCCCACTCGGTGTCGATGGCGCCGTTGGCGTAGAAGGTCAGGTCGGCGGTGAGGGTGTCGGCGACGAAGCAGCCCCGGTCACCGGTGATCACGGTGGACCGCTCCTTGAGCGGGCTCAGCCAGTTGACCAGGTGGTTGACCATCGTGCCGTCGGCGAGCTGCCCCACCGCGGCCACCATGTCCTCGTGCAGCCGGCCGCTGCGGGAGACCGTACGGGCCGAGACCGAGGTGTACTCCTGGCCGGTGACCCAGCTGGTCAGGTCGATGTCGTGGGTGGCCAGGTCCATCACCACGCCGACGTCGGCGATCCGGTGCGGGAACGGCCCCTGGCGACGGGTGACGACCTGGAAGACCTCGCCCAGTTCGCCGGCCTCCAGCCGGGTGCGCAGGTTCTGCAGGGCCGGGTTGTACCGCTCGATGTGCCCGACCCCGGCGACCAGGCCCCGGGCCTCGAACGCCTCGACCAGGCGGGTGGCCGCGTCCACCGACTGGGCGAGCGGCTTCTCGACCAGTGCGCAGACCCCGTTGTCCGCCAGCTCCATGCCGACCTGCTCGTGCAGGGCGGTGGGGCAGGCGACCACGGCGTAGTCGATGCCGAGTGCGAGCAGGTCGCCCAGTTCGGGCAGGACCGGGGCGCGCAGCGTACCGGTGGTGTCGCCGGCCGGGTCGACGATGCCGACCAGTTCGACGCCGTCCAGGCCGGAGAGGATCCGGGCGTGGTTGCGCCCCATGGCGCCGAGGCCGATCAGGCCGGCGCGCAGTTTGCGACCGTTGCTCATGCGGCACCCCCGGCGATGTTCGCGGCGTCGGCGATCCGCTCCAGGTCGGCCGGGCTCAGCGACGGGTGCACCGGCAGCGAGACGACCTCGGCGGCGGCCTTCTCGGTCTCCGGCAGGTCCCACGGGCCGGGCTTGCCGTCGACCAGGTACGGGATGAGCCGGTGGATCGGGGTCGGGTAGTAGACCGCGTTGCCGATGCCCAGCTCGGTGAGCTTGCGCTGGGCGGCGTCCCGGTCCCCGGTCACCCGGACGGTGTACTGGTGGTAGACGTGCTTCGCGGCGTCGGCCACCGGCGGGGTGACCATGCCGGTGATCCGGGAGTCGAGGAACTTCGCGTTCGCCCGGCGCTGCTCGGTCCACTCGGGGAGCTGGGTGAGCTGGACCCGGCCGATGGCGGCGGCCACGTCGGTCAGCCGCATGTTGGCGCCGACGATCTCGTTGGCGTACCGCTGCTCCATGCCCTGGTTGCGCAGCAGGCGCAGGGTGCGGGCCAGGCCGGCGTCGGCGGTGGTGATCATGCCGCCCTCAAGGCTGTGCATGTTCTTGGTGGGGTAGAAGCTGAAGCAACCGGCGGTGCCGAACGAGCCGACCGGCTGGCCGTTCAGGGCGGCGGCGTGCGCCTGGGCGGCGTCCTCGACGACGGCGAGGCTGTGCCGCTCGGCGATGGCCATGATCCGGTCCATCGCGGCGGGGTGGCCGTAGAGGTGCACCGGCATGATCGCCACGGTGCGCGGGGTGATCGCCGCCTCGACCGCGGCCGGGTCCACACAGAAGCTGCCCGGCTCGATGTCGACGAAGACCGGCTCGGCACCGACCAGCCGGACCGCGTTGGCGGAGGCCGCGAAGGAGAACGAGGGGACGATGATCTCGTCGCCGGGGCCGAAGCCGAGGGCCATCAGGGTGAGCTGGAGAGCGGACGTACCGGAGTTGACCGCGACGCAGTGCCGCCCGGCGACGAGCTCACCGAACTCCTGCTCGAAGGCCGCGACCTCCGGGCCCTGCACCACCATGCCGCTGCGCAGCACCCGAACAGCCGCCTCGATCTCGGCCTCGCCGATGACCGGCCGGGCTGGGGGGATGAATTCTGCGTTCAGCCCAGGCATTGGGCATCCTCCTGTCGATTGGAGCTCGTCCGGCCGCGATGCTAACCGGTCCGGTTGGGACCGGTTCGCGCGGTGCGGATCGGGTGTCGACCCGGTCGAGCTGGAATTCACGGTTGCGCGAAGAGCTGGACGTCCGACTCGTCCCGAGATGACGGGTTACATGCTACTCGGAGGGCACCGGCCACCACGGTGGCCATCCGGGACAGCTCGGTCGGGTCGAGCGGTACCCGGGCGATGGCCAGGCGCCAGTACAGGGGGCCGACGATCAGGTCGATGACGGCGTCGGGGTCGGCGGTGGGAGCCAGCTCGCCCCGCTCGACCGCGCGCCCGATCACGAGCGCGCCGATGGTGTGCTGGTTGACCCGCAGCGCCGTCTGGAGGGTCTGCGCGATCTGCGGGTTGCGGGCCGCCTCGGCGAGCAGGTCCGGGATGATCTGCGAGGCCAACGGGTGCCCCAGGGCCTTCGCCATGATCAGGAAGAGCACCTCCAGGTCACCGGTGAGGCTGCCGGTGTCCGGCAGCGGCAGCCGCTGCCCGGCTGCCGCCGAGACGATCTCCAGGACCAGGTCGAGCTTGGAACTCCACCGACGGTAGACCGCCGTCTTGCTCACCCCGGCCCGCCGGGCGACCGCCTCGATCGACAGTCGCGCATAGCCGACGGCGGCGAGCTCGTGCATGACGGCGCCACGGATCGCCGTGGTGATGTCGTCGCGGAGCACCGCCGCGCCGGCCGGCGCACGTCTCTTCTCGGTCGTCACGTGGGACAATGTAGCGCAGCGACGGTACGGTTGCGTCGCTACGTGTTTTCCACTACGTTCCACGCAGCGACGAGGCGCCGGCGGTCCACCGCGCTGGCCGCGCTCTCCACAGATGTCGCGCGCATCCCGTAAAACTGAAAGATCGGAGCGCCCAACCATGGCCAACACGGCGGTGGCCGACACCGGTCCAGGACTGTCCCAGGCGCAGGTCGCCGCCCGGCACGGCCTGAGCGTCGCCGGCAAGCGACCCACCCTCGCCGCCTACACCCGGCAACTGTGGTCGTACCGGCACTTCATCGCGGCGTACGCGAACGCGAAGGTCCTCGCGTCGTACAGCACCGCCCGGCTGGGCCGGGTCTGGCAGGTCCTGACCCCGCTGACCAACGCGGCGGTCTACTACCTCATCTTCGGCGTGATCCTGGGCACCAAGAACGGCGTCCCGAACTTCATCGCCTACCTCTGCGTCGGGCTGTTCGTCTACAACTTCACCTCGGCTGCGGTCTCCGGCGGGGTGCAGGCGGTCAGCGGTCAGCTCGGGTTGATCCGGGCGCTGCACTTCCCCCGGGCCTGCCTGCCGCTGGCGGTGACGCTCACCCAGTTCCAGCACCTGCTCACCGCGATGGTGGTCCTGGTCGGCATCGTGCTGGTCACCGGCGAGCCGCTGACCGTGGAGTGGCTGCTGGTCCCCCCGGCGATCCTGCTCCAGTCGATCTTCAACGCCGGCCTGGCGCTGGGCCTGGCCCGGCTCGGGGCGAAGATGACCGACCTGAAGCAGCTCATGCCGTTCGTGCTGCGCACCTGGATGTACGGCTCCGGGGTGCTCTACAGCGTCGAGATGTTCACCAAGAACCTGGACAACCCGATCCTGGTCAACCTGGTGCACGCCAACCCGCTGCTGGTGTACATCGAACTCATCCGGCACGCGCTGCTGGAGGACTCTCCGCTGACCTCGTCCGGGCCGACGCTGTGGCTGCTCGCCACCGGCTGGTCGCTGCTGATCGGCGTGGGCGGATTCATCTACTTCTGGCGAGGCGAACAGGAGTACGGCCGTGGCTGAGCTGACCAACACCGTCCCCGCGTCAGTGGCGACGATCAACGGGGAGCGGATCCCCACCGTGATCGTCGACGACGTACACGTGATCTACCGGGTACACGGCGCCGGCACGGCCGGCAGCAACTCCCCGGCGAGCGCGCTCAAGCGGCTCATCTCCCGGGCTCCCGCGCCGACCGTGCGCGAGGTGCACGCGGTCAAGGGTGTGACATTCACCGCATACCGGGGCGAAGCGATCGGCCTGATCGGCAGCAACGGGTCCGGCAAGTCGACCCTGCTGCGGACCATCGCCGGGCTGCTGCCGACCAACCGGGGCGCGGTCTACACCCAGGGGCAGCCGTCGCTGCTCGGGGTGAACGCGGCCCTGCTCAACGACCTCTCCGGCGAGCGCAACGCCGCGCTGGGCTGCCTGGCCATGGGGATGACCCCGGAGCAGGTCAAGCAGAAGGTCCCGGAGATCATCGAGTTCTCCGGCATCAACGAGCGGGGTGACTTCGGCTCGCTGCCGATGCGGACCTACTCCTCCGGCATGTCGGCGCGGCTGCGGTTCGCCATCTCGTCGGCCAAGAACCACGACGTGCTGCTGATCGACGAGGCACTGGCCACCGGTGACCGGCGGTTCCGTCGCCGCAGCGAGCAGCGGGTCCGCGAACTGCGGGCCGGCGCCGGCACGGTCTTCCTGGTCAGCCACCAGATCGGCACGATCCGGGAGACCTGCGAGCGGACCATCTGGCTGGAGTCCGGCGTGATGCGGATGGACGGGCCGACCGCCGAGGTGGTCGAGGCGTACGAGGCGTTCATGGGCGGCAAGTGAGCCGTGGGTCGGGTGGGTTCCGGCCGGCGCGCAGCGTCGGCCGGAACCCACCCGACCACCCCGGTACGCCAGCGCCTGTACCGCCGGGTTCGCCACGGACCCCCCGCCGGCACAGGCGCTAAGGTCGTAGCGCCCGCGCACCCCATCGACCCGTGGACCAGTGAGGATCGGCAATGACGCAGGACCTGACCACCGCAGCGGACGCCCGGCCGGACGGCCCGGCGCCGTGGCGGCCCACCCGGACGGTGGCGGTCGTGCTCGCCGGCGGCACCGGCTCCCGGGTCGGCCTGGGCATCCCGAAGCAGCTACTCAAAATCGCCGGTAAGCCGATCATCGAGCACACCATCGCCGTCTTCGAGGCCGCCCCGGAGATCGACGAGATCATCGTGCTGATGGCCCCCGGGCACGTCGAGGCCGCCCAGCAGATCGTCGACCGGGCCGGTTTCCGCAAGGTCAGCCGGGTGCTGGCCGGCGGGGACACCCGCAACGCCACCACCCGGCTCGCCCTGGACACGCTCGGCCCGGACGACTGCAACGTGCTCTTCCACGACGCGGTCCGGCCGCTGCTGTCCCCGCGGATCGTCCGGGAGTGCGTCAACGCGCTGTGGTCGTACGCGGCGGTGGACGTGGCCATCCCGTCGGCCGACACGATCGTCCGGGTCGACGCCGACGACTGCATCACCGACATCCCGGTCCGCGCCCAACTGCGCCGGGGGCAGACCCCGCAGGCCTTCCGCTCCCCCACCATCCGCGAGGCGTACCGGTTGGCCGGGGCGGACCCGGACTTCCACGCCACCGACGACTGCGGCGTGGTGCTGCGGTACCTGCCCGAGGTGCCGATCAAGGTGATCGAGGGGGCGGACGAGAACATCAAGGTCACCCACCCGGTCGACGTGCACCTGGCCGACAAGCTCTTCCAGCTCGCCGCCGCCCAGGCCCCCCGGCTGACCGACGAGCGCGCCTACACCGAGGAGCTGACCGGTCGGACCATTGTGGTCTTCGGCGGCAGTTACGGCATCGGGGCCCGGCTGGCGGAGATCGCCCGGGGTTTCGGCGCGGAGGTCTTCTCGGTCGGCCGGTCCACCACCGGCACCTACGTCGAGCGTCCGGAGGACGTGGAGAAGGCGCTGCGGGAGGCGTTCGACGCCACCGGCCGGATCGACCACGTGGTGGTCACCGCCGGGATCCTGGAGACCGGGGCGCTGGCCGAGATGCCCGAGTCGACGATCGAGCAGATGTTGCAGGTCAACTTCGTCGCCCCGGTCACCATCGCCCGGCTGGCCCTGCCGTACCTGCGGCAGACGAAGGGGCAGTTGCTGCTCTACACCTCCAGTTCGTACACCCGGGGACGGGCCCGGTACGCGCTCTACTCGGCCACCAAGGCGGCCCTGGTCAACCTGACCCAGGCGCTGTCCGACGAGTGGTCCGAGTTCGGGGTACGGGTCAACTGCGTCAACCCGGAACGCACCGCGACCCCGATGCGGACCCGGGCGTTCGGCGAGGAACCGGAGCACACCCTGCTCGCCGCCGAGACGGTCGCCCAGGCGTCCCTGGACGTGCTGCTGTCCAACCTCACCGGCCAGGTGGTCGACGTACGCCGAGCGGGAGCCTGAGATGCGTGGAACCCTGGTCCGCAAACTCGCCGTCCGGGCCCTGGCCGCCGGGCTCGCCGTCGCCGCGTTCGGGGTACTGGCGCTGACCCAGGCCACCACCGTCGGCGCGGTACTGGCCCTCGGCGCGATCGGTGCGGCGCTGGTGGAACGGCGGATCCGCCCACAGGCGGAGAACGTCGCCGAGACCGTGCTGGTCGCGGCCGGGGTGATCACCGCGTACGCCCGGCAGCTCGGTGACGACTTCGACCCCGCGCTGGGCCTGGCCGCGGTCGTCATCCTCGGGCTGGTCCTGGCCGAACGCCCGCTGCGGGAGGCCGGTTCGCTGGAGATCCAGGCCGCCAACCTGGCCGTACGGTCGCAGTCCCGGCTGGTCACCACGCACCTCGCCACGGCGGTCGCCGGTCTGCTCGCGCTGGCCGCGCTCAGCGCCGCGCTGACCCTGCCCGCCTGGCCGGTCATGCTGGTCGGTCTGCTGGTCGGCGCGGTCACCGCCGCTGCGGTGCTCGCGCTGGCGAAGCGCCGGTTCACCCCGTCGGCGGCGGGCAGCCCGGTCTCCCGGGCGCTGCACCGGCACGCCCCCGAGTTCCTGCTCTACTTCTCCGCGCCGCCCGGGTCGGAGTACCAGATCACCATGTGGCTGCCCTACCTGGAGCGGATCGGCCGGCCGTTCCTGGTCCTGCTCCGGGAGCCGGAGTTCCTGCCGACGGTGACCGCCGCGACCCGCGCCCCGGTGGTGGTCTGCCCGACGCTGAAGGCGATCGACGAGGCGATCGTGCCGAGCCTGAAGGTGGCCTTCTACGTCAACCACGGCGCGAAGAACAGCCACTGCATCCGGTTCAACCAGCTCACCCACATCCAGTTGCACCACGGGGACAGCGACAAGGCGCCCAGCGCCAACCCGGTCTCGGCCATCTTCGACAAGATCTTCGTCGCCGGTCAGGCCGCCATCGACCGGTACGCCCGCGCGGGCGTGACCATCCCCCGGGAGAAGTTCGCCATCGTCGGCCGGCCACAGGTCGAGTCGATCGAGGTGCGGCGTACCCCGATCGCCGACCTGGCCGCGAAGACCGTCCTCTACACCCCCACCTGGACCGGCCACTACGCCGACGCGAACTACTGCTCGCTGCCGGTGGGCGAGACCCTGGTGACGCGCCTGCTGGCCCGGGGCGCCACGGTGATCCTGCGCGCCCACCCGTACACGTCGCAGAACCCGGAGTCGGCCCGGCAGCTGTCCCGGATCGAGGAGCTGCTCGCCGCCGACCGGGCGCGGACCGGCCGGCAGCACGTCTGGGGCAGCACGGCGGCCCGGGAGCTGACCCTGGTCGACTGCGTGAACCGGTCGGACGCGCTGGTCTCGGACGTCTCCGGGGTCATCTCCGACTACCTCTACTCCGGCAAGCCCTACGCGGTGACCGACATGCTCGGTCTCGGCGAGCGCTTCACCGAGGACTTTCCGCTGGCCCGGGCGGGCTACGCGCTGCACCGTGACCTGGCCAACGTCGACGGGGCGCTCGATCTCCTGCTGGGGGCCGACCCGCTGGCGGAGACCCGCTGGCAGACCCGGACCCGGTACCTGGGGGACTTCCCGGCCGAGGCGTACGCCGAGGCGTTCCTCAGCGAGGCGCGCAGTCATCTGCGGCCGAAGTCCACGCCGCCGGTGCAGCGCGACGGGGCCGCCCCGGCCGTCGTGCCGGCCGGTACCCGCACCGCCGCCGGCTGACCGGAACCGCTGTCGACTGACCGGAACCACTGTCGGCTGGCCGGCACGGGCTGCCGATCGAACTACTGCACGGCGCACGCTGTCGAGCTGCGTGCACGGACGGAGCGCTCCGTCTGTGCAGGCAGCTCGACAGCGTTCCACCACTGTTCATGACGCTGGCTGCTCCGGGGTGCCGCGCACCGCGCGGCACCCCGAGGGACCGGATCAGCCGCAGATCAGGGTCGCGCTGAGCCGCCAGTCCTCGACGTACCCGTCGGGGTCCTCGTGGGCCCAGGCGTTCGACGACCGCATCCCGGAGATCAGCACCTGCGCCCGGTTGTTCTCGTGGATGCTGGACACGTGGATGCCGGCTCCGACGCTGTACGGTTCCTTCCCCGCCGGGCAGGCCACCGGCACGTTCTGCATCGAGGGGCTGACCATGTCCGACAGCCCCCGGACCCGTTCGAGTGCGGCCGGCTTGTTGGCGCAGATCGCGTAGGCCCGCAGATCCTCCTGGCTGTGGGCGACCTTGCCCTGGTCCAGCGTGCGGGCGCGGGCGATGGTGTAGAAGGGGATCTCGGTCGGATCGTTGAAGCCCGCCTCCACCCGGTCGAGGATGAACGCGCCGTCAGTGTTGTAGACCATCGCGCCCGAGCCGAGGAGCTTCTTGGTGCCCGAACACTGGGCGGTGATCTGCATCCGGTGGTAGTCGTTCGTGCCGGTCTTGTCCGCCGCGACCACCTCGTACCCGGAGGGGGTGGTGACGCAGAAGGCCCGCGCGCTGATCTGCCAGTCGCCGGTGTAGTTGGTCGCACCCGTCTCGCGCATGACCACGGTCCAGGTCTTCCCGTCGGCCGACGGGGCGTACCGCTCCAGCCCGACCCGGCCCACCGCACCCGGTGAGGCGGTCAGCCAGGCCTCCCCACCGCTGACGACCTTGCCGGTCGGGCAGTGCAGCTCCACCGTCTTCACCGCGACGCTGTCCGAGAGAGAGATCCCGGAGAGGACCTCCCACCCGGCCGGGGCGGCCGACGCCGGCGTCGCCCCGCTGATCCCGACTGCTCCCAGCACCGCGAGCGCGACGGCCGCACTGCCGAATCCGGCCCTCGAAGAAACTCGCATTCCCGTCTCCCTGTCCCTAGCGGCGATCGGCCCACCGGTCCGGTCGGGCCGATCGCGTGGTTGCTGGGTACAAGGCTGGTGGTGGGCGCTTGGCGTCCACTAACCGAACGCTTGGCGCGGCCGGCTCAGCCCGGCGGAATCAGCGCCCGGAACACCGCCGCCGGGTCCTCGACGTGCGCGTTGTGCCCGAGCCCGGGCAGGGTGACCACCGGTACGCCGTACCCGGCGAGGTGGGCGTCGGTGACCATCGGATCGTGCTCACCCCGGGCCAGGGTCACCGGGCACCGGACGGCGCTGAGCAGCGCGGCCAAATCCGGCGCCCCGACACCGAACGCGGCCGGATCCATGGCGAGCCGCCAACGGCCGTCCTGCCCGACGAGCCCCGGGGCGACCGCCGGGTCCCCCGGATCGAGCAGTCCGGACAGGCCGGCGACCTTCAGGTACCGGTCGGCGGCCTCGTCCCGGGACGCGAACCAGGTCACCGGCCGCTGGGCGAGCTTGCCGGCCCGGGCCAGGTCGTCCCCGGTCCAGACGGTCTTGATGCCCAGCCCGACGACCTGTTCGACGGTGGGTCCACCGGGCCGGACGGCGAGGGCGAGCCCCACCACGCCGCCGAGGGAGTGCCCGAGGACCACCACCCGTTCGGCGGGGTCGAGCAGCTCGGCGACCCGGTCGGCGAGCGCGGTGAAGGAGTAGCCGGGCAGCGGCGCGGCGGCACCGTGGCCAGCCAGATCGGGGGCGAGCCAGCGGTCCGGCCAGTGCCGGTCGAGCAGCGGACGCCAACGGTGCCAGACGGCGCCGCTGCCCCCCATGCCGTGCAGCAGCACCAGCCGGGGCATCCGGGTCTCGCCGGTCGGGGAAGGTTCCGGGTCGGACATGTCGAGCAGTCTGCCACCGGCCCGGGGCACACCGGAACCGCCGGGAACGCCGGTCCCCGGGCGCGCACCGGGCGCCGACCCTGGTGGGTCGGCGCCCGGTGGTGGCGGTGCGGGGAGGAGGACCGCCGGATGGAACGCTGGTACGGCCTCGGGACGGGACGTCAGGCGGAGTAGCCCCGGGTCGCGATCCAGTTCGCCAGGGCGGTCGTGGCCAGCCAGTACGAGGCGGTGGCCGGGTCGGCCGAGTCCGAGATCTGCACGCTGCGCCCGTCGTCGGCGTAGCCGACCACGGCGATGTAGTGCCCGCCGGGGAAGGAGTGCCAGCCGCCCTCGGTGTCGGTCACCGAGCCGGCCACGTTGGCGACGACGGCGTACCCGTTGCTGACCGCCCGGACCACGTCGGCCTGGAGCTGGTCCTTCTGCGCCGACGTGGCGGCACCACCGGGGATCATCCGGGTGCGGTAGAAGTCGGTACCGGTCACGCTGTTGAGCACCCGGGTGGTGTCGTAGGCGGAATCGGTGCCGAACTCGTCGGTGTTGAGCGGGCCGGCGAGCGCGTCCTGGCTGCGCTCGATGCCCCGGACCGTCAGGGCGTTGCGCACCGCCGCCGGACCGCAGTAGTAGTAGGTGGTCTGCGCCTGGTAGTCGACGTCGAGCACCTTCTTCGCGGGCGGCTTCGGCTTCGTCGGCGTAGCCTTCACCGCAGCCTGCCGGACCGGCTTGGCGGCAGCGGACGGGGTACCTGTCGGCGCAGTCGTGGCCGACGCGGTCGGCGCCGGGGTGGTGGCAGCCGACGGGCGGGTCGCCCGGGAGACCCCGCCGGTGGTGGAGTCGTTCCGTTCGGCCACGGCGGCCACCGCCAGGTCGCCCCGGGTGGGCTCGTCGGTACGGGTCAGCAACAGACCGGTGGTCGAGGTGACGGCCAGGACGACAGCCGAAACGGCCGCGACCTGGTACGGGCGACGCGACGCGACGCGCGTCAACTGCTGCTTGAAGCGGTCTTTCACGTGATCCTCCACGGTTGGGTCGCGTCATCGGGGGTATGACGACGCGCCGGGCCCGCCGCTACGGCGACAGGCGGACGGGACGGTGCTGCCGGGAAGACGGATCCACCGATGTCAGGCGCACGCCGACCACACCACGGGGCAGAAGCTCACCGTGGTGCTGCGGGGTCGACCGGGGGGTGCGAAGGGGGAGGTGGTGACCGGGGCCACCGCCGGGGATCCGCCAGTCTCAGCAGCCGAGCGGTCGGATGGCGGCGGGGGTCGGTACGGCGCGACGGGGAGGGCCGGAAAGCGGCGGGGGGTGGTGCTGCACGGGTACGAAACTCCTTCCGATGCCGCCTACCGGGTTAGCTGACGGGTTCGGGCGGGAAGTCTGGCCCTACCGTGGACGTTGTGCTCCACGGATTCACCCCAGAGTGCGGTGGGTCCCCGGCTCGTGCGTGCACGACTCAGCGGGTCCGGCGCAGCGTCGCCCTCGGCGACCGGCAACCACACCGGACCGGGCCGACACTACTGGCCGCTTCTCCTGCTGCCAACCCCTCTGACCTGCCAAAACAGCAAGCCCGCCCGCGATTGGTGACGCATTGTCACCGTGACGGGCACCAATGGGCACGGGTGGCGCCGGAGGTACGGTTCGGGCCGAAAGTGCCCATCCGGCCCATCCGCACGACACAGGTCGGGATCAGGCGACAGCGGGCTGGGCCGACCGGACCCCGGCGGCGAGATCCGCGGCGACGGCGGTGACCGCCTCGACGGCGGCACGCCGGTCCGGGGCGTCCAGCATCGCGCGGACGAAGGCGGACCCGACGATCACGCCGTCGGCGAAGGACGCCACCTGGGCGGCCTGCGCCCCGTTGCTGACCCCGAGCCCCACGCAGACCGGCAGGTCCCCTGCCACGCGTACCCGGGCGACCAGGTCCTTCGCGCCGCCGCCGACCGCGCCGCGCTCACCGGTGACCCCCATCAGCGAGGCAGCGTAGACGAAGCCTCGCGACTCGGCGACGGTCATCGCGATCCGTTCCGGGGTTGAACTCGGCGCCACCAGGAACACCCGGTCCAGCCCGTGGGCGTCGGACGCGGCCCGCCACTCGGCCGCCTCGTCGGGAATCAGGTCAGGGGTGATCAGTCCGGACCCGCCCGCCCCGGCCAGGTCGGCGGCGAACCGCTCGACCCCGTACCGGTCGACCAGGTTCCAGTAGGTCATCACCAGCGCCGGTGCGCCCTCGTCGGCGACGCCCCGCACAGCGGTGAAGGCGTCGGCGGTGCGGGTACCGCCGGCCAGCGCGATCTCGGTGGCGCGCTGGATGACCGGGCCGTCCATCAGCGGGTCCGAGTACGGGATCCCGACCTCGACGATGTCCACCCCGGCGGCGACCATGGCACGCATCGCCGCGACCGAGGTCTCCACGTCGGGGAAGCCGACCGGCAGGTAGCCGATCAGGGCGGCCCGGCCCTCGGCCCGGGCCTGCTCGATGGTGCTACGGACGCTCACTTGGCCTGATCCTCTCTCACCACTGCCGCACCGTCGGAGTCCAGCAGCCCGAAGTACCGGCTGGCCGTGTCGACGTCCTTGTCCCCCCGGCCGGACAGGTTCACCAGGATCACGCCGTCCGGGCCGAGCCGGCGGCCCTCCCGGATCGCACCGGCGAGAGCGTGTGAACTCTCGATCGCCGGGATGATGCCCTCGGTGCGGCAGAGCAGGAGGAACGCCTCCATCGCCTCGGCGTCGGTGACCGGCTCGTACCGGCCCCGGCCGATCTCGTACAGCCACGCGTGGGCCGGGCCGACCCCGGGGTAGTCGAGGCCGGCGGAGATGCTGTGGCTCTCGATGGTCTGGCCGTCGGCGTCCTGGAGGATGAGGCTGCGGCTGCCGTGCAGGACACCCGCGCCACCACCGGTGATCGAGGCGGCGTGCCGCCCGGTCGCCACGCCCTCTCCCCCGGCCTCCAGGCCGAGCAGCTCGACCTCCGGGTCGTCGAGGAAGGCGTGGAAGATGCCGATCGCGTTGGAACCACCGCCGACGCAGGCACAGACCACGTCCGGCAGCCGGCCGACCAGGTCGAGCATCTGCTGTCGGGCCTCCTCGCCGATGATCCGCTGGAAGTCGCCGACCATGGACGGGAACGGGTGCGGACCGGCCACCGTACCGATCAGGTAGTGGGTGTTCTCGACGTTGGTGACCCAGTCCCGCATCGCCTCGTTCATCGCGTCCTTGAGGGTGCGCGAACCGGCGGTCACCGGGATGACCTCGGCTCCGAGCAGCCGCATCCGGGCCACGTTGAGCGCCTGGCGGCGGGTGTCCTCCTCGCCCATGTAGATCACGGCCTCCAGGCCGAGCAGGGCGGCGGCGGTGGCGGTGGCCACCCCGTGCTGGCCGGCGCCGGTCTCGGCGATCACCCGGGTCTTGCCCATCTGCACGGTGAGCAAAGCCTGGCCGAGCACGTTGTTGATTTTGTGTGAGCCGGTGTGGTTTAGGTCCTCGCGCTTGAGGACGATCCGCGCGCCCCCGGCGTGCCGGGCGAACCGGGGCACCTCGGTCAGGATGCTCGGCCGGCCCGAGTAGGTCCGGTGCAGTTCCGCGAGCCGGGCGGTGAAGTCGGGGTCGACGATCGCGGCCCGGTAGGCGGCGTCCAACTCCTCCAGGGCCGCGACCAGGGCCTCCGGTACGAACCGGCCACCGAACCGGCCGAAGTAGGGACCGGACTGGGCGGAGAGCGGCGTCGACGCCGCGGAGACGGGATTGTCCGAGGTCTGGGTCACGCGGTCCTCATCACTGGCTGGTCGTTCGGCGACTCGCTCCCGCCCGGTGGGCGGCACGGGCGCGGCAGGGCGCTCCCGTCGGGGAACCGCCGGCGGCCCGGTCGGCCGCCGCGCTCCGCCGGCCCGGACTGCGGGGTCTTGCCGCCCTGGGCCCGCCTGGCGCGTGGATGACGCACCACCGGATCGTACCGAGACCGGATGACCTGGGATCGACCGGGCGAGGATGACGCCGTACGGACTGGGCGGAACGGGGGATGCCCCGTCCCGCCACCATCGTCAACCCACCGTCATCCGATCTGCCGCTTGAGGTGGTAGCGGTGCACCTCGGTGCTGCCCTGGAGGTTGTTCACGTCCTCCTCGGCGGTGACCAGCTCCCAGCCCTCGGCCCCGGCCCGGTTCAGGTGGGCGATGGCCGTGTCGGCGTAGTCGGTGACATCCCGGCGCGACCCGTCCGGGCCGTACCAGTGGTAGGTGAGCCGCCAGGCCTGTCCGGAGACCTCGCGACGGCGGACCAACAGTGCGTACTCCCAGGCGACCATCCGTCCATTATGGCCAACCATCTACCCACCGTGCGGTCGGGGTTACGACGCGTCGCTCAACCAGCCCGGACGGTACGCCACCGGGTGCCCGGCCGCCACCGGCGGACCGGGGCGGCGGCGGTGCGGTCCGGGGCCGGACCGGGTACCGGCACGGAGCACGCCTGGTGGGCCCGGACCGCCGCCACGAACGCCTCCTCGCGCAGACTGCGGGCCGCCAGGACGGACAGCTCCGCCATCCGCCAGGCATCCCGCTCCCGCTGGACCGCCGCCCGGTGCCGGGCGCGCAGCCGGTCCCGCACCACGGTACGCAGCACGAGTTCCTGTTCGACCGGGTGGCGGCGCGGATCCCAGCCGTTGCGGTGTGCGAACACGTCGCTCAGTTCGGCCACCGACAGCTCGCGCCGCCAGTACGCCGCCATCGCCGCCCGGTGCAGGAAGCGCTCGCGGTCGGCGTACTCGGCCGGGGTGTGCGGGGTCCGGGGGACACCGAACGCGACGGCCCGGACCAGGCGGCGTACCTCGGCGTCGGCCTCGTCGAGCCGGCGCCCGGTCGTTTCGGCCTCACCCTGCACGGCGAGCCACCCGGCCCGATGGCGCCGGGCGGTGGCGGCGGCCCGGTCGGCGGCCACCGCCACCTCCCCGGCGTAGCGCCGCAGGTCCTCCGGCGCCTCACCGACGGGCATCCCGGCCGGTGCCGGCGCCGACTCCGGTGGCGGCTCGGGCACCGGGCCGCGTCGTCCGACCAGGGTGGCGATCACCACCATCGCCAGCACGGTCAGGGCCGACCAGATCGCCACCGCCTGCGGCACGTCACGCAGGAAGTGGTAGAGCAGAGCGTGCATCATCTCGACACCTCGGGAGTGGTCAACGCGATTCGGGGACGCGGCCGGCGCCCCTGCGTGGACGGACGGGGCCGGTTACCGGCACCCGGCAACGGGGCGCACGGTGTCGGGCACAACCTGGGACGGTCGCTGGCCGGTCGTGGCGCGCGACGGTCAGGCCAACTGCAACCGGCAGCCGACCGGCGGGGCCCGCTGGCCCCGGACCGTGCGCGGACCGGTGTCGACGGTGCACCGGACACCGGTCGGCACGACCCGGCCGGCCGACGCCGGCTCTGCTCCGAGGTGGACCGCGGGACGCACGTCGGACACCGCGCGGTCATCGTCCACATCCGCTGCCGGACGCTCGGCGGTCGCCCTGGACACGTTGTCGGCTGACACAGCGTTGGCTGACACAGCGTCGGCTGACACAGCGTCGGCTGACACAGCGTCGGCTGACACAGCGCCGGACGGCATGCCGCCCGTCACCGCCGGGACGGCGGCCCGGGTGGCGCCCGGGAGCGGTGCGGCACCGGCGCCGACGGCGAAGACCACCCAGGCCAGGGCCAGGGCTGCGATCAGGCGCGCCGAACGGCACACCACCCACCACGACGGGCGGACGGGTGCAGCGGGGTTCACCCCTACAACCTACCTCCTGCCGGACCGGTACGCAGCGTGAGAGATGGAAGTATTGCCATGTCCGGCGGTCCGGCGGCGGGGTACGAGCAGTCGCATCATCGGGTTCTCCACGAACCGGTGCAGCGCTGCGGCGAGTAGGAGGTTGAGCAGCAGGAAGCCGACCGCGGCGGCCGGCCCCTGCCAGCCCGGCAGGCCCTGACTCCGGCCGGCGAACTGGAGCACGGTGGAGATGACGAAGACGTGCACCAGGTAGTACGCGAAGGAGACCTCACCCAGCCAGACCATGCGCCGGGAACGCCACGGCGACCAGCTACCACGGACGTCGGCGTCGGCGGCAGCGGCGATCACCAGCAGGTAGACCGGCGCCAGCAGGGCGGCCCAGAACTGGGCCGGGATCCAGGTGCTCGCCGCCACCCAGGTCACCACGAAGATCACGCTGGCCACCGGCAGACCCGGACCGCGCCACCGGCCCCGGATCATCAACTCGGCGGCGGCCACCCCCATCCAGAACTCCAGCGACCGGACCAACGGGAACACCTGGGTGAACCACCAGCGGCTCTGCTCGGGGACCAGTTCCTGTCCCGGCCACAGCGCCAGGATGAGCAGTGGCACGGCGACGACGACGCCGACCAGGACCCCGGCGCGTACCCGCCGGAGCAGCGGGAGCACCAGCGGCAGGCAGAGGTAGAAGAACAGCTCGCAGGAGAGCGACCAGCTCACGGTGTTGACGCTGTAGAAGTAGCCACCGTGCGGGATCCAGGCCTGGACCAGGAAGAGGTTCGCCAGCGCCACCTCCCAGTTGATCTCGATGGCCAGGTACGTCCAGAGGAGCAGGACGGCCGCCCAGAGCACCAGGTGGTTGGGGTAGATCTTGGCCAGCCGGCGGCGCCAGAAGTCCCGGCGCCGCTGCCCCGGGCGGGCCGACCAGACCAGGACGAAGCCGCTGAGGATGAAGAAGAACTGCACGCCGGAGAGGCCGAGGGTGAACAGCCAGCCGACCACGGCCTGGTAGTCGGGCTCGGCGATGATCCGCATGGTCCCGATGTGGAAGCCGAAGACCAGCATCGCCGCGATCCACCGCAGGCCGGTCAGCGAGGGCAGGTTGCTCCGGCGGGTGCTCGCCGGAGCCGCTGCCACGGTCGTCTCGTCGGGATTCTGCCGAAGCGACTGGATCGGGCCCATGGGCGGCCACCCTAGCCGGAACGGAGCGGGGACCGCCCACCCGTCCCGCCGTACGGGGTACCGGTCACCCGGCAGACACCACCGGTTGTGGGTCGCCGGTGACCTCCCCGGGCGTCGGGAAGGCGTACCGGGTGGCGTGCTCCGGGTCGGCGGGGTCGATCTGCCGCAGACCCGCATCGGCGAGCCGCTTGTTCACCTCGTCGAGGTGCTCGCGGACCAGTCGGGCCTCCTCGTCGGTGACCCGGCCCCGGTGCGGCCGGCCCGCGTACTCCAGGGTCCCGTAGTCGATCTTCTCCGTCGACTTCCGGGTGGTCTTGGCCGGCCGGACCCGCTCGGCGGTACGTAGCAGCTGCGCCATCGGTACGTCGGTGGCGAGCGAGTCGAACTCGCTGGCGGTCAGCACCACCCGGCGGGGCTCGTCGTCGTGCTGGTCGTGGATCTCCACCACCGCGATGTCCAGCGCGGCGTCGTCGATGCTCTCCACCTCCACCGGCCGCGCGTCCAGGCGTACCGGCCCGGCGACCAGGTCGGGGTGTTCGAGTACGACGATCTTGACCACCTCGTCCTCGGGCGCGATGACCTGGCCGCTGAAGTCGGAGACGTGGACGGTCTTCTTACCCATGCGCGGAACTTCTCCTATCGGGGTGGGTTTCTGCCGATCAGCAGACGAACCTACCCGACAGGTGTGCGAAAGAAGGTGTCAGGTCACCGGGGTGTCGACCGGCGAACCGACCACACCCGACCTGCTCCGATCCGGCATCCACCCCGGACGGTCAGCCGAACGGCTGCCCATCACCGACCGATCGTTGACGACCGGCCCGCCACGTGTTCTCATCACGATCCAATAGAAACTTTCATATTTCCATGGATGGATCGGAGACAGCGATGTCCGTGTTCCGTCGTACCGCGGTTGTCGCGGCGATGGCCCTCACCGTGGGGGCACTCGGCGCACCACCGGCCTCCGCACAGCCCCTGGTCGAGGTCGCCAGCCTGCCCACCGCCGCGGTCGCGCTCGGCGACAGCTTCATCAGCGGTGAGGGCGCCGGGTCGTACACCCCGGTGACCGACCTCAACGGGGTGGCCCAGTCCTTCCCGGGCTGGTCGGCACCGAACAGCAACGCGTTCTTCTGCCACCGCTCGGCCAACGCCTCGCTGCACCGGGCCGACCTGCCCGGCATCCAGGCCCGGTTCAACCTGGCCTGCTCCGGCGGTCAGCCGCACGACATCGCCGCCGCCTCGGCCGCCCGGACCAACGGCCGTCAGGTCACCGCGCAGCTCGACCAGCTCCGCACGGTGGCCCAGACCCACGACATCGATCTGGTACTGGTCGGGCTGGGCTCGAACAACAGCTCCTTCACCTTCGGTTCGGTGGCCGAGAAGTGCGCCAACCGGTTCATCGCCGACGCCTGGACCGGCTGGTGGGAGTTCTGGGCCTACCTCGGCGGTCCGGTCCCGCAGGAGCCCTGCACCACCACCGACCTCGCCACCTCGGCGCAGCTCGCGGCGGCGACCACCGAGACGACGAACGCGGTCCGGCAGCTACTCACCACGCTCGACCAGATCGACGCCGACGGACAGCACCGGATCGTCTTCCAGGACTACACCAACCCGCTCCCGCTGGACCTCGAGGTCAAGTTCCACGAGGAGGACAGCCGCAGCGACACCCGGGACAAGTTCCGCGCGCTCGGCGCCGAGCGGTACGCGGGCGGCTGCCCGATCCACCGCGCCAGCCTCGCCCCCGGCCACTTCTTCTCCCAGGGGCTGGGCACCCTGGTGAAGTCGGTGCACACCACCATGTCCGCCGAGTTCCCCGGTGACGACCTGGTCTACCTGAACGTGCAGCGGGCCTTCGACGGCGCCCGGCTCTGCGAGCAGTCGACCAGCCCGACGGGGGCGCTGGCCACCCCGATCCGGCTCCAGGACGGGCCGACCGGGGTCTTCGTGACCAGCCTCTCCGGCTACGACAAGCTGGACATCCAGCGCATCGCGAACACCTGCGGCACCTACTTCCAGACCTGCCAGGAGTCCTGGCACCCGAACGTCGCCGGGCACGCCGTGCTCGGTCAGTGCCTCACCGGCGCGGCGAGCAGCGGTAACCGGGCCGTCTCCTGTGTCCGGTCGTCGGACGGCCGGATCAGCGTCGGCTGACGTCTCCCCGGACCGGCCAACCCCACCCCGCCGATCCCGCAGCTCGGGCCGCCACTACCCGACACACGCCGAAAATGCCGGGGCCGGAACTGCGAGATCAATGCAGCGGGGTGGGGGTGGGTCGGGGGGATTCGCGGGGCACGGCCTCCGGTCAGGCCGCCGGCTGCCAGCCCAGGGCGGTCAGGTACGCCTGGGCGAGCACCGCGTGACCGGGCAGGTTCGGGTGGACCCGGTCGTTGGCCCAGTCCGCCGCAGTGGTGTGCGCCAGCACCCGGTCGAACGCCTCCTGGGTGGGTACGTGCACCGCGTCGAGCTCGGCGGCGAGCCGGCGCACCACGGCGCCGTACCGGTCCGACATGGCCCGCTGCGGTTCGGCCCGGTCCGGCTCGATGAGGTACGGGTCACCGAGGACCAACTGGCAACCGGTGGCGGTGACCGCGCCGGTCAGCAGGTCCCGCAGGGTCGACTCGTACTCGTCGATCGGGACGGCCTCGTCCTCCCGGCCGGTGAACCGGCGCCACACGTCGTTGATGCCGATCATCACGCAGAGCCAGTCCGGACACTCGCCGATCGCGTCGGTCTCCCACCGCTCACGCAGGTCCCGGACGGTGTTGCCGCCGATCCCCTGGTTGACCCAGGTCAGGTGGTGCTGCGGGTAGGCGGCGGTGACGAGGGCGCGGACCAGGCTGACGTAGCCGGAACCGTACGGCGCCGCGACGTCACGCCGGCCGCAGTCGGTGATGCTGTCACCGATGAATACGATCCGCTGACCAGGCTCGAAGATCACAGTCGCCCTCCCGTCGGCCGCCCGCCGGCCGGGCGTGACCGTAGTACCGGGAAAATGAGCACGTCAAGGCTGCGCCATGATCCGGGACGGAGAGGGCCTCATGACACCGACGGTGACGACGATCGGCTACACCGGGGGACGGCTGGACCGGGGCGCCGGGGTGCGTACCGACCCGGCCCGCCTCGCCGCACTCCGGGCCGATCCCGGTAGCCGGGTCATCCCGGTGTGGCGGGACCGCTGCCCGGTCACCGGTGACCCGGCGGTACCGGTACGTCTGACCGGGGCCGGCACCGGCCTCGCGGATCGGGATGGCGTGTTCCTGGGGCTGGACGGGACGACCGGCATCTTCGCGGTGGACCTGTCGGAGCTGGCCGAGGAGCAGGCGGTGACGCTCACCGGTGCCGACCGGACGTTGGATGTCCGGTCCTGCGTGGGCCACCTGGATCCGGCCGAGGCGGCGGTGCAGGCGTACGCGCGGGGCATCCTGCACTGGCACCGCAACCAGGGCTTCTGCGGTACCTGTGGGGCAGCGGCCGGGCCCCGCGACGGTGGCGCGCTCCGCGCGTGCACGGCGGCGGACTGCGGCCGGCTGCTCTTCCCCCGGATCGAACCGGCGGTCATCATGCTCGTCGAGTCCGCCGGTACGCCCCGGCGGTGCCTGCTCGCCCGGCACCACGGGTCGGCCGTGGACGCCTACTCGCTGCTGGCCGGCTTCGTCGAGATCGGGGAGAGTCTGGAGGACGCGGTCCGGCGGGAGGCCGCGGAGGAGGCCGGGGTACGGGTGGGCCCGGTGACCTACCAGGGGTCACAGCCCTGGCCGTTCCCGGCCGGTCTGATGGTGGCGTTCCGGGCCCGGGCGTTGTCCGACGAGGTGACCGTCGACGGCGCCGAACTGCTCGATGCGCGCTGGTTCAGCCGGGCCGAGCTGCGCGACCGGGTCGCGGCCGGGCACCGGTTGGGTCGGGTCGACTCGATCGACCGGATGCTGCTGGAGTCCTGGCTGGCCGGGGCGCCAGCCTGACCCGGCCTGACCCGGCCTGACCCGGGTGCCCCGGACGACCCGGGTGCCCCGGACGACCCGGGTGACCCGGGTGACCCGGGTGACCCGGGCGACCCGCAACGCAAGCGGCGAGAACCGGGCCGGCGTTGCCGCGTGCGACCATGCATCGACGAACCCCTACCCACCGGGCCGCCCGCCCGGGCCGGTCAGCGACCGGCGGTGGGCTGCGGACCGGTCATCGCCCCAGGAGCGTGACAGCTTGGCACACATCGACCTCGGCCTGGACGA
Source organism: Micromonospora sp. CPCC 206060 (assembly GCF_036906895.1). Classification (NCBI taxonomy): domain Bacteria; kingdom Bacillati; phylum Actinomycetota; class Actinomycetes; order Micromonosporales; family Micromonosporaceae; genus Micromonospora; species Micromonospora sp. CPCC 206060. Next base: position 67,343 of record NZ_JBAKHU010000018.1, read on the forward strand.
GAAGCAGTTCCCCGGCATCATCGGCCTGATGCGGTACCGGCCGGAGACGGCCAAGCCGCTGAACCAGTTGGCAGAGGTCCTGCTGCGTACGCCGAACTCGCTGCCGCCGGGCGAGCGGGAACTGATCGCGGCGTACGTCTCCGGCCTCAACGAGTGCGAGTTCTGCTGCGCGTCGCACTCGGCGTTCGCCGCCGTCCAGCTCGACCCGGGCATGGTCCTGGTCGACCAGGTCCGGGCCGACCTCGACTCGGCGCCGGTCTCGGCCAAGCTGCGCGCCCTGCTGCGCATCGCCGGGGCGGTGCAGAAGAGCGGCCGCCAGGTCACCACCGACATGGTCGAAGCGGCCCGGGCCAAGGGCGCCACGGACGTGGAGATCCACGACACGGTGCTGATCGCCGCCGCGTTCTGCATGTTCAACCGGTACGTCGACGGGCTCGGCTCGCTGCCCGCCCAGGACCCGCAGGACTACTTCCGGGCGGCCGAGCGCATCGTCGAGTCGGGCTACACGGACTGATCCCGGCACGCTGTCGAGCTGCCTGCACCAACGGAGCGCGCTCCGTCCATGCGAGCAGCTCGACAGCGTCTGCCGAACCGCCGGTGGTGGACGCCCGGTGGCGGCCCGGCGCCGTACCCCTGTACCACCCCCTGACCCGGTCACGGCACGTCGGGCCGGCACCCGTCGGTCGATAGGATTCCGTCGTTGCCGCACCGGCGACGGGGTACGACCAGGGGGAGGCGGCGTGCGGCTGCTGGCCGGGATGACACAGCTCGCGTCGGACAGGCCGGACGCGGTGACCGTGGCTGATGTCGCCATCTCCGCGGAACGGCTGCTGGGCTGCGCGCGGGCGGTCGCCGACGAGGTTGCCGGCGCACCGGTCGTCGCGGTGCACGCCACCCCGACGGTGGAGACGGTCGTGGGCATGGTGGGCGCGCTGCTGGCCGGGGCGGCGGTGGTGCCGGTGCCCCCGGACTCCGGCCCCGCCGAACGACGGCATCTGCTGACCGACTCCGGCGCCGCCCTGCTGATCACCACCGGGGCGGGCACCGCCACGACGCTGAGCAGCGGCGGGCACGACACCGCCGGGACCGGGACGGCCGACGGCGACCCGGCCCTGCCCCGGGTGCCGGTGGACCTGACCCGGCTCTCGTCGACCGACCGGCCGGCCCCCGCACCGACGGACCCCGCGCTGATCATGTACACCAGCGGCACGACCGGTGCCCCGAAGGGCGTGCTGCTGTCCCACCGCGCCGTGGAGGCCGGCATCGACGCACTGGTGGACGCCTGGGCGTGGAGCCCGGACGACATCCTGGTGCACGGTCTGCCACTGTTCCACGTCCACGGGCTGGTCCTCGGCGTGTTCGGGGCGCTGCGGACCGGCTGCCGGCTGCGGCACACCGGACGGCCGCTCCCCGAGCGGTACGCCGCCGCCGGCGGCACCCTCTACTTCGGCGTACCGACGGTCTGGTCGCGGATCTGCGCCCAGCCGGAGGCGGCCCGCGCCCTGGCCGGTGCCCGGTTGTTGGTCTCGGGCAGCGCGGCCCTGCCGGTACCGGTCTTCGACCGGCTCCGGGAGCTGACCGGACACCAGCCGGTCGAGCGGTACGGCATGACCGAAACCCTGATCACGGTGAGCAGCCGGGTGGACGGGCCACGCCGGGCGGGGTACGTCGGCTTCCCGCTCGACGGGGTGGGGACCCGGGTGGTCGACGAGGCCGGCCGGGACGTACCCGCCGACGGGGAGTCCGTCGGTGAACTGCGGGTACGCGGCCCGATGCTCTTCGACGGGTACCTCAACCGGCCGGAGGCGACCGCCGCGCAGCTCGACGCCGACGGCTGGTTCCGGACCGGGGACATCGCCTCGGTGGACCCGGCCGGCTGGCACCGGATCGTGGGCCGGGCGTCCACCGACCTGATCAAGAGCGGCGGGTACCGGATCGGTGCCGGCGAGGTGGAGGACGCCCTGCTGGCCCACCCCGGGGTACGCGAGGCAGCGGTGGTCGGCCGGCCGCACGCCGACCTGGGCGAGCAGGTCACCGCGTACGTGGTCGCCGACGGGGTCGGCGAGGCGGAACTGGTCGACTTCGTGGCCGGGCACCTGTCGGTACACAAGCGTCCCCGGCAGGTCCGGTTCGTCGACGCGCTGCCCCGCAACGCGATGGGCAAGGTGCAGAAGAAGCTGCTCGCCACGGACTAGAGCGACGGGCAACAGGGCGGTGGACCGCTCGTCGCGACCGGGGCGGGCCGGTCAGACCGGGGGCAGGCCGAGGGCCTCCTCCACCCGGGCGAGCACGGTGGCGTCGTCGGCGTCCATGCCGCGCAGCAGGTCGATGGCGGTGGCCCGGATCTGCCCGACGATCATGATGAGCGGTAGCGGCGGGCTGCCGGCGAGCAGTTGACCGCCGGTGTGCACCGCGTCGAGCGCGGCCCGCTCGGCTGCTTCGGCGTACCGGTCGGCGGCCTCGTCCTGGCCCGTCAGGTCCGCGGCCAGGGCATTCCCGGCGGCCTGGGCCGCCTCGGTGAGCGCGGTCAGCGCAGCGCCGAGCTGCGGGGGGATGGGTGCCGGTTGGCGGGTGAGGGTCACCCCGGCGCGGGCGAGCACCCGGGTGTTGCGGACCGCGTAGTCGAGTTGTCGGGCGGTGGCGTCCACCGCGTGTACCCGGCTGATGTGCCGGCGGCGGTTGACGTGCAGCCGGAGCGCCTCACCGGCGGCGAGTACCGCGGTTTGGAGCCGCTCGACCCCGGCGTCCAACTGCCGGGCCCGCTCCAGCGCGGCCAGCGCGGCGGCCTCGTCCCGCCCGGTCAGTGCCTGGTTGATCTCGGCGAGCAGGTCGGCGAGTTCGGTGAAGGTGTGCCGGATCTCGGTGACCAGTGGGGCGAGCGGGTGCCGGACGGTGAACAGCTGGCTGGCCACCAGCGCCACCCCGCCACCGATCAGGGCGTCGACGAAGCGGAAGGGCACCAGGGACTCCGTCGACGGCGCGACGACCACCAGGTAGAGGGCGGAGACCGCCGCCTGCACCACGGAGACACTGCTCGCCCCGACCGCCACGGCCAGGGCGACGGTCAGCAGGATCACCGTGAAGACGGTCCAGGTGTCGCGGGGACCGAGTGCCTGCACCACCAGGTCGGCGACGAGCACGCCGGCGGCGACACCGATGACCACCTCGACCGCCCGGCGCATCCGTTGTCCCCGGGCCTGACCGAGCACGATGAGCGCGGCGGCCGGCGCGAAGAAGGGCTCAGGGTGGCCGAGGAGCTGTCGGGCGACGAGCCAGGCCACGGTGGCGGCCAGGGTCGCCTCGACCACCGGCAGCCAGTCGGATCGCAAGCGCCCGACTGCGGTCCGTAGCCAGTCTTTCATGATCTTCGGTCTCCTGTCCGCGTGGTGACCGGGGCATTATCCGTGCCGGCAGGGCCGGGACTTTCGGCTGGTGGCACCACGCGACCGGCTGGTAGCTTGCCCCGGTGAATCTGCGGCGGGCTCAGGTTACGGCCATCTTCCGGCTGCTGACGGTGATCTGTGTGCTGGCCGGGATCGTGCTCACCGCCGCCGGTCCGGCCACCGTCACCGGTCTGCTGCCGTACTTCACCATCCAGAGCAACGTGGCGGTCGGGCTGGTCGCCGGGTACGCCGGATGGCTGGCCTGGCGCGGCCGGCCGGCGCCCTCGCCGGTACTCACCGGAGCGGTCACCCTCTACATCACCATCACCGGGGTGGTGTACCACCTGGTGCTGGCCAACCCGGCCAGCCCGTTCGCCATGCCCCAGCCGGACCGGGACCTCGCCGACGCGGCGGGCAACCAGTTCCTGCACACGGTGGTACCCCTGCTGGCCGTCCTGGACTGGCTGTTCCTGCAACCCCGGGGTCGGCTGCGCCTGCGGTACGCCGCGTACTGGCTGGCCTTCCCGCTGGGGTACCTGGGATTCGCCCTGATCCGAGGGCTGGTCGTAAACCGCTACCCGTACCCGTTCGTCGATGCCGGCCAGCTCGGTTACGGCGGGGTGGCGCTCAGCGCGGTCTTCTTCGCCGTCGCGTTCTGGCTGCTCGGGCTCGCCTTCACCGGCCTCGACCGGGGGCTGGCCCGGCACCGGCCCGGTCCGGACCGCTCCGGGGTCCCACAGGAGCGCCCCGACGAGCTGGTCCGGTGACCGGTCGGCGCTGACCAGCCCGGACACCCGGTACGACCACCGGGTGCGGATGAGCACGCCTACTCATCCGCCGACCACCCCTGTTCACGAAAGCTAGGCCCATGATCGAACCGACGCCGCCGAGCCGGCCCGCCACACCACCGGTCGGCATCACCGCCGTAGGCGTCAGCCTCCCCGAGCGGGTGGTCCACACGGTCGACCTGCAACAGCGGGTCGCCGAGGCCAGTGGGATCGCCCTGCCGGCCGGCCTGTTCTCCATGATGACCGGCGTGGAGCAGCGCCGGATGGCCGGCGACGACGAGTACGCCTCGACGCTCGCGGTCCGGGCCGCCCGGCAGGCGCTCGACACGGCCGGCCTCTCCATCGGGGACGTGGACCTGCTGCTCTTCGCCTCCGCGAGCCGGGACATGGTCGAACCGGCCACCGCACACATCGTGCAGGCCGAGCTGGGCGGCCGGGCGCACGCCCTGGACGTCACCAACGCCTGCAACAGCTTCCTCAACGGCATCGACGTGGCCCGCTCGTTCGTGCTGGCCGGTCGGGCCCGGCGGGCGCTGGTGGTCACCGGGGAGACCCCGACCCGGGCGATGCGCTGGCAGCTCACCGACCTCGCCCAGGCGCGGCGGGCCTTCGCCGGTTACACGTTCGGCGACGCGGGCGCCGCCGTGCTGGTGGAGCCGGTGACCGGCGGCGGAATCCTGGACGTCGACACGGAGACCTGCTCCGAGCACTGGACGGTGGGTGGGATCCCCGGCGGCGGGTCCCGGCACCCGCGCGGCGACGAGCACACCTACTTCACCGGGGACGGGCACGCGCTGCGCGGGGTGTTCGAGCAGATCGGTACGGACATCCTGGACCGGGTCCGTCGGCGTACCGGTCTGGACTGGGCCGACTATGCCCGGGTGCTGGTGCACCAGGTGACGATGCCGTACCTGGACCGCTTCGTCGAGGTAACCGGGGTACCCAAGGACAAGCTGGAGATCACCGTTGGCGAACTGGGCAACCTGGCCAGCGCCACCCTGGGTGTGCAGCTCGCCCGGGCCGGGCGCGGGCTGCGCCGGGGCGACCGGGTGCTGTTCATCGGCCTGGGCGGCGGGGTCAGCATCATGACCATGGTCTGGGAGAAGTCGTGACCGACCTGTGGGTGGTGGTGCCGGCCTTCAACGAGGCGGCCCGGATCGGGGGCACCCTGGACGCCCTGGCCCGGCAGACCGACCTGGACTACACGCTGCTGGTGGTGGACAACGGCTCGACCGACGGCACGTCGACCGTGGTGGCGTCGTTCGCCGCCCGCTCCCCGGTGCCGACCTGGCTGATCCACGAGCCGCAGAAGGGGGTCGGCGCGGCGGTGGACACCGGTTTCCGGTACGCCATCGCGCACGGCGCCCGGCTGTTGGCGCGTACCGACGCGGACTGCCTGCCGCATCCGGGCTGGCTGGCCGCCGCCCGCAGTGCCCTGGACCGGGGCGCGGGCATGGTGTGCGGTCAGGTGCGGGCCCGCCGCGACGAGCACGGTCCGGTCGGCCGGGCGGTGTTCCGGCTGCTGGTCGCCGCCGCCGCCGCCTTCGGCCGGGTCCGGCCGGCGCACCGGGGCCGGCAGTTCCGGGCGCCCTACCGGATGCACGCCGGCAACAACATGGCCATCACCGCCGAGCTGTACGAGCAGGTCGGCGGAATGCCCCGGCGGCCCTCGCCGACCGACCGGACCTTCCTCAACCGGGTACGACAGGGCACCGACTCGATCGTGCACAGCCGGGCGATGGTGGTGGAGAACTCGACCCGGCGGCTACGGGCGTACGGGCTGCGCCGGACGGCGAACTGGTACCTGGACCGGGGCAGTGGAGCCCTCTCCCCCGACCCGCGCTGACCGGTAGGAGCCGCAACCCATGCTCGACGAACTCGCCGCCACGCTACGTCACCGACCGGACCGGCCGGCTGTGCTCGGCACCACCCGGACCGGTCGTACCCGGGTCCGGGCCACCCGGGGGGAGCTGGCCGACCTGGCCGACGGGTACGCCGTCGCGCTGCACCGGCACGGACTGGCCGCCGGGGACACCCTCGGCGTGGCGGTCCGGCCCGGTCCCCGGGCGCTGTCGGTGATGCTCGCCGCGCACCGGCTCGGCCTGCGGGTGGCGGTGCTGGACCCGGCCGCCGGTCCGGAGGTGCTCACCGCCCGGCTGGCCCTGGCCCGCCCCGGGTTGATCGTGGCGGACGCCGCCGCCCAGGCGGTCGCCGGGTGGGCCCGGCCGCTGGCCCGTCGCGCCCAGCTCGCCCTGCCGGAGCTGGCCGGTCTGGGTCCGGTCCTGACCGTGGGGCGGCGGCTGCCGGGCAACGCCCCGGCCCTGCTGCCCGGCTCCGGGCCGCTGCCGCGTCCGCAGGACGCCGACGGGGACGCCGTGATCGTCTTCACCTCGGGGACGACCAGCCAACCCCGGGCGGTGGTGCACAGCCGGGCCGGCCTGGCCGCCGGGATGCGGGCGGTCGCCGAACTGGTCGGGCCCCGGCCGGACGAGCCGGTGCTCGGCGGCACGTTCTTCGTGCTGGTACCCGCCCTGGCCAGCGGGGCGCCGGGCGCCCTGCCGGCCCGTTCGCCCCGGGTGCTGGCCCGGCAGCTGACCCGGCTGCGCCCGCAGGCCAGCTATCTGACCCCGCCGCAGGTGCGGGCGCTGCTGGCCGAGGAGCCGGCGCTGACCGGCCGGTTCTACAGCGGCTCCGCGCCGGTCAGCGCCGACCTGCTGGGGCGGCTCCGCCGGGCCGGCGCCGACCAGGCGTGGGGGGTGTACGCGCTGACCGAGATCTTCCCGGCCGCCGCCGTGGAGGCGACCGAGAAGGCCGCGTTCACCGCCGACGGGGACCTGGTGGGGTCCCCGCTGCCCGGGGTACGGGCGACCGTCGACGCCGACGGTCAGCTACTGCTCACCGGCCCGAACCGGGCGCACCGCTATCTCGGCGGGGACCCCATGGAGCGGGTGGCCACCGGGGATGTCGGTCGGCTGGACGCCGACCGGATCGTGCTCGCCGGCCGGTGCAAGGACATGATCCTGCGGGCGGCGGAGAACATCTATCCCGGGCTGTACGAGCCGGCGCTGCACGTACCCGGGGTGAACCTGGCCGTGCTGGTCGGCGTACCGGCCACCGACGGGGACGAGCGGCTGGTGGCGGTGGTCGAACCGGTGCCGGGCGCCCAACCGGGGCAGTTACGGAAGGCGCTCGCCCCGGCGTTGGCCCGGATGGGTCCGGCCCGGCCGGACGCGCTGGTCTTCGCCACCGTGCCGACCAGTGGCCGGTCCCGTAAGCCGGACCGGGCCGCGACGGCCGTGCTGGCCGCCACGCTGGTACGCGACGGCGGGTCCGGCCGTGGCTGAGCAGCCTTTGTCCGGGCGACGCCGGGACCGTCGGGTCTACGTGGGCAGTCATCCGGTGCTCTTCGCGTTGCTCGCGGCGACCCGGCGGTGGCCGGTACTGCGGCTGGGCCGCACCGTGCTGGTGCACGGCACGCAGGCGTACCAGGACGCGCTGACCCGGGTCCCGCTGGATCGGCGGGCCGACGCGACCACCGGGGGTACCGCCCAGCGGCTGGGCGGCGCCCGGCTGCTCTTTGACGAGGACGGTGCCGGGCACCGGGACAGCCGCCGCGCGCTGGTCGACGCGCTGGGTTCGGCCGGGGTGACCCGGCTCCGGCCGGTCTGGACGGCGGTCCTCGCCGACCGGCTGGCCCCGCTGGCCACCGGGGGCACCGTGGACCTGGTACCGGTGGCCGCCGAACTGGCCGGGGTCACCACGGCCGCCCTGCTCGGCAGCACCGCCGACCCGGTCCGGCTGGCCGGGGCCGCCCGCCGGGTGGCCGCCACCGCCGCCGCCGAGCAGCTTCCCGGCCCGCGCCGCCCCGGGCAGCGGCGCGCCGCCCGGGCCGCCGCCGAGGAGCTGACCGCGCTGCTCGGCGTACCGGCCGGGGAGGTGGGGCGGGCCGCGATGCTGGCCGTGGCGGCGGTGAACACCACCGTCGCGGCGATCCCCCGGTGCGTGGCGTGGTGCGCCGACGACCGGCTGTGGGCCGCCGCCGACACCGCAGAGTCCCGGGAGGTACTGGTCAACGAACTGCTCCGGGTGACCGCGCCGTCGCCGCTGCTGCCCCGGGTGGCCGCCGCCGACGGCAGCGCCGACGGCTGCCCGGTGCGCGCCGGTGACCGGCTGCTGCTGGTCGCCCGGCACGCCGCGTGGGCGCACCGGCGCGACCCCGACTGTGCCGCACCGGCTCCGCCGAAGGTGGCGCAGCTGGTCTTCGGGGCCGGCGGGCACGCCTGCCCGGGGGCCCGGCTGGCGCGGGCCCAGCTCGCCGACACGCTCGCCGCGCTGGCGCCGTACCGGCCGGTGGTGGTCCGGTCCCGGGTGGACCGGCGGGCCGGGCTGCCCGGCTGGGCCGAGCTGACCATCCGGGGTACGACGTGACCGGCGACGGATCACGGGAACTCGCCGGGCTGCGGGTGGCGGTGACCGGGGCGAGCGGGTTCTGCGGCGCGGCGGTGGCCCGGGCCGCCGCCGCAGCCGGCGCCGACGTGTGCTGCCTGGGCCGGCGGCCGGGGCCGGTGGGCCGGCACGTACCGTGGGACGCGACCCGGGACGACCCGGACCTGGCCGGCGCCGATCTCGTGGTGCACCTGGCGGCGGCGGTGGGCGATCCGGTGCCGGGCCCGGCCATCGAGCGCGCCTACCGGGCGGTCAACGTGGCCGGTACGGCCCGGCTGCTCGACGCCGCCGGGGACCGGCCGGTGGTCTGGGTGAGCAGCGCCAGTGTGTACCGGCCGCAGGTGCTGCCCCGCCCGGTCACCGAGGACGACCCGGTCGACGGCCAGCTCTCCGCGTACGGGCGGACCAAGGCGGCCGGTGAACGGTTGGCACTGTCGGCCGGTGCGGTGGTGCTGCGCCCCCGGGCGGTCTACGGCCCGGGTGACCGGCACCTGCTGCCCCGGCTGCGGGACGCGGTCCGGGCCGGGGTGCTGCCGCTGCCCGGACCGGACGTGCGGTTGAGCCTGACGGCGGTGGAGAACCTCGCGGACGCCTGCCTGGCCGCCCGGGACTGGCCGGGTGGGGCGTACAACATCGCGGACGATGCCGCGTACGCGCGGGATGCCGTGCTGCGCGCGGCGCTGGCCGCCGCCGGACGGCCGGTGCGGATCGCGCACCTGCCGATGGGACTGGTCGACGCCGCCGCGCGGGTGGCGACCGGGCTGGCCCGGCTGACCGGGCGGTCACCCCGGCTGACCCGGTACGCGGTGGACCAGCTCGCCCGACCGATGGTGCTGGACATCAGCCGGGCGCGGGCGGTGGGGTACCGCCCGCGCCTCGGCTTCGACGACTACCTGGCCGCACTGGGCCGGCAGCGGTGAAGCGTGGTGTCCGTGGTGCCGGTGCGGGTCCCGCCGCACCGGCACCACGGGGGATCACTATTTCAGGTACGGTCCGGCGGTGCCGATCCTCCCCGGGGCCGGGTTGCCGGGCAGGCTGAGCACGTACACCCGCAGGTTGCCCTGGCCACTGACCGTGGCGGTCAGGGTGCCGTTGGTCACCACCTTCGTGTCGCCGGTGACCGCGTCGACGTAGGTGCCGTTCGGGATGCCGCTGAAGGTGGCCCCGCCGGAGATGGTGACCAGGGCGAAGCTGTCCACCCCACCGGCGGTGTACCGGCGTTTGAAGGCCATGTTGCCGTTGATCCCCTCGGTGGAGTACTGCCCCTTCTGGAGCGCGGGGATCGCCCGGCGGATCTGGTTGAGCCGCTGCACGTGCTTGACCAGCGGCTTGTCCAGGGTGGCCGCGACCGCACCGCTGGCGCTGCTGACCACACCGAAGTCGCTCGCGGTCACGGTGCCGGCGAGGTGGTCGCCGTAGTAGGCGCGACCGGTGGTGGCCAGCGGGCAGGTGGGGCCGCAGTCGATCCGGGCGCCCTTGGCGAACTCGATCTCCGAGCCGTAGTAGAGCGTCGGGATGCCCCGGAACGTCCACATCAGGCTCATGTTCTCCGCCCAGGCGTCGGTACCGCCGGTGTACCGCTGCGGGGACTTGTTCGGCCCGTAGTCGTGGCTGTCGACGTAGACGACGTTGTAGGTGGCGTCGTTGTAGCTGTCGTCGGAGTCCCTACCGTTCCAGTAGGCGTTGTTGGCGTCACCGAAGTTCATGTGCATCCGCATGTCGATGACGTTCATGCCGGAGAACTTCGAGTGGTCCGGGGTGTGGTAGTCGTTGCCCCGCAGGAAGGCGTTGTCGCTGGTGGGCTGCCCGCTCGGGCCGATTAGCTGCTCGTAGTCGTACTGCTCGATGGCGGCACGGACGTCGTCCGGGCTGTACTCCTTGCGCTCCTTCCAGGTGAAGAACTGGGCGGAGTGGTTGACCGAGCCACGGTTCCACTTGTCGTTGACGAACGCGGCGACCTCGCCGAAGACGTAGAAGTCCCTGCCCTTCTCGCCGTGCCGGGCGACCGCGTGCTGCGCGATGGCGGGCAGGAAGCGGCGGTTCCAGGTGACCCGCGGGATGTGTACTGCGGTGTCGATCCGGAAACCGTCCACGCCCATGTCGATGTACCGGTTGTAGACGTCGATCAGGTACTGCTGCACCGCCGGGTTCTCGGTGTTGAAGTCGGCCAGGTCCTCGTGCAGCCAGCAGCTCCGCGAGTCCTCGCCCTCCCAGTTGCCGATCCAGCACTGGTGGTAGAGGTCGGCGGGGAAGTGCTTGGTGGTGGCGCCGGGCCACTGGCAGTGGTAGATGGTGTAGCCCTCCGGGCTGGACGTTCCGGTCGGGGTCCCCCACCGCAGGCACTGGTTGCCGGCGGGCGCGGTGCCGGACCACAGGTCACCGTTGTACGGGCGGCCCTTGGCCAGCGCGTTCTGCGCCGGGGTCAGTTCCGGGTCGGTGCCGGTGTGCTCGACCATCGGGTCGTACTCCCGGCCGGGCTCCTGCTTGCTGTACATCCACTTCCACTGCTCGTCGCGGACGCCGTACACGGTGGGGGTGAACAGGCCCTTGGCGCCCCAGCGGGAGCTGTGGTTGTAGACCACGTCCTGGAAGATCTTGATGCCCTTGGCGTGCGCGGCGTTGATCAGCTCCTGGTAGCTGGCGCCGGGGGTCTCCAGCCGGGGATCGACCCGGTGGAAGTCCCAGCCGTGGTAGCCGTGGAAGTCGTAGTCGGAGCGGTTGAGCACGACCGGCGTGATCCAGATGGCGGAGAAGCCGAGGCCCTTGATGTAGTCGAGCTTGTTGATCAGGCCCTGGAAGTCGCCCCGGAACATCGGGTCGTTGTTGGCCGCGTTGCCGCTCTTGACGTGCTGGCTGCCGCCCCGGTTGTTGGTCGGGTCGCCGTCGGCGAACCGGGCGGTCATCACGAAGTAGATGGTGTCCTCGCGCGGGTCACCACCGAGCGGGGTACCACCGGGCGGCGTCGGGGGTCCGTCCCCGGTGGTGGCCGACACCGGGGCGCTCGCCGCCGATGTGTTGCCGGCGGCGTCGAAGGCGCGGACCGTCCAGGTGTACGCCGTCCGGGCGCTCAGCCCACTGTCGATCCGGTTGGTCGTGGTGCTGGTGGTGGTGACCGTCCCCGATGATCCACCGGTACGGGTGATCTCGTAGCCGGTCACCCCCCGGTCGTCGGTCGACGCCGACCAGGACACGCTGACGGTCAGCGCGTTGACCGTGGCGGTCAGTCCGGTCGGGACGGTGGGCGCCTCGGTGTCCACCGGGGGCGGCGGGCCGCAGGGGTCCGGGGCGTTGGCGGTGACCACACCGGCCTTCACCGTGGTACGTCCGGTGCCGATGGTGTAGTCGGCGCCGTTGTTGTTGTCCCACTGCCCGGCGTTGTTGTTGAACGCGGCCTTCATCGTGGTCGCCGCGCCGAGGTCGACCACCCGCCGGGCCCAGCCGGTGCAGGCGGCGGCCATGGCCAGGCCGGGCACCGCGGTCCACGACCCGCCGGCCGGCTGGTAGTGGATGTTCGCGCTGGCCCAGCCCCGGGTGGTGGTGTGGTAGTAGACCTCGGCGGTGGCGCCCGGGGTGGGCGACGGCGAGGTGGTGCAGGGGTCGGTGGTGCCGACCTTCCCGGCGGCCACGGTGACCAGCCCGGTACCCGCCCGGTAGTTCTGGCCGTTGTTGTTGTCCCAGGTCCCGGCGTTGTTGTTGAAGACCAGTTGGAGCCCGGTGGCCGAGCCGAGGTCGATGGTGCGCTTACGCCAGCCGGTGCAGGCGGCCTCCATCGCGACACCCGGGACGGCCGTCCAGCCACCACCGTCCGGCGCGTAGTGGATGTTCACCGTGCCGGTCCAGGCGGCCGGCGGCTGGTAGTAGACGGTGACGCTGTTCGCTCCGGCCGCACCGACGCCGCTCAACGGCAGCAGACCGATGCTGACACCGACGGCGAGGGTGAGCGCACCCCATCGTCGCCGGCTACCGACACTGACCTTCATGGGACCTCCCGACCGGGACGGTGGACGCGTGGGCCGCCGATGCTGGAAACCCTTGCGAACCCGGCAAGCACCGATCAGCTTCTAGTCACTAGAAGGTCACACTGACTGACACTTAGCGATCGAAATCGACAGGTTCACGCTCGGGCTTGCAAGAGTTTGCAAAGTTGCGAGGAAGTTACCAGGCCATTTCCATCGACACCAGTACCTACATTGACCATCGACCGACCACGGTCGGTGCTGACCATGGATCAAAGCAGCTCAACCATCCACGGCCGGCAGCCCTGCGGAGCGAAGAGTCTTGCTTTCACAGCAACAAGTTGCAGTTCCGTCGGCCGCGCGACCCGGCTGCGGCGACACCCGGCGACCCCGGTGCCCGAGTCAGCGAGCCGCCCGTCCCGCCCGCAGACACACCACAGCTACTCGCGCGTAACTTTCCATTGACGTTGATGTGTTGCGCGCCGCATCATGTGTCCACGATCGATCGGACCCACCCCTCCATCCCTCCCGGCCTCCCGGGATCCCTGACCGGAGGTGCAGCAGTGCTGCTCCGAAAGATCCTCACCGCCGCGCTCACCACCACCGCGCTCGGCATCTCACTCGCCGCGACCACTCCCGCCACCGCTGCCGTACCGGCACAGCCGGCCACCGCCACCGCGACCGTGCAGTCGACCGCCACCGCGACCGCGACCGTGCAGTCGACCGCCACCGCCAGCGGCGCCAATCCCGTGATCGTCGTGGGTGGCCTGTCCGGCATCGCCACCGTCTACGAACCACTCGCCGCCCGGCTACGCGGCGCCGGCTACCGGACCTTCATCTACCAGTTGCCGAACCTCGGTCTCGGCGACATCGCCGACTCCGCCCGCGCCTTCAGCGGCTTCGTCGGTCAGGTCCGCGCGACCACCGGCGCCGCCAAGGTGGACCTCGTCGCCCACTCGGAGGGCGGCCTGGTCTCCCGTTACCTGCTCAAGTACCTCGGTGGCACCGGTTCCGTCGAGCGGTACGTGAGCCTCGGTACGCCGCACTACGGCACGTACGTGGCCAACATCGTGGAGTTCCTCGGCCTCGGCAACTGCCTGGACATCGTCGCCTGCCAGCAGATGACCATCGGCTCCGACTTCCTCAACGACCTGAACAGCGGGGACGACACCGTCGGGGCGGTGCGGTACACCACCATACGGACCCTTCAGGACGAACTGGTCCGGCCGACCCAGAACGCCACCCTCGCCGACGGTGCCACCAACGTGCTGATCCAGTCGTACTGCCCGCTGCGGGTGGTGGGTCACCTCGGACTGGTGCTCGACGGCACCACCTGGACGATCATCCACAACGCGCTCACCGACAGCCCGATCCGCCCTAACTGCTTCGCCCTCTGACCGCCGGTGTGCCGGGTACCGCCGCGCTTCACCGTGGCGGTACCCGGACCCCGGCCGGGCACCCCGGTGCATGATCGGACGCAGGGCGGGACGCGGGGTCGGGCGTGAGGTCGGGCGTGGGGTCGGATCCGCCGTCGAGCAGGGTCACCCGACCGGTGTCCAGGTCGACGTGCGCGGGTACGAGCCGGAGCTGGCCCGTGGCGATCCGGTCCCGGAGCACCGCGCTGCGGTGCAGGGCCCGGGTCTGGGCCAGGATGTTCGCCCGTACCGCGTTGTCCACCGGGTCACCGGGGTCGTCGAGGACCGGCTCCACCACGGGCCGCAGCGCCTCGATGATGTCCCCGATCCGGCCCGGGGCGTGCCCGCCGTACCGGATCGCGTCGATCGTGGCGGTGACCGCGCCGCACCGCTCGTGACCGAGGACCACCACCAGCGGCGAGCCGCACTCCACGACCGCGTACTCGATGCTGCCGACGAGCAGGTCGTCGGCGACGTTGCCGGCCACCCGGTTGTCGAACAGGTCCCCGATCCCCTGGTCGAACAGGATCTCCGGGGCCACCCGGGAATCGGCGCAGCCGAGGATCACCGCCGAAGGGTGCTGACCGTCGGCGACCTCGCGCAGGTGACCGACCGACTGGCGGGGATGGCGGGCCCGGTCGCGGACGAACCGCCGGTTACCGGCGAGCAGGCGGCGCAGGGCCCACTGCGGGCTGCCCGGCTGGGCCGATCGGCCGGGATCCTGGGCGGGGGCGCGGTGCGCCGGTCCCGGGGCCGCCTGCGCCCGGGCCGGCGCAGCGGCCGGTACCGTCACGCCGGCCGCGACCAGGGCGGCGACGGCGAGCAGCGCCCGGCGGGACGGGTGGGACAACCCGGCACGGAACGGGGACATGTCGCCTCCCTGGCTTTCATGCGGGCGTCCCGCTCCGGGGACGCCTACGGCGGCGCCGGGAGCGGGACGGACTCGGGTCAGACCGGCAGCGTCCGGCCGATCGCCGGAATCATCCCATAACAGTCCGCCGAAATACGGCATCTGTCCACTTTAGCGTCCCGCGTCGCCAGCCAGCGTCCACCCGCGCGATCGGATCCGGCTGGACACCCGTGGCGGGCCACCTGGCCGCACCATCCAGATATTCACAATGATTGACGACTTGCAACATGCGGGATATCTTCCCGTATCAAGCAAGTAGATTCCACAAATGCGGGCAACAACGGTCGGTGATGGAAGTCCTCGGCTGCTGCCGGCATCCCTGCTCCACGGCCTGCCATCCCGCTCCGCCCGGGCGGCGACCACCGCCCGGCAACCGTCGTCGGCGCCGTCCCCCCTGCGCCCCGCCGGCCCGTCCCCGTCCCCCACCACAAGGAGGCACCCCCGTGCCGACTCCGCTCCGCCGGCGTCTCGCCGCCGGCACCGTCCTGCTCGTGGCCGCCACCGGCCTGCTCGGGTCGACCACCGCCCCGGCCCAGGCGGATCCGCCGGCCACCGGCTACGCCCTGGTCTTCAGTGACGACTTCACCGGCACCGCGCTGAACACCGCCGTCTGGCACTACCGCACCGACGTCAAGGCCAACAGCGCACAGCGCCCGGAGAACGTGACGGTCTCCGGCGGCTACCTCAACATCAACCACCGCAAGGAGAGCTACGCGGGCAAGAGCTACACCGCCGGTGGCGTGGTCAGTAAGCAGCGGTTCCGGTACGGCTACTACGAGTCCCGGCTGCGGGTGGCGGACGGGGCCGGCTGGCACGGCGCGTTCTGGTTGATGGCCGGTGACGGCAGCACCACCTACTCGGCCGACCAGCGCACCGAGATCGACATCTTCGAGAACGACTCGGTGAACCCCACCTTCACCCACCAGAACGTCCACCTCTGGGCCGGCTCCGGCGTCAAGGCCGCCCCGAGCAAGAACGGCTGGTACGGCCCGGCCTGCTTCGACGTCCGGCAGTGGCACACGTACGGGGTGGACTGGTCGGAGACCGCCGTCCGGTTCTACGTCGACGGGGTACCCACCCGCACCACGTCCTACCTGCCCAGCGAGAACACCCACGACTACGTGGCCATCTGGCTGACCAGCATCGGCTACGGCGCGCTGCCCGACGACAGCAGACTCCCCTCGGCCACCCAGTTCGACTGGGTGCGCTTCTGGCAGCGCGACGCGTACGTCGACAACGACGGTCCGGCCGCCTACGGCTACTCCGAGACCGGCACCTGGCATGACTCCACCGTGCCCGGCTGGACGGTCGGCACCACCAGCCGGTACGCCACGTGCCACACCGCCGGTGCGACCGCGACCTGGCGGCCCAACCTGCGCCAGGCCGGCCGGTACGAGGTGTTCCTCCGCCGGATCGTCACCAGCAACGGCGACCCGGCGGCCGGGGTGGCCGTGACGCACAGCGCCGGTACGACCGGTACCACCGTCGACGGCCGGGCCGGCAGCACCGGTTGGCTGTCCCTCGGCCGGTACGACTTCGCCGCCGGTACCGGTGGATCCGTCCGGCTCACCGCCAGCGGAGGCGGTTGCGCCCGCGCCGACGCGGTCAAGTTCGTCCGGGTCTGACCGTTCCTCCTGCTCAGGGGCGGTGCCGCCGCAGGTCCACGGCGGCACCGCCCCACCCGGCGCCCCCACCCGGTACCGCCCGGGTGCGATCGTGTCGTACCGGTCGCCTAGATTGCCGCCGTGCCCGTTGATCGTTGGTCCACCGCACAGGTCCTCGCCCTCGCCCCCGATGCCAGCTCGGCGAAGGGCGCCCGAAGCGTCAGTGGTGCCGCCAAGTGGGCGGCCACCGGACTGGCCGACGAGGTGCTGTGGGGGCTGTGCAAGGGCAGCGGCAGCAAGCCGTACCAGGTCTGCGTCGACCTGTCCGGTCCGGCGTACCGCTGCTCCTGCCCGAGCCGCAAGTTCCCCTGCAAGCACGCCCTGGGTCTGCTGCTGCTCTGGGCCTCCGGCGTGGACGGCGAGCCGACCGCCCCGGACTGGGTGGTGGAGTGGCGGAACGCCCGCGCCGCCAAGGCCGCCAAGGCGGCGACGCCGAAGGAGGCGGCCGGTCCGGTGGATCCGGCGGCGGCCGCCAAACGGGCGGAGCAGCGCGGCGTCCGGGTGGCCGCCGGCCTGGACGAGCTGCGGCGCTGGCTCGACGACCAGGTGCACCAGGGGCTCGCCGAGGTGGGTAACGCCGGGCACCGCCCGTTCGAGACGGTGGCCGCCCGGCTGGTCGACGCCCAGGCGCCGACGGTGGCCGCGACGGTACGCCGGTTGGGGCGGGTGGCCGGGGTCGGCGCCCACTGGTCCGACCGGCTGCTCGGCGAGTTGGCGCTGCTGCGGCTGCTGGTGACCGCCGCCGGCCGGCTGGACGAACTGCCCGCCGACCTGGCCGCCACGGTACGCAGCCGGATCGGTTTCCCGGTGTCCACCGAGGAGGTGCTGGCCACCCCGCCGGTGCGGGACCGCTGGCAGGTGCTGGGTCAGGTGGACTCGGCCGACGACAAGGTGACCACCCGCCGGACGTGGCTGCGCGGCGCCGACAGCGGCCGGTTCGCGCTGCTGCTCGCCTTCGCCGCGCCCGGCCAGGCGTTCCCCGCCGACGTGGTGCCCGGCACCGAGGTCGACGTGGACCTCTGCTTCTACCCGGGCGCCGGGCCGCTGCGGGCGCTGGTCGGCACCCGGCACGGGGCGCCGATCCCGTTGGACGCGCCGACCGGGGCGGTCGGGGTGCGCGACGGGCTGGCGCAGTACGCCGCCGCACTGGCCGCCGATCCGTGGCGGGAGACCGTGCCGGTGCTGCTGGCCGGGGTCGTACCGAGCGGGGACGGTCACCTGGTGGACCGGGCCGGCGACGCGGTCGCGCTGGCCCCCGGCCACGACGTGCCCTGGTGGCTGCTCGCCGCTGCGGGTGGCCGGCCGGTCACCCTCGCCGGGGAGTACGGCCCGGACGGGCTCCGGCCGCTGGCCGCCTGGCCGGACCGGCACTACCAGCCCGCCGCACCGGGGACTGGCGCCGGTGGCGCCCGACGGGCCACCGGGCTCCCGGCCGAACTGCTCTCCGCCGCGCTGGTGGGTACGGGGCGTCGGCCGTGGGGCGGGGGCACGGTGCCGGTGGGCGGCCGACCGCTCACCGTCGGCGGGGACGACTCGGCCGGGTCGCTGCTGGAGGCGGCGGCGGTCGCGGTGACCTACCAACGCGCGGCCGGTACCCCGGTACCGGGCCGGGTACCGGTGGACCCGGCGCCGGCCGAGACCGTCCCGGCGGTGCCGCCTGCGGCGGCGGCCCGGCTGCACCTGCTGCTCGCCGAGGGCGGCGCTCCCGGTGGCGCCCAGGTCCAGCAGGACCTGCTCGCCGAGTGGCTGCGGCTGGCCGCCACGCATCCGGTGGTGCTGCCGCCGGAGACCCTGCCGGCACTGTTGGACGCCGGCCGGCGCAGTACCGCGTTGCGCCCGCTGCTGGCCCGGTTGGCGGGTCAGCGGGGCCGTTGGCTGGCCGGCCACCGCCCGGAGTGGGGCTACCTGCTCGACGAGGCACCGGCCGCGGTGGTCACCACCGTTGACGGCACGCCGACCGGCGGCGCAGGAGACGGATCGACCGGTACCGCGCAGCACGGGTCGGTCGATGGCGCGGATGAGCGGTCGGCCGGGATCTGGGAGACCGGGACGAGCGGGGAGCGGCTGTCGTACCTGACCCGGCTGCGGGCCCAGGACCCGGCCGCCGGTCGGGAACTGCTGGTGGCCACCTTCAGCGCGGAGAGCGCACCGGACCGGGCCCGGTTCGTCGAGGCGCTACGGGTGGGACTCTCCCCGGCCGATGACGGTTTCCTGGAACGGACGCTGGACGACCGGCGCCGGGAGGTCCGCCAGGCCGCCGTGGAACTGCTACGCCGGCTGCCCGGTTCCGGGCTGCGCCAGCGGATGGCCGATCGGGCGCTGACCGCGGTACGGCTGGTGGAGGGTGACCGGCTGGTGGTCGACCCGCCGACCGAGTGTGATGCGGCCATGCGGCGGGACGGGGTGGACCCGCAGCCGCCGCGCGGCGTCGGGCTCGGTGCCTGGCTGCTGGAGGAGATCGTCGCGGCCACTCCCCTGGCCACCTGGACCGACACCGTCGGCCGAGCACCGGCCGGGCTGCTGGCGATGCCGGTCGACGACGACTGGGCGCCGGTGCTGCGCCGGGGCTGGGCCCGGGCAGCCGTCGACGAGCAAAATGCGACCTGGGCCGCCGCCCTCGTCGACGCCGTCGGCGTGCCGACCGGGCGACAGTCGGCCGAACTGCCGGACGCGCTGCTGTGGCGGCTGCACGAACTGCTGCCCGCCGACCGGCTCACCCGGCTGGCCGCCGACACCCTGCGCAGCGACCCGAACCGGGCGCACCGGCTGCTGGGGCTGCACCCCGGCACCTGGCCCGAGGAACTGGCCGACACGGTCACCGACACGATCGAGCAGCGCGCCCGGGGCAACGACAACACCTGGCACCTGGCCGAGCTGTGCCGGCTCGCCGCACTGGCCATGCCGCCCAGCCATACCGACCGGATCAGCCGCCTCGCCGAGGCCCTCGACACCGACGGTACCGACGACACACAGGTCCAGACCCGTACCGACGCCGCGCGGGTCCGCACCGTGAGCCAACTCGCCGTCGTACTCGCCTTCCGTTCCGAGATGCACAAGGAGTTCAGTTGACCGCGTTGCGCCCCCATGCCGAGCAGCAGTACGCCGACGAGCTGGCCGAGCTGGCCGCCGGGGACGACCGGCCGCGCCCGCCCGGCTGGCGCCTGTCGCCGCAGGCGGTGGTGACCTACCTGCTCGGGGACGGCGCCAAGATCACCCCGAAGTACGTGGGGCCCCGCCGGTTGATGGAGATCGCGGTGGCTACCCTCGCCACCGACCGGGCACTGCTGCTGCTGGGCGTGCCCGGTACGGCGAAGACCTGGGTCTCGGAGCATCTGGCCGCCGCCGTCTCCGGGGACTCGACGCTGCTGGTGCAGGGCACCGCCGGCACCGCCGAGGAGGCGATCCGGTACGGCTGGAACTACGCCCGGCTGCTCGCCGAGGGGCCGTCCCCGGCCGCGCTGGTGGCCAGCCCGGTGATGCGGGCGATGGAGACCGGTGCCATCGCCCGGGTCGAGGAGCTGACCCGGGTGCCGTCGGACGTGCAGGACGCGCTCATCACCGTCCTGTCGGAGAAGACCCTGCCGGTCCCGGAGCTGAACACCGAGGTACAGGCGCAGCGTGGCTTCAACATCATCGCCACCGCGAACGACCGGGACCGTGGGGTGAACGAGCTGTCCAGCGCGTTGCGCCGCCGGTTCAACACGGTGGTGCTGCCGGTACCGGCCTCCGCCGACGAGGAGGTGGAGATCGTCTCCCGCCGGGTGGCGCAGCTCGGCCGTTCCCTCGACCTGCCGGAGGTGCCGACTGCGGTCGAGGAGATCCGCCGGGTGGTCACCGTTTTCCGGGAGCTGCGCTCCGGGCTGACCGAGGACGGCCGGACGAAACTGAAGTCCCCGACCGGTACCCTCTCCACCGCCGAGGCGATCTCGGTGCTCACCAACGGGATGGCGCTGGCCGCCCACTTCGGCGACGGGGTGCTACGTCCCGGTGACGTGGCGGCCGGCATCGTCGGCGCGGTCATCAAGGATCCGGTCTCCGACGCGGTGGTGTGGCGGGAGTACCTGGAGACCGTGATCCGGGAGCGCGCGGACTGGCGGGCCTTCTACCGTGCCGCCCGCGATGCCTGAGCGGTTCTACGGGATCCGGCACCACGGGCCCGGTTCGGCCCGCGCGGTCGTGGCGGCCCTGGCCGCACAGCGCCCCGACGTGCTGCTCGTGGAGGGTCCCCCGGAGGCCGACGAGCTGGTCCGGTGGGTGGCCGACGAGCGGCTCGAACCGCCGGTGGCGCTCCTCGGGTACGCCACCGACGATCCCCGCCGGGCCGGGTTCTGGCCGTTCGCGGTCTTCTCCCCGGAGTGGCAGGCGATCCGCTGGGCGGTCGACAACGGCGTGCCGGTGCGGTTCTTCGACCTGCCGTACGCCTACCGGTTCGCCGAGCCGGAGGAGCAGCCCGGTGGGCAGGTCGAGCCGGCCGATCCGACCAGCGGGCCGGCTACTCAGGCCGAGCCGGCTACTCAGGCCGAGCCGGCTACTCAGGCCGAGCCGGCTACTCAGGCCGAGCCGGCTACTCAGGCCGGGCAGCGCAGGCCAACCGAGCCGGACAGCGCGCCGGCCGATCCGGCCGGGGCCACCGGGGACCGTGGCGGACCGCGACAGCGCCCGGTCGACCCGATCGGGGAGCTGGCCGCCGCAGCCGGGTACGACGACCCGGAACGCTGGTGGGAGGACGTGGTCGAGCACCGGGGCGCCCCGGCGTTCGAGGCGGTCGCCGAGGCGATGGCCGCCATCCGGGAGGGCGCCCCGGAGGACCCGGACGACCTGCTCCGCGAGGCGTACATGCGCACCGTGCTGCGGCAGACGCGGCGCGGGTACGACAACATCGCCGTGGTGTGCGGGGCGTGGCACGTGCCCGCGCTGACCGCCAAGGTCGCGGCGAGCGCGGACGCCGCGCTGCTCAAGGGCCGCCGGAAGACCAAGGTGACCTTCACCTGGGTGCCGTGGACCTACGGCCGGCTGGCCTCCTGGCAGGGCTACGCGGCCGGGGTCCGCTCCCCCGGCTGGTACCACCACCTGTTCACCACACCGGACGAGGTGGTCACCCGGTGGCTGGTGGCCGCCGCCGGGGTACTCCGGGACGAGGGGGTACCGGCGTCGTCCGCGCACGTCATCGAGGCCGCCCGGCTGGCGGAGACGCTGGCCACCCTGCGCGGCCGGCCGTTGGCCGGGCTGGCCGAGCTGACCGAGGCCAGTGAGGCGGTGCTCTGCGAGGGCGAGCCGCTCCGGCTGGAGCTGATCAACCGGCGACTGGTGGTCGGGGAGCGGCTCGGCGCGGTACCGGACGACATGCCGGCGGTGCCGCTGGCCCGGGACCTCGCCGCCCAGCAGCGCAGCCTGCGGCTGAAGCCGGAGGCGCTGGACCGGGACCTCGACCTGGACCTGCGCCGGGACACCGACCTGGCGCGCAGCCGCCTGCTGCACCGGTTACGGCTGCTCGGCGTGCCGTGGGGCGACCCGACCGGCGGTCGCCGGAGCACCGGCACCTTCCGGGAGCAGTGGCGGTTGCGCTGGCAGCCGGAGTTCGCGGTACGGCTGGTGGAGGCGAGCGCGCACGGCACCACCGTGGACGCGGCGGCGACCGCCTCGGTGGCCGCCCGGGCACAGGCCGCCGGCAGCCTCGCCGAGGTGACCGCGCTGGTGGAGATCTGCCTGCTCGCCGACCTGCCCGGGGCGTACCCGCCGGTGCTGCGCGCCCTGGACACCCGCGCCGCCCTCGACGCGGACGTCGGGCACCTGATGGCGGCGTTCCCGGCCCTGGCCCGCACGCTGCGGTACGGCGACGTACGCCGGACCGAGCTGGGTGGGCTGGCCGAGGTGACCACCGGCATCCTGGCCCGGGTCTGCGCCGCGCTGCCGGCCGCCGTGGGCGGGCTCTCCGACGAGGCGGCCCGCACGCTGCGGGACCGGATCGACGGGGTCCAGGCCGCGGTCGGCCTGCTCGACGACGGGGTACGCGACCGCTGGCTGGACACCCTGACCTCGGTCGCGGGCCGGGACGACCTGGCGGGGCTGCTCGCCGGCCGGCTGACCCGGCTGCTGCACGACGCCGGTCGACTGGACCGGGACGAGGTACGCCGGCGGATGGGGCTGCCGCTGACCGTGGGTACCGCACCGGCGGCGGGGGCCGCCTGGGTGGAGGGTTTCCTCGGTGGCGGCGGCCTGCTGCTGGTGCACGACGACGACCTGCTGTCCCTGGTGGACGACTGGTTGACCGGCATCCCCGCCGACTCGTTCACCGAGGTCCTGCCCCTGCTTCGGCGCACCTTCGGCGGTTTCGCCGCCGGTGAGCGGCGGGCGATCGGCGAACGGGTCAGCGCCACCGGGGGCACGGTGCCGGCCGCCGTGGCGGTGGGGCTCGACCACGACCGGGCGGCGGCCGTGCTGCCCACCCTCAGCATCCTGCTCGGACGGGAGCTCCGTTGACCTCGATGACCGAAGCGGCCCGACAGGAACGGCTGCGCCGCTGGCGCCTGGTGCTCGGCGGTCCCGCCGACGGCTCCTGCGGTAAGCCGGGGGGCGGGGACGCCGCGATGGACGGCGCCCTGGCCGCGCTCTACGACAACGGCGACGACGGCGAGGGCCGGTCGGCGCAGCGTTCCGCCGGCCTGGGTGGATCGGCACCCCGGGTGGCCCGGTGGCTGGGCGACATCCGGGAGTACTTCCCGTCCACCGTGGTGCAGGTGATGCAGGCCGACGCGATCGAGCGGCTGAACCTCACCCGGCTGCTGCTGGAACCGGAGATGCTCGCCGCCGTCGAGCCCGACGTGCACCTGGTCGGCACGCTGCTCTCGCTCAACCGGGTGATGCCGGACAAGACCCGGGACGCCGCCCGGCAGGTGGTCCGCCGGGTGGTCGAGGAGTTGGAGAAGCGGATCGCCCAGCAGACCCGGGCGGCGGTGACGGGTGCGCTGAACCGGGCCGCCCGGATCAACCGGCCCCGGCACGCGGACATCGACTGGGACCGGACGATCCGCGCCAACCTGAAGCACTACCAGCCGGATCTCCGCACGGTGATCCCCGAGCGGCTGGTCGGCTACGGCCGGCGTACCACGGCCGTGCAGCGGGACGTGGTGCTCTGCGTCGACCAGTCCGGTTCGATGGCCGCGTCGGTGGTCTACTCCGGGGTGTTCGCCGCGGTGCTGGCCTCGATGCGCTCGCTGCGTACGTCGCTGGTGGTGTTCGACACCGCCGTGGTGGACCTCACCGACCAGCTCAGCGACCCGGTGGAGGTGCTGTTCGGTACCCAGTTGGGCGGGGGCACCGACATCAACCGGGCGATCGGCTACAGCCAGCAGTTGATAACCCGTCCCCGGGACAGCATCTTCGTGCTGATCAGCGACCTGTACGAGGGGGGTGTCCGGGAGCAGATGCTGCGCCGGGTGGCGGAGATGACCGCCGCCGGGGTGCAGGTGGTGGTGCTGCTCGCGCTCTCCGACGAGGGGGCACCGGCGTACGACCGGGAGAACGCCGCCGCGCTGGCCGCGCTGGGGGTGCCGGCGTTCGCCTGTACGCCGGACGCGTTCCCGGACCTGATGGCCGCCGCGATCCAGCGCCGGGACCTGGTGGCGTTCGCCGAGCGCTTCGCCGACCGGTGACGTCCGCTGCCCGGCCGGGCGCCGCCGGCCGGGTGCCGGTCCCCAGCCGGTCAGCCCCGCTTGCGGGCCTGGAGGGTGTAGGTCTGGGACAGCCGCCAGGGCCGGTCGGCCAGCCGCCATTCGCCCTGCCCGTCGCGGACGGTCCGGCCGGGCAGGGCGTCCCACGGGGCGCTGTCGTGCTCGACCAGCATGGTGAGATCGAGGCCGGCGTCGAGGAGCGCGGTGACGGTCTCGCCGATGCCGTGGTTCCACTCGTGGGTGACGTTGTGCTGGAAGGTCACGTCGGTGGCGACGTAGGTGCCGCCCTCCGTCCAGACCTGTGGCTCCGGCCGCGCGAAGTACGGGTGTTCCACGGCGAGCAGCCCGTCGTCGCGGCTGTCGTCGAGCGCCCAGAGCATCGGGTGGCCCTCCCGGAGGAAGAGCCGGCCGCCCGGCCGGAGCAGGGCGGCGACCACCTCCGCCCAGCGGCGGATGTCCGGCAGCCAGCAGAGCGCGCCGACGCCGGTGTAGACCAGGTCGAAGGCGCCCCGGCCGAGTACGTCCGGGGCGGCGTACACGTCGGACTCGACGAAGTCGATCCCGGCGCCGGTCCGCGCGGCGAGGCTGCGGGCCTCGGCCAGGGACGCACCGGAGAAGTCCAGCCCGGTCATCCGGGCGCCGAGCCGGTGCAGTGACAGGGTGTCGGTGCCGATGTGGCACTGGAGATGCACAGCCCGGAGCCCGGCGATGCCGCCGAGGCGCGGCAGGTCGAAACGGACCACGTCGCTGAGGTGGTCCGGGTCCGCGACGAACCGCTCCACGGCGTAGTCCGGCGATGCCGCATGGGCGGGTGCCCGCTCGTCCCAGCTGGCCCGATTGAGGCTGCGGTAGTCCGTCACGTCGGGACCCTCGCACACCGGCAGCGCCCGGACAACGCGTTTTACGGTCGCCTCCGCGCCGGTCAGGCCGTCCCGACCTCCCGCAGCCGCCGGGCCGCTTCCTCCGGCACGATGTCGTTGGAGAAGGCGTCCATCCCGGACTCGGTACCGGCCAGGTACTTGAGTTTGGTGGACGTCCGCCGGTTGGTGAACAGTTCCAGGTGCAGGGCGAACTCGGCGGCGCCGGGGTCGTCCGGGGCCTGGTGCCAGGCGGCGATGTAGGGCGCCGGCGCGTCGAAGAGCCGGTCGAACCGGCGGAGCAGGTCGAGGTAGATCGGGGTGAGTGCGTCCCGCGCCCCGGGGTCCAGGCTGGGCAGGTCGGGCACCCGCCGCCGGGGGTAGAGGTGCACCTCGTACGGCCAGCGGGCGGCGAACGGCACGAACGCGGTCCAGTGGTCGTTCTCCGCCACGATTCGGCTGCCGTCGGCGGTCTCGGCGGCCACCAGGTCGTCGAAGAGGTTGCCGCCGTGGGCGGCGCGGTGCGCGGCGGCCCGGTCGAGCATCCGCCGGGTACGGGGCAGCACGAAGGGGTAGGCGTAGATCTGCCCGTGCGGGTGGTGCTGGGTGACGCCGATCTCCGGCCCCCGGTTCTCGAAACAGTAGACCTGGCGGATGCCGGGACGGGCGGACAGCTCCCGGGTCCGGTCGGTCCAGGCCGCCAGCGCCAGCCCGGCCTGGTCGGTGTCGAGACCGGCGAAGGTCACGTCGTGCCGGCTGTCGAAGCAGACCACCTCGCAGCGGCCGGTGGCCGGCATCTCGGCCAGCAGGTCGGGGCCGGCTGCCGGGTCACCGGCGGCGCCGGACGGGCCGCCGACGGACGCCGCATCGCCGCCGACCGCCGACGGGTCGCCCCCGGATGCCGCACCGACCAGGGCGGGGAACCGGTTCTCGAATACCACGACGGCATAGTCGGGTGCGGGCACCTCGGTCTGCCGGCCGTCGATGGAGGGGCAGAGCGGGCAGTCGGTGGCGGTGGGCAGGAAGATGCGGTTCTGCCGGTGGGTGGCGACGATCACCCAGTCACCGGTACGCGGGTCGAGCCGGGCGCTGCCGGTGGACGGCCGGTCGGGCAGTTCCCGCCGGTCGGGCCAGGTGTCCCGGCGGACCGGGGAGCGGTCGTAGTAGATCAGCTCTCGGCCGTCGGCGAGCCGGGTGACGGACGTATGGACGCCCCCGGTGCTGCTCCGGGGATCGGCGTCGGCGGGGTTCGGGCTGGACACGATCGGAGCGTAGCCCCAGAAACGAACAATGAGCAACACGATCGAACAAGCGCCCCCCACACCCCCACTCGACCGAGGCCCGTTCCTTGCCTGACGTAAGCTCCCTGCCAGCCCAACTGGGCAGCTGCGCCGGTGTTCGATATTGTTCGTCCGTCCCGGACCCGTAGCCTGTGACAGAGGAGGCCTGGTGCTCGCACCGCAGCGTCGGGCGGCGATCGTCGACGAGGTACGCCGCCGTGGCGGGGTCCGCGTCAGCGAACTCGCCAGCTCGTTCGGGGTCTCCGACATGACCATCCGACGGGACGTCGACGTGCTCGTGGCGCACGGCCTGATCGCCCGGGTGCACGGCGGAGTGCTCGCCGTGGAGACCGCCACCGACGAACCGGCGTACTCGGTGAAGGCGACCCGGCAGGAGGCGGAGAAGGCGGCGATCGCGCGGGCCGCGGCGGAACTGGTGGCGCCCGGCTCGGCGGTGGGCATCTCCGCCGGCACCACCACCGCCGCGCTCGCCCGGCAGCTCACCGCGGTGCCCGGGCTGACCGTGGTGACCAACTCGGTGGCGGTGTCGGACGTCTTCCACCGCGACGGCCGGCCCGACCGGACGGTACTGCTGACCGGTGGCGTCCGGACCCCGTCGGACGCGCTGGTCGGCCCGGCCGCCACCGCCGTGGTCAGCCGGCTCAACGTCGACCTGCTCTTCCTCGGCGTGCACGGGATGAGCGTCCGGGCCGGCTACACCACCCCCAATCTGGCCGAGGCGGAGACCAACCGGGCCCTGGCGGCGATGGCCCGGACCGTGGTGGTGCTCGCCGACCACACCAAGTGGGACCTGGTCGGCATCGCCACGATCATGCCGCTGGACGGGGCGAACGTGGTGGTCACCGACACCGGCCTCACCGACGACGCCCGCACCGAACTGCGGTCCCGCGTCGACGAGGTGGTCCTCGCCGCGCCCGGAAACGCCGCCGGAAACGCCGCCGCGAACGCCGCCGCGAGCGCTGCCGGGAACGCCGCCGCGAGCGCCGCCCAGAACGCCGACGGACCGCCGGCCGACCCGACCGTCCGGCCGTGAAACCCCTCGACCCACAGGAGTACCGCACCATGTCCGCAGGTAACGGCACGTCGGCCGAGCAGGGTGTCTGGGTCGCTCCCGGGCGGGTCAACCTGATCGGGGAGCACACCGACTACAACGACGGCTTCGTGCTCCCCTTCGCCCTGCCACACCGCACGGTGGTGACCGCCGGGCTACTGCCCGGCGCGACCCGGTGGGCGGTGTCCAGCAGTTTCGCGTCGGAGCCGACCGTGCTCACCCCGGACGACCTGGTGCCGGGCCGGGCCACCGGCTGGGCCGGGTACGTGGCCGGGGTGCTCTGGGCGCTCACCGACGCGGGATACGCCCTGCCCGGGGCCGAACTGTCGGTGGACTCGGACGTACCGGTCGGCGCCGGCCTGTCGTCGTCGGCGGCGCTGGAGTGCGCGGTGCTGACCGCGATGTGTGACCTGGCCGGCATCGACCTGCCGGTGGCGGACCGGCCCCGGCTGGCCCAGCGGGCCGAGAACGTCTACGTCGGCGTGCCCTGCGGGGTGATGGACCAGGCGGCGTCCACCCTCTGCCGCGCCGGGCACGCGCTCTTCCTGGACTGCCGTTCGCTGGCCGTGGAGCACGTCCCGTTCGACCTGGCCGCAGCGGGTCTGGCGATGCTGGTCATCGATTCGCGGACCCCGCACCAGCACGTCGACAACGAGTACGCGCTGCGCCGACGAACCTGTGAGCAGGCCGCCCGGCAGCTCGGTGTGCCCGCCCTGCGGGACGTCGACGACCTCGACGCGGCGCTGCGGGCGTTGCCGGACGCGGTGACCCGGCGCCGGGTCCGGCACGTGGTGACCGAGAACCAGCGGGTACGCCGGGCCGTCGACCTGCTGCGGGCCGGCCGGCTACCCGACATCGGCCCGCTGCTGACCGCCTCGCACCGGTCGATGCGGGACGACTACGAGATCACCGTCGCGCAGGTCGACCTCGCCGTCGATGTCGCGCTGGACGCGGGTGCGTTGGGTGCCCGGATGACCGGTGGCGGTTTCGGCGGCTGCGTACTCGCCCTGGTCGACGCGGACCGGGCGGACGCGGTACGGGCGGCGATCGCCGGGGCGTACGCCGACCGGGGGTTCGACCCGCCGGTGTCGTTCCTGGCCGAGGCCGGGGCCGGCGCGTACCGGGTGCGCTGACCCCGGGCGGGGCGACAGCACCCAGGCCGCATGATCGTTTGCGGATGAGCGGAGATCGGGACGGCGTGTCGTACCGCTCAGGCACAAACGATCATCAGGTCGACGGGTCAGTGCCGATCGGTCGCCGTACCCACGACCAGGGCCTGCACCTGGTCCGCAGCGCCCAGCGCCGGCACACCGTGCAGCTCGACGCCGGTGAACCCGGCCTGCTCCAGTGCCGCCCGCCAGCCGGGCCCGTCCAGCAGCGGGGAGTACGTGATGCGGGCCTCGTCGTCGGCGTAGCGCCACCAGCCCTCGGCCAGTCCGAAGGTCAGGGTGTTGTAGTCCAGCCGTCGGGTCATCTCGTTGATCACCAGGACTCCGCCCGGTTTGAGCAGCCGGTGGCAGCTTGCCAGGGTGGTGATGATCCGCTCGGTGGCGTGCAGCACGTTGCTGGCGAGCACCACGTCCATCGAGTGGGGTTCGAAACCCTGGTCGTCCGGGCTGCCTTCGACGTTGTACCGCGCGAAGTCCAGGTAGGACCGTCCGGCGCCGAACTGCCGCCGGGCCAGTCGCAGGAACCCCGGGCCGACGTCGGTGTAGAGGTAGCGCAACCGGTCGGCCCACTCCGCCAGCGCGGCGAGCACCGGGCCGGTGGTACCGCCGGTCCCCGCGCCCACCTCCAGGACCTGTGCGTACGCGCGCGGGTAGCGCTGGAGGAACTGCCGTACGTGGCCCTGCACCCGCTCCGCGCAGAGCTGGTTGAAGAAGTCGAGCTGCACGTTGTCCCGGTACACCGCCGAGACCAGGTCGGCCGAGCCGCCGGGGAAGAGCACCTCGTTGGCGGGGATCCGACCGTCCAGCACCTCGATGAGCCGGGCCTGGCAGGCGGTCAGCAACGGCACGTACCCGGCCGCCTCCGGGTGCGCCTGCCGGATCCGGTCGGCCTCGGCGGCGGCCACCACGTCGTCGGACAGCCCGGCGACCTCCGAGATCCGGTGGGTCACCTCGAACCGGTCGCCGGCCCGGCGCAGGAAGCCGGCCCGGTCCAGGATGTCGAGCAGGGCGTGGCAGAGCCGGTCGTACTGCGGCAGGACCGCGAACCGGTCCCGGATCTGCTCCACCTCGACGGTGGCCCCGGGTGCCGGCAGGGCGTCCACGGCGACCAGCCGGGCGGCCAGCAGCCGGTGGCCGAACTCGGTGACGGCGTGGAAGCCGGCCCGGAACCGGTCGTGCCGTGCCAGGTCCAGGGGCGTCGTCAACGACGGCGCCCCCTCGGTGAGCAGTTCGGTCACAGATTGCCTCCCCAGGTTGTGACGGTGGCACCACCGGTCAGGCCGGTGGCGTGGTCAGGTCCCCCAGCTGGGCGGTCAGGTCGGCCACCAGTTCGGCCTCGGCCGGTACCAGGTAGAAGTGGTCGCCGGGGAACGCCCGCAGCCGGAAGCCTCCGGTGGTCAGCTCCGCCCAGGCGGCGACCTGTCCGGGTGTGCAGGCCGGGTCGGCGGTGCCGAGGTACGCCACGATCGGCACCGCCACCCGCCGCGCGGTACGGGGCAGGTGCCGGTGGATCAGACGCAGGTCCGCGCGGAGCGCGGGGAGCACCAGTTCCCGTAGCTTCGCCGACCGGAAGACCACCGGATCCACCTGGCCGAGGGCCCCGATGCGGGACAGGAACTCCTCGTCGTCGAGCTGGTCCGGATCCTGGTCGACCCGGGTGACGTGCGGTGCCCCGTGCCCGGAGACGAAGAGCGCCACCGGCGCAACCCCGAAGCGCTCCGCCAGCCGCAGCGTCACCTCGTACGCCACCGAGGCGCCCATGCTGTGCCCGAACAGCGCCACCGGCCGGTCCAGGTACGGCACGAGTGCCTCGGTGACCCGGTCGGCGAGGACGTCCATCCGCTCGACGCAGGGTTCGGCGAGCCGGTCCTGCCGCCCCGGGTACCGCACCGCGAGCAGGTCGACGGAGTCCGGGATCCGGGCGGTCCAGGACTGGAAGAAACCGGCCGTCCCACCGGCGTGCGGCAGGCAGACCAGGCGGAGCCGGGAGCGCAGGCCACCCCGGAACACCCGCAGCCAGGGATCCCCGTCGACCGGGCGGGCCACCAACGTCGGAGTCATCGTGGTCAGTCCGACATGGCGACCAGGATCCGGCGGTCGCCGGTGTACGGCCGCCGGCCGTGCGCGGTGAGCACGTTGTCGATCAGCAGCAGGTCACCGACCCGCCAGTCGACGTCGATCGCGGCGGCCAGGCCCCGGTCGCGGATCTGGGTGATGTACTCGTCCGGGATCGGGGAGCCATCGGCGAAGGTCACCGACTGGGGCAGTTCGTCCTGTGCCATCACCTGGGTCATCACCTTGGCGATCTCGTCGTCCAGGCCGGCCGGGTGCCACTGGTCGGCCTGGTTGAACCACACCTCGGCGCCGGTGACCGGGTGCCGGGTGGTGGCCGGGCGGAGCTGGGAGACCCGCAGCCCGTCCACCGTCCACTGCCAGTCCGCCCCGCTGTCGGCCAGGAACGCCTCCACCTCGTCCCGGCTCTCGGTCTCGAAGGTCTCCCGCCAGCTCTTGCCCAGTCCCATCCCGTCGTGCAGGTTCTGCTGGTAGCGCAGCCCACCGGCGAAGTCGGCGCGCAACTGCGGGTCCAGCGAGTCGAGCCACAACTCGGC
Organism: Micromonospora sp. CPCC 206060; assembly: GCF_036906895.1. NCBI lineage: Bacteria > Bacillati > Actinomycetota > Actinomycetes > Micromonosporales > Micromonosporaceae > Micromonospora > Micromonospora sp. CPCC 206060. Next base: position 98,562 of record NZ_JBAKHU010000018.1, read on the forward strand.
GTCCACCACCGGGGTGGCCCCGCCGGTCTCCGCCGCGATCTGGCAGAAGAAGAGCAGCCGGGCCGGCCAAAGGGCTGCGTACGACAGCTCGTTGTGCATGGAGATGGTGTAGCGGGCCGGGTACTCGGTGGAGGTGTAGACGTTCCGGCCGACCTTGGTGCGCGGCGAGTTGCCGTGCACGTACGCCAGCCGTCGGGGCAGCAGCAGGTCCATCACCGGGTCGAGCGTCTCCGGTCGTACCCCGAAGCCCCGGAACACGAGCGCCTTCTCGGCGGTGAGCAGCGCGGTGAGGTCGAGTCCGGCGAGATACTCGACGAGCGCCTCGGCGCTCGGCGCACACCCGGCACTCTCCGGGCTGATCTCCAGCGGCTTCCAGCTCTCGTGTCCGTTCATCTTCCAGGCTCCCTCGGCGTCCCGGGCGTTCGACCGGACCCAGGGTCGACCCGATGGCTATATTTCGTCGATATCGCCACCATCAGGGTCGACGGTCCCCAGGCAGGCCGCTCTGTGGGTGGTGTCGATCCAGGGGCAGGGTGGGCCGTCGCCGGTTAGATTTTCCGCGACGACCACCGACGGACGAGGGGACGGAACCTGATGGGTGCCAACATCGTGGGCCAGCCCGCGAAGGCGTCCGGCACGTACCGGATCGGCGGTGACCTGCAGGTCGACCGGCTCGGTTACGGCGCCATGCAGATCACCGGCCCGGGGGTGTGGGGTGACCCGAAGGACCCCGCCGAGGCGGTCCGGGTACTGCGCCGGGCGGTCGAGCTGGGTGTGACGTTCATCGACACCGCCGACTCCTACGGGCCGTTCGTCTCCGAACTGCTGATCCGGGAGGCGTTGCACCCGTACCCGGACGACCTGGTGATCGCCACCAAGGCCGGCCTGACCCGCTCCGGACCCGGCGACTGGCGACCGGTGGGACGCCCGGAGTACCTGCGCCAGCAGTGCGAGCTGAGCCTGCGCCACCTGGGTCTGGACTGCATCCCGCTCTACCAGCTGCACCGGATCGACGCCAAGGTGCCGTTGGCGGACCAGCTCGGTGAGCTGGCGCGACTGAAGCAGGAGGGCAAGATCCGGCACATCGGGCTGTCCGAGGTGACCGTGGAGCAGATCGAGGCCGCCCGGGCGATCACCCCGGTCGTCTCGGTGCAGAACCTCTACAACCTGGCCGACCGCAGCGCGGAGGACGTCCTCGACCACTGCGAACGCAACGACCTCGCGTTCATCCCCTGGTTCCCGATCGCCACCGGCAACCTGGCCCGGCCGGGCGGCCCGCTGGACGCGATCTCCACCGAGCACGGCGCGACGCCCGCGCAGCTCGCCCTGGCCTGGCTGCTGCGCCGGTCGCCGGTCATGCTGCCCATCCCGGGTACCTCCTCGGTGGCCCACCTGGAGGAGAACGTCGCCGCCGCCGAGGTGGCGTTGACCGACGCGGAGTTCGCGGCGCTCGCCAACGCGACCTGACAGCACCCGTACGCCTGTTCACCGGTCGTGGCCCGGCGAGCCGGCCGCCTCGGCCTCACGGCGTTCGGCCTCGGCGGCGGCCCGGCCACCGAAGCCGAGTACGGAGAGCAGCGCGATGACCGCCATCGCCCCGCCCACAATCGACATGGCGGTGGCGATGGCGGTCGAGTCGAGCAGGAAGCCGGCGAGGAGCGCGCCGAGCGAGTTGGCGCCCGAGGTGAGCAGCATGACGATCGAGCCGGCCCGGCCCCGCAGCCGGTCCGGTGCGGTCCGGAAGACGTACAGCATCCCGGCCACGTTGCCGATCCCGGCCCCGTAGTGGATCAGCGCGAAGATCGCGCCGAGCAGGACCAGGTTCGGGGCGAAGCCGACCAGGGACATCAGCACCGCCCACCCGACGTTGACGGTCATGATGATCCGGCGGATACCCCAGCGGCTGAGGTAGAAGTTGCTGGTCATCGCGCCGGCCATGCCGAACACGCTGTTCACCACGAGGAGCAGGCCGACGGTCGGCGGGGAGCCGCCGGCCGCCTTCACGATCACCACCAGGCCGAGCCCGAGTACCTGGAACAGGATGTTGCTCGCCGCGAACAGCCCGATGGCCCGGCGCAGGTAGCGCTGGGCCCAGACGAAGGCGAAGCCCTCCCGCATCCGGGCCAGCAGGCCGGCGCCCCGGTCGGAGTCCGGTTGCGGAGCCTGGAGGTCCCGCCGGACGAAGAGCAGGGTCACCAGCGAGACCAGGTGCATCAGGGCCGCGAACCCGAAGGGCGCCCACCGGGTCACCGCGTAGAGCAGGGTGCCGGCCGGCTGGCCGAGGATGCTGGCCGCGTTGGCCCGGGACTCGTTGGCCGCCGTCGCGGCGCCGTACCGGTCGGCGGGCACCACGTTGAACACCGCCGCGCGCTCGGCCAGCGCGTAGCAGATGCCCAGGGTGGCCTCCACGAACGCGACCGCCATCAGATGCGGCAGCCAGACCGCGTCCCGGGCGACCGCGACGGCAACGCTGCCGATCGCCAGGATCCGGCCGACGTTGCACCACAGCATGGTCCGCCGCCGGTCCCACCGGTCGACCAGCACCCCGGCCGGGAGCTGGGCGACCAGGTTGGGCAGCAGCGCCGCGAAGGTGACCAGGCTGGCCGCGGTGGCCGACCCGGTCGACCAGAACACCAGCAGGGTGTAGCTGATCGAGGTGGCGCGGGAACCGAGGGCCGAGACCCCGGCGCCGGTCCAGAGCAGCAGGAAGTCCCGGTTGCCGGTCAGCCGTCCCCGGCGCGGGGTGGGCTGACCAGCGGTGGCCACCGCCGGACCGGTCACCACCGCGTCAGCCGCCGGGCCGGCCACCGCCGAACCAGTTGCCGGACCGGCCACCGCCGAACCAGTTGCCGGACCGGTCACCGTCATGACCGGGGCCCAATGGTCGGGGCCAGGCACCAGTCCAGGACGGCCATCGCGCTGTAGAGCTTGTTCTCGGCCTGCTGGAAGGCGATGCTGGCCGGGCCGTCGAGCACCTCGGCGGTGACCTCCTCGCCCCGGTGCGCCGGCAGGTCGTGCAGGAACACGGCGTGCGGGCTGCCCCGCCACAGTCCCTGGTGGACCTGGAACGGGGCGAAGTGCCGCCGCCAGTCCGGGTCGGGTTTGCTGGTACCCGTGGTCTGCCAGCGGGTGGTGTAGATGGCGTCGAGGTCGTCCGGCAGGTCGTCCATGTGGTGCCGCTCCACGATCCGGGCGCCCCGCTGCCCGGCCTGCGCGGTGGCGTCGGCCAGGATCCCGGCCGGCAGGCCGTAGCCGGCCGGGGTACGCAGCTCCAGCTCCACCCCGGGGAAGCGGGTCAACGCCAGCGCCAGCGCGGTCGCGGTGTTGTTGGCCTCCCCCACGTAGAGCAGCCGCAGGTGTTCGATCCGGCCGAACCGGCGCAGCAGGGTGGTCAGGTCGGCCAGTGCCTGGGTGGGGTGTTCCTCGGCGCTCATCGCGTTGACCACCGCCATCCGGTCCTGCCGCGACCAGTCCCGCATCTCGGTCGGGTCGGCGGCGGTCCGGGCCACCAGGGCGTCGAGCATGCCGGACAGCACCCGGCCGGTGTCCACACTCGACTCGCCGGTGTTGGTCTGGAGGTCGTGCGGCCCGTACGCGACGACCCGGGCGCCGAGCCGCAGCGCGGCCACGGTGAACGCGCTGCGGGTCCGGGTGGAGGTCTTCACGAAGTAGGTGCCGACCACCCGGTCGGCCAGCCGGCCGCCGTACCCACCGGCGGCGAACCGGGCCCCCTGGGCGACGATCGAGTACAGGTCGTCGTCGGTGAGGTCACGGATGGACACCAGGTGCCGCACCCCCTGCACCGGCTCGCCGGTAACCGGCCCGGCTGCACCCACCACGGTCGTCATCAGAATGCCTCCTTCGGTCCGGCGTCACGCCCCAACCGGTCCATCACCCGGTAGCCGGCGTCGCCGTTGGTCAACAGCACCAGCCCGGCCCCATCGGGCACCCGGCCGGCGGTGAGGGCCCGGTAGCCGGCGGTCCGGCCCCGGTGGGTGTACTCGACGACCGGCCCGTCCGGGGTGTCGGCCGGGTCGACCATGCAGCCGAGGCCGTAGATCCCCCCGGGCCCCGGGCTGAGCAGCTCGGTGGCGAGCTGCCGGCCCAGCAGGGTGCCGTCCCCCCGGTACGCGTGGTGGATCTCCCGGATGATCCGGGCCAGGTCGGTCACGGTGGTCCACAGCCCGGCCGCTGCCGCGTCCGGCCGCCGCTGCCAGCCGTCCGGCAGTGGCCGGCCCTGTTCGTCGTGGCCGAGGGCGACCGGCCGGCCGGTGGTGACCGGGAAGTCCTGGTGGAAGCTGCTGCCCGTCATGTCCAACGGGTCGAAGACCAGCTCGGCCATCAGGTCGGCGAACGGTGTCGCGGTCACGTCCACCATCGCCTGCTGCACCACCAGGTAGTGGCTGTTGCGTTCCACCGCCACCGGGTCGGGCCGTTCCCCGGCCCGGACCTCCCCGGTGGGCACCCCCCGACCGGTCAGCAGGTCCAGCAGGGTGGGCAGCGGACCGCGACGCGGGTACCCGTCGCTGCCGGTGGAGCTGAGACCGGCGACGTGGCTGAGTAGCTGCCGCAGGCTGACCGGCCGGTCCGCCGGCAGTTGCCAGGACTTCAGGTACGCGTTGACGTCGGTGTCCAGGTCGAGCAGCCCCCGGTGCACCAGGACCAGCGTGCCGACCGCGGTGACGTGTTTGCTGACCGAACCGACCTGGAAGACCGTGTCCGGGGTGACCGGCGCACTGCCGTCGGCGGCCAGCCGGCCGTGGGTACGCAGCTCGACCACTTCCCCGTCGACGATCCGGGCCAGCGCGGCACCCGGTACCGGGTGACCGGCGAGCACGGTCTCCAGCGCCGGCACGACCGGTGCGGTACGCGCCACCGGGGCGGCGACCGGGGTGAGCGTGGCGGCCAGTTCGGCGAGGGTCCGGTCGAGCATCGCCGCCCGCAGGGTGAGTGGCAGTCCGGCCTGCCGGGCCGCCGTCACCACCGGTACGACCAGCAGGGAGTGGCCGCCGAGGGCGAAGAACCGGTCGTGCCGGCCCACCTGCCCGACGCCGAGCACGTCGGCCCAGATCCGGGCCAGGGTCTGCTCGGTCGGGGTGGCCGGCGGCAGGTACGTCCCGCCACCGGTCAGCTCCACGGCGGGCAGCGCCCGGCGGTCGACCTTGCCGTTGGCGTTGAGCGGGATGGCGTCCAGCTCGACGAAGACCGCCGGCACCAGCGGGCCGGGCAGGTACCGGGCACAGTGCCCGGCCAGGTCGTCGGCGGCCCCGACGTGGTAGGCGACCAGGTGCCGGCCACCGGCGGCGGCCGGTTCGGCGGTCACCACGGCGTCGCGTACCGCCGGGTGGGTGAGCAGCACGGCCCGGATCTCCCCGGGTTCCACCCGGTAGCCCCGGATCTTCACCTGGTCGTCGACCCGGCCGAGCAGGTCGAGCTGCCCGTCGGGCAGCCACCGGCCCAGGTCCCCGGTGCGGTAGAGCCGGCCGCCGTCGCCGAACGGGTCGGGTACGAACGTCGCCGCGGTCAGGTCGGGCCGGCCGGCGTAGCCCCGGGCCAGCCCGGGACCGGCGAGGTGGACCTCACCGACCACCCCGACCGGCACCGGGTGCAGGTCGGCGTCGAGGACGTAGGTGCGCATCCCGGCGAACGGCCGGCCGATCGGGGCGACGTCGCCGGGCAGCGCCCCGGTGACCCGGTACCCGCCGACCGCGACCGTCGCCTCGGTCGGTCCGTACTCGTTGAGCAGCACACTGTCCGGGGCGAGCGCGTGCCAGCGGGCGCAGGTCCGGCTGGTCAGCGCCTCACCACCGACCACCAGCAGCGGGGTCAGCGCGGCGGCCTGATCGCCGCCGAGCTGCCCGGCGAGCAGGTCGAGGTGACCCGGGGTCAGCTTGACGAAGCTGAACGGCCCGGCGGCGGCGAGCCGGGGGCCGAGTTCGTCGAGCCCGGCGTCGGCGGGGAGCAGCCAGAGCCGCTGCCCGGTGACCAGCGGTGCCCAGATGCTCGTCACCACCAGGTCGAAGGCGACCGAGGAGAAGAGCGCGGCCCCGCCGGTGGAGTCGGCGACCAGTTCCTCCGCCGCCCAGCCGAGGTAGTTGGCGAGGCTGCGGTGGCTGATCTGCACGCCGTTGGGCCGGCCGGTCGAGCCGGACGTGAAGATCACGTAGGCGAGCTGGTCCGGGTCGGTGACGACACCGGGCGGGTCGGCCGGCAGTGCGGCGATCCGCTCCGCGTCGGCGTCCAGCAGCACGGTCCGCACCCCGGCGCACCGGTCGGCGTACCCGGTGGTGGTGACCACCACGGTCGCCCCGGCGTCGGCCAGCATCCCGGCGATCCGGTCGGCCGGGTACCCCGGGTCGATCGGCAGGTACGCGCCACCGGCCTGCCAGACCCCGAGCAGCGTGGCGACCAGGTCGGCGCTGCGGTCCAGCAGCACCCCGACCACCCGCTCCGGCCCGATCCCGTGCTCGCGCAGGTGCCGGCCGATCCGGTTGGCCCGGGCGTACAGCCCGGCGTAGGTCGTACCGTCCACCGCCTCGGCGTCGGGTGCCGCCGCGACCTGCGCCGCCACCCGCTCCGGGACCGGTCGGGTGTCCGCCGGGGCGGCCGAGACCTGCCAGCCGGTCAGCACGTCGTGCCGCTCGTCGGCGGGCAGGTACGGCTGACCGGGGTCGCCGTCCGGGTCGGCCGCCATGGCCGCCAGGACCAGCCGGTACATGGCCGCCAACCGGTCCACGTCGGCCCGGCGCAGGTGGTGGCTGTCGGTACTCAACTCGACGCGGCCGGCACCGGCCGACACGGCGAGCACGAACTCGCTGCTGGCCGCGCCGATCCGCTCCTCCGTGGCGGTCCGCTCCCCGACCACCTCGGTGAAGTCGAGGTAGCTGAAGTAGACGTCGGTCAGCCGGGCACCGCGTCCGGCGGCGGCCCGGATCGCCGGTGCCGGGTAGTGTCGGTGCGGCCACAGCTCGGCCTCCCGGGCGTGCACCCGCCCGATCAGGTCCCGCCAGCTACGGGCCGTCCGGTCGTGCGGGAAGGGCAGCGTGTTCAGCGACATGGCGTACACCCGGTCGCTGCCGGCCAGGTCCGGCCGGGTGTGGCAGACCAGTCCGGTGTAGAACGACGCCTCGTCGGTGAGCTGGCTGAGCACGGTGAGGTGTGCGGCGTGCAGCACCGCCTTCAGCGACGTCCGGGTCGCCGAGGCCAGCGCCCGTAGCTGCGGCTCCAGGTCGGGGTACCCGACCACCGCCGTGTACGGCTGCCGCTGCTCCGACCGGTCCGGGGTCCAGGCGTCCGGCAGCCGGAACCTCGGGTACCGCTCGACGATCCCCTGCCAGTACCGCCGGTCCTCCGCCGAGTCCAGGGCACGCAGCTCGGCGGCGACGAAGTCGGCGAAGCGTACCGGCGGGGTGTCGGCCGGCGGCGGGGCGGCGCCCCGGCGCAGGGCGTGGTACCGGTCGAGGATCTCCACCACCAGGGCGTGCAGGCTCCAGCCCTCGATGACGACGTGGCAGATGGTGAGGGTGAGCCGCCATGCCGCGTCGGTCTCCACGTGCGCGGTGAACCGCAGCAGCGGCGCCCGGGTGACGTCGAACAGCCGGTGGTACTCGTCACCGACGTGCCGGCGGACCAGCGCCTGCCGGTCCGCCTCGGGCAGTCCGCGCAGGTCGACCGCGTCGACCGGTACCGCCGCGGTGGTGTGCACGAGCTGCATCGGCACCGAGAAGGAGCCGGTGTCGACGGAGGTCCGCAGCACCTCGTGCCGGGCGACCACGTCGGCGATCGCCGTACGCAGGGTGGCCAGGTCGAACGGCCGGTCGTCGGGGACGCCGAAGGAGGCCACGTTGTGGTAATGGTGCTGCCCGTCGTTGTCGGCCAGCATCTCCAGCAGCATGCCGAGTTGCACCTGCGACAGCGGGTACGCGTCGTCCAGGCCGGCCGGCAGCAGGGCCAGGTCCGCCTCGGTGACCAGCTCGAACGGCTCCACCAGCCGGTCGGCCACCGGCACCGCGCCGCGTCCGGCGAGGACCGTGCACAGCGCCCGGACCGTCGGCGCCCGGAACAGGTCGGCGACGCTGGCGTCCAGCCCGGCCGCGCGCAGGGTGCTGGCCAGCACCAGGGCCCGGATGGAGTGCCCGCCGAGGTCGAAGAAGCTGCTCTCGACCCCCACCGCCGGCAGGCCGAGCACCTCCGCCCAGATCCCGGCGACCTGCTCCTCCAGCGCGGTGGCCGGGGCCACGAACCCGTGGTCCGGTCCGGCGGTGGCCGCCGGTGCCGGCAGGGCCCGCCGGTCCAGTTTGCCGCTGTTGTTCAGCGGCAGCCGGTCCAGCGGCACGTACGCCGCCGGGATCATGTAGTCGGGCAGGGTGCGGGCCAGTTCGGCGCGCAGCCGCGCCGGCTCGGGCCGTGGCCCGTCGCCGGTCACCAGGTAGGCGGTGAGCCGGGGGTCGCCGGGGATGTCCTCGCGGACGATCACCACCGCTTCCCGTACTCCGGGCAGGGCGGTCAGGGCGGCCTCGATCTCCCCCGGTTCGATCCGGTAGCCCCGGATCTTGACCTGGTGGTCGATCCGGCCGAGGAACTCCACACTGCCGTCCGGCAGCCGGCTGGCCAGGTCACCGGTGCGGTACATCCGGGCACCGGGCGGGCCGTACGGGTCGGGCAGGAACCGCTGGGCGGTCAGCTCCGGCTGGTTGAGGTAGCCCCGGGCCACCCCGTGCCCGGCCAGGTACACCTCGCCGGGCACCCCGATCGGCGCCGGCTGGCCGTCGCCGTCGAGCACGTACATCCGTACCCCGGTCAGCGGCCGGCCGATCCGGCTGCCCATCCCCGGGGCCAGGTCGGCGCGGGTGATCCGGTGGTAGGTGGAGTAGACCGTGGTCTCGGTGATGCCGTACATGTTGACCAGCGCGACCCGGGCCAGGCCGAGCCGGGCCGCCCACGGGGTCAGCTCGGTGGCGTCCAGCTTCTCGCCGGCCACCACGACCGCCCGCAGGGACAGGTCCCGGACGCCCGGGGCGTCCTCGCCGACCAGCCGGACCAGTCCGCGCAACGCGGTCGGGGTCTGCGCCAGCATGGTCACCCGCTGCGTCACCAGCAGGTCGAGCAGGTCCTGCGGTACCCGGGCCACCTCGCGGGGCACCAGCACCAGCCGGCCGCCGTGGCACAGCGCACCCCACAGCTCCCAGACGGAGACGTCGAAGGCGTACGAGTGGAACAGCGCCCACACGTCGGTGTCGTCGGCGGCGTAGTGCTCCTGCGCGGCGTCGAGTAGGCGCAGCACGTTGGCGTGGCTGACGCAGACGCCCTTGGGCCGGCCGGTCGAGCCGGAGGTGTAGATGACGTAGGCCAGGTCGTCGGGGTGCCGGTCGACCTGCGGCGGCGTCGACGGTTGGCCGGTGGGGTCGTCGGTGTCGAGCAGGACCAGCTCTCCGGCGAACCCGGCCAGCAGGTCGGCCTGCGCGGTGGTGGTCAGTACGGTGCGCGCCCCGGCGTCGGCCAGCATGTAGCCGATCCGGTCGGCGGGCTGGGCCGGGTCCAGCGGCAGGTACGCCGCACCGGCCCGGAGCACCCCGAGCAGCGCCGGTACCAGCTCGGCGTCGCGGTCCAGGCAGACGCCGACCACGGTTTCCCGGCCGACGCCGGCCGCCCGCAGCCGGTGCGCCAACCGGTTGGCGCGGGCGTCGACCTGGGCGTAGGTCAGCTCGGCGGTACCGGCGACCACGGCCACCGCGTCCGGGGACTCGGCGGCCCGGGCCTGGAACAGCTCGTCCAGGCTGCCGGTGACCGGCGGTTCGATGCCGACGTCGGTGACACCGAGCAGCCGGTCCCGTTCCGCACCGGGTACGCAGACCGCGCGGGCGTCGCTGTCCGGGTCGGTGACCATCGCCTCCAGCACCGCCCGGTACATGCCGGCGATCCGGTCCAGGTTGGCCCGGCTGACCACGGCGGTACGCGCGGAGAGCTGGTAGCGGCCCCGTTGGGCGAAGACCGACAGGTCGAACTCGGTGGCGCCGTCCCCGGCGTTGCCGACCACCGCCGGTGGCGTGCCACCTGCACCGCCGGCCGTGCCGCCGGCCCCGCTGCCGGCCGTGCCCTGCTCGGCGCGGCTGAAGTCCTGGTAGTTGAACATCACGTGCAGCAGCCGGTGCCCGGCCTCGCGCTGCATCTCCGGCAGCGGGAAACGCCGGTGCGGCCAGAGGGCCACCTCCCGGTCGAAGACCGTGCCGATCAGTTCCCGCCAGGTGGCGGCACTTCGGTCGTACGGGAACGGCACGGTGTTGAGGTACATGCCGTGTACGTGTTCGGCGCCGGTCACCTCGGGCCGGGCGTCGCAGACCAGTCCGGCGTGGAAGGCCGGTTCGTTGGTGAGCTGGCTGAGCACCTTCAGGTGCGCGGCGTGCAGTACCGCCTTGACCGGTACGTCGGTGTCCCGGGCCAGGTCCCGCAGGGCGTCGTCCAGGTCGGTGAGGTCGACCGTGACGGCGGCGGTCGGCTGTGGTGCGTCCGGGTCACCCCAGCCGCTGGGCAGGGTGAAAGGGGCGCGCCCGGCCAGCACCGACCGCCAGTGCTCCCGGTCGGCCGGCGAGTCCAGCGCGGCCAGTTCGGCGGCGATGAAGTCGGCGTACCGCACGGCGGGCTGCTGGTCCGCCGGAGCGTGGACAGGTACCCCGTCCCGCCTGGCGTCGACCAGTGCCGCGTAGCAGTCGAGCAGTTCGGTGACCAGCCGGGCGCTGCTCCACCCCTCGGTGATGGCGTGGCAGATGGTGAAGGTCAGCCACCAACTCGCGTCGCTGTCCCGGTGTGCGGCCACCCGCAGCAGCGGGGCGGCGGCCGGGTCGAACACCTCGGCCCGTTCCGCCGCGATGAACTCCGCGAACCGGGCGGCCTGCTGGTCGGCCGGTACGCCGCGTCCGTCCTTGATGGACAGGGGTGGTTCGACCGTGGCGTGTACGAGCTGCATCGGCACCGAGTAGCCGGTGAGCGCGAACGAGGTACGCAGGATCTCGTGCCGGTCGACCACGGTCCGGACCGCGTCCCGCAGCGCCTCGGCGTCGAACGGCCGCCCGTCACGTACCTGGTGGGCGAGGACGCTGTGGTAGGCCGCCCGGTCCCCGCTCACCGACAGCTCCACCAGCATGCCGAGCTGGGTCTGCGCCGCCGGGTACGCGTCGACCAGCCCGTCCGGCAGCAGGGCCCGGTCGGCGGCGCTGATCAGCGCGTACGGCGGCACCGGCCGGAACGCCGCCGCCGGACCGTTGCTCCCGTCGAGTGCGGTGGCCAGCCGGCGGATCGTGCGGTGGGCGAAGATGTCCCGGACGGTCACCTCGTGTCCGGCCGCGCGCAGCGCCCCGACCAGGGTGACCGCGAGCATCGAGTCACCGCCGAGGTCGAAGAAGCTGTCGGTGGCGCCGACCTGCGCGACCCCGAGCACCTGCGCCCAGATCGCGGCGATCGCCGCCTCCGCCTCACCGGTCGGCGCCTGGTAGACCCCGGTGGCGTAGCAGCCGGCGTCGGGCGCGGGCAACTGCCGCCGGTCGACCTTGCCGTTCGGGTCCCGGGGCAGCCGGTCGATGGTGACGTAGGCGGCCGGGACCATGGTCTCCGGCAGGCTGGCCAGCAGGTGTTCCCGCAGCCCGGC
>NZ_JBAKHU010000019.1:0-104957 GCF_036906895.1 Micromonospora sp. CPCC 206060
TATCGACCATGACCGCACCACGTGACCACTATCAGTAGTCAGAACCTTGCGCGGAATGGCTCAGTAGGTACCCGACGACATCAGCGGCGGCGTAGTCCTTGCTCTGCCGGGTCAGGTGAGTCAGAACGGACAGGTCCTGCCCGAGGGTCACCAGCGGTGGCTCCAGGTAACCGTCGGAGCGCCGCTGGCCCAGGCCGACCGTGGCGAGCAGACCGTTGCACAGACACCGGCTACTGACTGTGTCGTCGACCGTTCCGCCTTTGCGCACGTACTCGTCGACCGGTTCTGCGGGGCAGCGGTAGCCGACCGTGCCGTTGGTACGGCGAAACGGGGTGCGCAGGTAGCCCAGGTCGCACAGTCGTGGCCGGTCGGCGTAGATCCGTTCGTCGGCGATGGTGCCGGGCAGGGACACAACCTTGAAAGGGAAACCCGTCGGGGAGGCCCGGACGTCGTTGCGCACGACCAGCGCTTCCTCGGCCGCCTCTCGAAGCAGCCGCTGTTTCAGGCCGTCGTCGAGTCCGGATTCGCGGCACAGCGCGAACGCCGTGCCGACCTGGATCCCCTCCGCGCCCGTAGCCCGGGCCGCGACCAGCTGCTCCGGGCTGCTCTGCCCGCCGGCCAGCCAGAACGGCAGGCCCAGCGCGGCGACTTTTGGCAGGTCGATACGGTCGCGTGGTCCGTACACCGGCTCGCCGTCGTCGTCGAGGGCGAGCCGGCCCCGCGGCCGGGCGCTGTGCCCGCCGGCGACCGGTCCCTCGAGGACGAAGCCGTCCGGGCAGGTCGTTGCGTCGCGGGCGAGGTAGACAGCCAGAGTGGCGGACGAGACGATAGCGAGCAGCCGGGGCCGACGCAGCGGACCCACCGTCTCGCCCAGCACCTCCTGCGGGTTGAGGGTGACGTGGTGATCTTCGGACGGTAGGGCACCGTGCACGGTCACGGACAACCGGGCGGGTTGGTGGACGGCCAGCGCGTCCAGCAGGCGGGGGATCTCCGTGGGCAGGCCCGCGCCCATCAGGACGTAGTCGACGCCGGCGAGCATGGCTCCGTACACTGCCGCCGGGGTGGCCGTCTGGATCTTCTCGAGATAGTTGATCCCGACCAGACCGTCATGGCCTTCCTTGGCAAGAAAGACTTCGACGAAGTTGGCGACGACGGTCAGCTGCTGCGCGTGGCATTGGGGTCGCAGGCCGAGTTTCGGTACTGGGCGCATCGGACGGTTGTCGGGCAACCCGCCGGAAACGAAATAGCGGTCCAGCACCGCCTGGGCCAGCGCGGGGATCGGGAACTGGGCCAGGGCACGCCGGACGTGACCACCGTCGTCGCCCTTCTGCAGGCGCCGTGCGAGTAAGGCGTCGAGTGCGACGCCGGAGACCACGCCCAGTTGTCCGGTGCGGGCCACTGCCCGGGCCAGCCGCCAGCTGGAAACGCCGACGCCCATCCCGCCCTGGATGATCGCTGGGGATCGGACCGGGTGCGGCGCCGTGATCGAGGCGCTCACCGGCGCTCACTCGTGGCCGACACGCCGGTCCACACCGGCAGGATGCTGGTCACCTCGCACGCAGGATCTGATGCCGTACCCGCCACCACAGCGTTTGCCATCCTTGATCTCCCGTCCTCGCCCCGGCGGCATCATGTTTCTCTCGATGCCCGTCACCCATTCGATGGGCCGTGCGAAGCTTGCGGAAACGCCGGGTGGCTCTGACAGAGGCATAAGTCCCGTCAAGTGGTGTCCTTCGCATCCGGGTCCGGGTGCCAGGACCACGGGTCGCTGTAGAGGGCCAGCCCGCCGGCGCTGGCCGCCGTGACGGGACCTTGGACCCTGATAGTGACCGTTGTGCCGCCTACCGCAGCGACCGCTACCAGATCCTGATGCACGTGAGCGGGCCCGCCGCCCCGGTGAGACTGCGGGCCCCGATCACGTCAGCGTCGGCTCACCGGATCAGATGAAGATCGTGCGGGCCGGGTCGAGGAAGTCGATCGCGATGATCTGGGCGGCACCGTACGGCATGGTGTCGAAGCCCTTGTAGTTGTGCCAGGCCTTGATCTGGCCGTTGGTCTGGATCAGGGCGATCTCGGATCGGCCGTCGTCGTTGAGATCCATGAACCGCACCCTCGCGGGGTCGGTGAAGCCGGTAGCGAGGATGACGGTGTAGCCGTACGGCGAGGCGGCGAAGCCGAGGTCGTTGTGCCAGGCCTTGATCTGGCCGTCGGTCTGGATCTGGATCAGCTCGGCCTTCCCGTCGTCGTCGAGGTCGGCGAACCGTACCCGGGCCGGGTCGGTGAATCCGGCCGCGATGACGACCGAGTTCCCGTACGGCATCTGAGCGAAGCCGAGGTCGTTGTGCCAGGCCCTGATCTGGCCGTCGGTCTGGATCTGGATCAGCTCGGCCTTCCCGTCGTCGTCGAGGTCGGCGAACCGTACCCGGGCCGGGTCGGTGAATCCGGCCGCGATGACGACCGAGTTCCCGTACGGCATCTGAGCGAAGCCGAGGTCGTTGTGCCAGGCCCTGATCTGGCCGTCGGTCTGGATCTGGATCAGCTCGGCCTTCCCGTCGTCGTCGAGGTCGGCGAACCGCACTCTGGCGGGGTCGGTGAACGAGGCTCCGATGATCGCGGCGGCGCCGAACGGCATGGCGTCGAAACCCTTGTAGTTCTGCCAAACCTTGATCTGCCCGTCGGTCTGGATCAGCCCGATCTCGGCGAGGCCGTTGCCGTCGAGCGAGGCCTGCCGGCTTCCGCCCTGAACCGGTAGACCGTTGACCCAGCTGAGGTCGATCGAGTACATGTGCCTGCTGCCGTCCGCAACCTCGGCGTGCATCACGACCTTGTCGCCGCCGCCCAGCCCGTCCTGGGCGGTCACGACGTCCGCGCCACCTGGGCCACAGAGTCCCGTGTTGGCCTGGGTCATGAAGGCATTTGGCGCCGCCGTCCAGGGGCCGATGACCGCCGGCGCTGTGGCGTACGACGTGTAGTAGCCGCAGCTGGCGAAGGATCCACCGGAGTAGAACAGCACCATCTTGTCGTCACGCTGGACCAGGTCCGGCGCCTCGATGATCTGGCCTGCCGGAACGGTCAGCGTCGCGGTCGTCGGACCGACCAGGGTGGTGCCGTTGTTGGTGATCTGGCTGACCCAGAGCGTGGACGGCTGGTTGATGGCGTTGCCGTCGTTCTTCCAGGTGAGGTAGCGCGTTCCGTTCCGCGCGACGAAGGTGTTCGCGTCGATGGCGCCGCCCTGGCTGAGGGGGCAGATGAGCGGACCCGATCCGTAGGGCACGAACCCCCCGATCGGCGAAGTCGCGAGCGCCACGCCGATGCACTGACGACCGGAGGCGGCGTGGTGGGCCGTGTAGGTGAGCGTCAGACTGCCGTCAGGGTTGGGTTGGACGTCGGGAGCCCAGGTCCTGCCGGCGACGGCCCAGCTGCCGGGCCCGCCCGGCATCGCGTCACCGAGGACCTGCCACGGCCCGTCGATGGTGGGCGCGCTGGCTACCGGGAGGTGCCTGAAGTCGTTGGTGGCGTAGGCGTACCAGGTCTGGCCGATGCGGACCACGTCCGGGTCGGCGAACCCTTGTGCGATGAGTTTCCTGGGGCCTTCGGCTACGGCGGTGACGGCACTCGGGCCTGCCACGACCGGCGCGGCCGGCACGACGAGAGTGAGGGTGGCAAGCACTGCGAACAAGGTCGCGTGGGCCTGGCTGCGGCGGATGGGCGGGATACGCATGGCGATCTCCCTTCGGGGTCGGCCGTTGTTTGTCTGCGGCACGACCAAATACTGGGCTAGACCGGTATCTTGAAGGTCGAACTAGTTGTTGTCAATGGCTCGCTATGCACAGTGACCCGTGCTCTTGCGCCCCACCGGCGACCCCTGTCTGTCAGGCTGAGGCGATCAACCGGGACACCGGCGACGAGGAGCGGGGACGATCCCCGCGTGCGGGAAACAGGTCTTGGCCGCTCAACTCGGCTCGCTGAAACGGTTGCGTCCACGGGTGTCGAGCAAGGACTGACCGGCCGGTCAGCCGGTCCCGGCCACCGCCGCAAGGCGGCAGGCGAGCAGGGCGGCGGCCTCCCGCAGCTCCGGAGGCTCCAACACCTTGGCGTCGAAGCCCAGCCGGGCTACGTGCATGGCGAGCCAGTCCAGATCCTCCCCGCCGACGACGAGCACGCACCACCCGTCGCGATCGTCCTCGACGCGCCCCACCTGGGGCGGCACCAGCTCCCGCACCCGGTCGGGCCGGGCGTGCACTCGCATCCGGGCGAGATAACGGTACGGCGCCTCGACGGTCACGCGCTCATCGTTCGACAGAACAAGGAACGATCCTGTCCGCTATGTGCGGGAGGCTGGAACCATGACCGACCAGAACTGGAACCCCCTACTCCGAGACCAGCTCGCCTGGCACTGGACCAACCAGCTGCGCGATCGCCTTGACGGACTCACCGACGACGAGTACTTCTGGGAGCCGGCGCCCGGCTGCTGGAGTGTGCGCCCGCGCGGCACCGGCGGCGCCCCGGTGCAGGCCGGGTCCGGCTCGATGACCATCGACTTCGCGATGCCGGTACCCGACCCGCCACCGTTCACGACGATCGCCTGGCGACTCGGGCACGTGATCGTCGGCGTGCTCGCGGTGCGTAACGCTGCGCACTTCGGTCGCGCGCCCACCGACTACCAGTCGTTCGAGTACGCCGCGACCGCGGCTGCGGCGCTGGCGCAGCTCGACGCGGAGTACGCCATGTGGCTGGCCGGGGTCGAGTCCCTCGGCGAAGCCGGCCTCGCCCGCCCGTGTGGGGAGGCGGAGGGACCGTACGCCGAGCGTCCTCTGGCAGCACTGGTGCTGCACATCCACCGCGAGCTGATCCATCATCTGGCCGAGGTGTGCCTGCTCCGCGACCTCCACCTGCACACCCGCCAGCAGACCCGGCGGGAGGCCAGCTGAGATGGACCGCGACGTCCAGATCACCTTCCACTGCGCCGACCCGGGCCGGGTTGGCGGCGTTCTGGGCCGAAGCGTCGCCAGCATCGTGAGTTGGAGCCGGACCACCACCGACCGCCCCAGTGCAGCTCATGGGTCTGTACCGGACCAAGGGACGTGGAGCGCAGGTAAAGGCCGCCGCCGTCGCGGACGATCCACATGGTGACCGGGTGGCGCAGACTGTTGTCACGGCGTTCGGAGGCGAGGTCCAGCTCGTCGGCTTGGGCGATGATGGTGAGTTCGTCCAGGGTCCTACCGGGCATCGTGGTCGAGGCCGGTGAGGCCGTGACCGCTGTTCAGGTAATGCCGGGAGCGGTGGCTCTGGCTGGCCCGTCGTGGTGTGCGTACGGTCCCGTGGCCGGTTGCCGCGGCGTCGGGTCAGGGTAGGGTCCGTAGGAACGGACCGTGGTTGAGCCGGAACTCCCAGGCGTAGTACCGGTCCCAGTTGATCGACCAGGTCATCAGCCCACGGAAGTTGGGGTTGGTGCCGCTGCGGGGCGTGTACCCGCCGCAAGCCTGGCCGCTGACCAGGCAGTTCACCGCCTGTTGCACGCCGGCCGGGGCGACGTACCCGTTGCCGGCGCTGGTCGAGGAGGGCGCGCCGAAGGCCACCTGGTCCTCGCGTAGCGCCGGGAAGACGGCGCTGGTGTTCCCGGCGACGGGGAACCCGGCGAGCAGCATGTCGGTCATCGCGATGTGGAAGTCGGCGCCGCCCATGGTGTGGTACTGGTTGTCCAGCCCGACGATCGGGCCGGAGTTGTAGTCCTGCACGTGCAGCACGGTGAGGATGTCCCGCAGGGCGTGGATCACCGGCAGGTACGACCCGGCCCGCGGGTCCTGGCCGCCCCACGGGCCGGGCCCGTAGAACTGGTAGCCGAGCTGCGCGAAGAACGTCTCGGGGGCCATGGTGAGGACGAAGCCCGTGCCGTAGCGCTGCTTGAGGGTGCGGATCGCCGCGATCAGGTTGACGATGACCGGGGTGGTCGGGTTGCGGAAGTCGGTGTCCCCGGGGTTCAGGTAGAGGGAGTGGCCCTCGAAGTCGATGTCCAGGCCGTCGAGGCCGTACCGGTCGATGATCGCGGACACGGACCGGACGAAGGTGTCCCGGGCGGCGGTCGTGGTGAGCTGCACCTGCCCGTTCTGGCCGCCGATGGAGAGCAGCACCTTCTTGCCCTGCTGCTGCCTGGCCCGGATGGCGGCGACGAACTCCGCCTCGGTCTCCACGTTGGGGCACTCGGTGACCGGGCAGAGCTGGAAGCGGATGTCGCCGGAGGTGACCGAGGTGGGTTCACCGAAGGCGAGGTTGACGATGTCCCAGTCGGCCGGCACGTCGGCCATCCGCAGGTAGCCGGAGCCGTTGGCGAAGCTGGCGTGCAGGTAGCCGATCAGCGCATGTTTCGGCAGCCCGGTGGTGGGCGGCGTGGTCGGCGGGGGAGTGGTGGGCGGCGGCGTGGTCGGTGGGGGAGTGGTGGGCGGCGGCGTCGTGGTGGGCGGGGTGGTCGGACCGCCGCCGCACGGGGCGCCGTTGGGGGTGCAGTTGGTGGGCGATCCGGACCCGGTGGCCAGGAACCCGAACGACACCGAGGCCCCGGGGGCGATGGTGCCGTTCCAGGACCGGTTGGTGAAGGTGTGTCGCTGGCCGTCGCTGCTGAGGGCGGCGTCCCAGTACGAACCGAGGGTGGTGCCGATGGGCAGGGTGAAGGCGACCTGCCAGGAGGTGATGGTGCTGGTGCCGCCGTTGGTGATCGTGTACTTGCCCTCCCAGCCGCTGCCCCAGTCGGCGGTCTTGTCGAAGCTGGCGGTGGGCCCGGCGGCCAGGGCCGGGCTGGCGAGGGCCACGGCCGCCGCGGCAGCGGTGGCGAGGGCCGCGAGGGCGGCCAGGAACGAGGTACGGGTGGTGCGCTGCATCCGGTCCTCCCGGTACGGGGTGGGCCGCCGGACGTATCGACGGATGTGCAATTATTAGGTTTGTTAACTGTAGTTGTCCAGGGGCGTTGTCCCGGCTCCGACGCGGCGCTGCCCGGCCGTGCCCGGCTCGGCGTCGCCGAGCCGCACGGTGTCGCCGTCGGAAGCGGGGGAGACGCCGTTGTCAACCGTTGAACGTCGGCGAAACGCGGCTTCCTCTCGACGTACGGACGGAGGTAGCGGCATCGGCCGCCACCCGCAGGGCGCTACGGGCCACGCGGTCGGTCTCACGCAGCATCGTGGGATCGGTGCGCGGCATCGGGCTGATGATCGTGTCACCCATCACCTCGTCGAGGGGGATGCCGGCGACGTGGAACGCGGCGTCGCGCGTGCCGTCGGGATGGACCAGTAGCCCCGTCTGGGGGTCGACATCGAATCCGCCGGTGGGGTACCGATGCCCGTCGCGTCCGTGGACGCTGAATGGACGCATGCGGCCCGCCGCCGCGAGCGAGTGGGTGAGGCTGTCGGCGCTGGCCGTGGCGTCGTGTGCGTGCATCCACGCGTCGATGAGCACGGGACTGGTGACGGCGGAACCGGCGACGGCGGGCGACTCGGCGCGGAAGAGGCCGAGGTCGTCGTCGGCGATGACGTGCGCCGCGGGGCCGATGAACCTGACGAGACCGGCGTCCACGAGGGCCAGCAACTGTCGGCTGCGAAAGGCCGGCGGGCCGCTGCCGACCATGCCGCCGAACGCCTGCAGGGTACGGAAGCCGCTTGCGCGCGACTCGGCGTCGAAGCCGCCGAACGTTCCGATGACGTTCGCCAGCTGTCGCGCCGCGCTGATCGACCACAGCCCGGCCTTGATGGCGCTGTCCCGTCCCTTTGCCGACTCGGTGAGGTCGTCGGCCATGTAGTCGGCGACCCAGGCGGTGAAGGTCTCGGGGTTGGGGAACGCTACGCGGACCGGCGACATCGCTGCCGGCAGGTCGAAGCGGTCCGTGGCGTCCGGAACGTGTGGCGCTATCGCGGCGTCGAGCGCCGACGGCCGGCCTTCGGTGGCATCGATCGTCGCGAGGACCGTGGTCAGCGGGGCGGCGAACGCTTCGGGGCGCACGCGGTGAAGCGTCTCGTAGTAGTCGACGAATGCGTCCTTGACGATGAGCGGCCACAGCTGACGGTCGAAGTCGATGGGGCGTGGGATCGTCGACCAGTCGACCGACCGCAGGTAACGCTGCGGCGCTGCGGGTGGCAGTGAGCCGTAGAGCGACTTCGCCCGGTACGGGACGCCCCGGTGGGAGGTGACGTACATTTTCGGTTCGCGTCCCGACGGTTCGTAGCGCACGCCCGCCCGGGTCAGCGAGTCGTCGACGAACCGCCCACCGCGGCCGATGGTCAGCAGCGCCATCGCGTCGAAGAAGCCCATCCCGAGCCCGCGTACGATCGCGGTTGCCCCGTCCGGAACATCCCCGAGGGCCTGGTCGATCGGGTTGTCGGGACGTACCCACATCATCTCGGGATGCCTGGCCAGCACCGCCAGGTAACCGTGCTCCTCGTCGGTGTGGTCGCGCGGCATCCACCCGGTCGCGGCCACGACGGCATCGCACGCGAGCACCTCACCGGTGTTGAGTTCGATGAGCTGGCGCCCGCCGTCCTCGCGTATGCCGACGGCTCGCGCCAGGTGGGTGGCAACCGTCACGCGCTCCGGCATGGTGTGGAGTGCCCGCTCGAAGCACCAGCGGATGTACTCGCCATAGAGTGATCGGCTCGGATGGGATGCGACCGTGATCGCCTCAAGCTCGTCGCGGTAGTCATCGACGAAGCCCGGGCGGACGGCAGCGGAGGCGAACGCGGCGCGGTGGGCCGGATCGATGTCTGCCACCTGGATCGCCGACGACGGCGACGGGTACGCGGCATCGAGTGCGAGCCGGCACCACTCGAACAGCGTGGGTCCGGGGACGACCGGGCCGGCCATCGTCACGGTGTCATCGGTGAAGAGTGTCACGGCCCCCGCGAGGGTGTTCATGCACATCTGGCGCGTTTGGTCGGTACGCCAGATTCGACCCGCACCGAGTTGAGTGTCGTCAATGACGTGTACGTCGAGGTGGTCGATCTCGGTGAAGTCGGCGAGATTCGCACCGATCCGCTCGATCAGGGATACACCGCGGGGACCTGCGCCGATGAGCGCGATGACCGGGCGGGCGGGGCGAGTTGTCCATAGTGGACGAATGTCTATGAACCGGGTCACAGGTATACCCTACTTCGTCGCTAGGTTTAATAGAGTTGCGGCATGGTGAACTTGCTGGTCATCCGGCACCCGCGAGCAGTGCCGCGGCGCGACGCTGGCGGGACGGACCACGTGGCTGCCCCCTGGTGTCATGACCCGGACCCGCCGCCTCGATGTCGGTGAGGTCGATGCCGTCGACGGCGCGCAGCGTGCCGCCGACCCGGCGGCGATCGGGTCTCCGGCAACGTCGAGGGCGGGCTGGGTCAGGTTAACTCAGGGGCATCGGGGGCGCTCTCGGCGAGAGTAACCCACCGTTATGCCGGCGGTTGACTTCCCGTCGCCTGACTTCCCGTCGCCGATTTTCGACGGATGAAACACGGATGAAACACGGTGTCGGCGACGATGGGCCGCACGAGGTTCAACCAGGGGCTGGTCACCACACCGGCGCGCTGTCGCCAGCCCTTTTCCGGATTGTGTCGAGGTTGAAACGAGCGTGAAAGGAAACGCAGCGACGGTGATCGAGTTCCGCGACCTGAGAAAGTCCTACGGCGATCACGTCGTGCTCGACGAGATAAATCTGCAAATCGACCAGAGGGAGATCTTCGGTCTGGTCGGCGTGAGCGGCGCGGGGAAGTCCACGCTGCTGCGGTGCATCAACCGGCTCGAGGAGATCGACAGCGGCAGCCTCATTATCGACGGCACGGACATACGCGCCCTCGGCGATCGGGACCTGCCGCAGTTCCGCCGCCGGATCGGCATGGTGTTCCAGCAGTTCTCCCTGATGGAGCGCAAGAACGTCTACGACAACGTGTACTTCCCGCTCAAGTGCCAGGGCGTACGCAGAGCAGCCGCCGACCGGAAGGTGCGCGACCTCCTCGATCTGGTCGGGCTCGGTGAGAAGCTCAAGGCGCTGCCCCGGGAGCTGAGCGGCGGGCAGAAGCAGCGGGTCGCCATCGCGCGGGCGCTGGTGAACGATCCGACGATCCTGCTGTGCGACGAGGCCACCTCCGCGCTCGATCCGAACATCACCGAGGCGGTCCTCGACCTCCTCAAGCGCATCAATGGCGAGCTCGGCCTCACGATCGTCGTGGTGACCCACGAGGTGGCGGTCATGAAGTCCGTATGCACCCGGATGGGCCTGCTCAGCGACGGGCACCTGCGCGCGGAGGGGGCCGTTGAGCACTTCTTCCTGGAGAACCCGGAGCTGCTGGGGGACTTCATCCGCGACGCGGGGCGTCGCCCGGAGGTCGCTCCCGGCACCTCGCTCGTCCGGGTCGTCCAGCGGGACGCCGCGGGGACCAGTCTGCTGTCGCAGCTCGCCATCCGCACCGGCGTGCCGTTCGAGATCTCGTGGGGCGGACTCGACCGCTACCGGGACCGGGTCTCGGGATCGTTCCTGCTCCAGGTGGCCGACGCCGATCTTCGCGCGGTGTGCGAAGGCCTGACCGCTCTCGGGGCCGACTGGAAGGAGATCTGATGTACCAGTACGAGTTTTCCGAGCTCTTCGAGCGGATCATCCTGCCCGGGCTGCTCGACACCATCACCATGCTGCTCGGCTCGTTCGTCACGTGCACCCTCGTGGGGTTCACGCTCGCGCTGGTCCTGGTAACGACCGACACGCACGGGCTTCGACCCAACCGGACGGTCCACGAGATCGTGAGCACCGTCATCAGCATGCTGCGGTCGGTGCCGTTCATCATCCTCGCCATCTCGATCATCCCGCTGACCCGCCTGGTACTCGGCACGTCGATCGGCGTGTGGGCGGCGGTCTTCGCCATCACATTCGCGGGCAGCCCGCTGATCGCGCGGCTCCTCGAAAGCGCCTTCAAGGAGGTCAACCCGAGCCTCATCGAGGCGGCCCGGTCCTTCGGCGCGAGCGACCGGCAGATCACCTTCCGGGTCATCGTCACCGAGTCGGTACCGGCGGTCGTCTCGCAGATGACGCTCGGCGTGATCTCGCTGCTCGGCTTCACCGCGGTGGCCGGCACGATCGGCGCGGGCGGCCTGGGCGCCGTCGCCCTGACCTACGGCTACCAGAACTTCAACGACCAGATCATGTACGGCACCGTCGCGATCCTGGTCGTCATGGTGATCGGCATCCAGCTCGGCGGCAACGCCCTCTACCGCAAACTCCGGTAACCCCAGCCCCATCATTTGCCCAGCACGAAAGGCAGCACCCCATGAGAAACCCCCTCAGGAGAGCGATCCCGTTCTTCGTCGTCGCCGCCCTGGCCGTGTCCCTCGCGGCCTGCTCGTCCGGCTCCGACTCCGGAGGCGACGGCAAGACGGTCAGGATAGGTGTACTGGCCCGCGAGGAGCCCGACCTGAACTTCGTGGCCGAGCGTCTGGCTCAGCAGGGCTACACGATGAAGGTCCAGGTGTTCGACGACAACATCGCCATGAATCGGGCCACCGAGGACGGCAGCATCGACGCCAACTTCTTCCAGAACGCCAACTACCTCAAGAGCTACAAGGACAGCAACGGATCGTCGCTCACCACCTACGGCCCCTGGCTGCAGACCACGGCCGTGCAGTTCGTCTCGAGCAAGCACGACTCGGCCGACGCTCTCCCGAACGGCGCGCGCATCGGCATCGCCAACGACTCCGCGAACCGCGCCCGCGAACTTCAGCTCCTCGCCGCCAACGGCCTCATCGAACTCGCGAAGGGCGTCGAGGCACCCACGATCCTCGACGTCACCGCCAACCCGAAGAACCTCCGCTGGGTTGAGGTCAACCCGCGCAGCAAGGCCGCCGCGTTCCCCGACCTGGACGCGATGACCGCCCCATCGATCACAGTCTACCTGATGAAGGACCCCTCGATAAAGGCCCTCTACGAGGAGGCGCCGGAGGTCTACGGCACCTACGGCGGCACGCTCTGGGTCGTCAAGGAGGGCTACAAGAACACCGCCTGGCTCGACGTGGCGATCGCGTTCATGCAGTCCGCGGACTACAAGACCTGGATCGCGAATACCTACAAGGGCCTCAAGAAGACGCCCTGAGTCCTCGCCCGCCCATCGAACCGCAACCCCCCCCAGAAGGGAAAACACCATGGTCAGCGTCGTCGGCATGACCGATCTCCCGCTCGACAAGGTCGATCTCCCCACGTTCGTCGACGAAATCGGGCGTGCGGCGCGGACAGCGTTCGAGCTGCCCCCGCACATGCGCAGCGTCTACCTCGTGCCGCTGCCACCCGAGAACTGCACGGTGAAGGACGGCTACGAGATCACGTTCTTCCTGTACACGGCACCCGGCAAGAGCGTGGAGCTCAAGCGCCGGATGGTGAAGGTGCTCAACGATGTCGTCCAGGCCAAGGACTGGGGCGACACCGTCAAGGTGGTGGTCATCATCAAGGAGCACGCCGCCGAGAACGTCGGCGTCGGCGGAGTCCTTCGCCTCGACATGACCTGACACCGGCCGACCCATCTCGTTGATCGAGTTAGTCCGAGAGGAACATCGCATGAAGTATCGCCCGATCGGCCGGACCTCGCTGAAGGCGTCCGTGGTCACCTTCGGCGCCATGGGCATCGGCGGCGGATTCCGCTACCCGGATGCCGACGACGCGGTGTCGGTCCGCGCCGTACGCGCCGCCCTCGACCGTGGTATCAACGTCATCGACACCGCGCCGGTTTATGGATTCGGTCACAGCGAGGAGGTGATCGGCGAAGCCATTCGCGGTCGTCGCGATGACGTCATCATCGCGACCAAGTGCGGGCTGTGGTGGGGCGACGACGAGGGCAGCTACCGCTTCACGTGGGACGGGCACGCCGTCAAGCGCAACCTCAGTCCGCGGACCATCCGGATCGAGGTGGAGGAGAGCCTGAGCCGGCTCGGCACCGACCGCATCGACATCTACTACACCCACAACCCGGCGATGCCGCCGTTCATGACGCCGATCGAGGACACGATCGCGACGCTCATCGAGCTGCGCGACGAGGGGAAAATCCTCACGATCGGTGCGTCGAACTGTCCTCCGGAGGACGTCGAGAGCTACCTCGCGCACGACGCGATCGAGATCGTGCAGCGCAGGTACAGCCTCCTCTCCCGCGGGGTACGCGACGACATCCTGCCGCTGTGCGCGTCGACGGGACTGTCCCTGCACGCCTACTCACCCCTCGCGAACGGGCTGCTGACGGGCGCGTTCACCAGGTCCGCGCCGCCGGCGCGCGAAGGCTCCCGGCGTGACGACCCGCTGTTCGGTGACCGCTTCGGACCGGCCATGGACCTCGTCGAGGGACTGACCGCCGCCGCCTCGTCCCTGGGTACCACCCCCGGTGCACTGGCGATCGCCTACCTCCT
Source organism: Micromonospora sp. CPCC 206060 (assembly GCF_036906895.1). Taxonomy (NCBI): domain Bacteria; kingdom Bacillati; phylum Actinomycetota; class Actinomycetes; order Micromonosporales; family Micromonosporaceae; genus Micromonospora; species Micromonospora sp. CPCC 206060. The sequence continues at coordinate 13,393 of NZ_JBAKHU010000019.1, forward strand.
CGCGTCGTCGGACGCCGTCAACGTCATCTGCGGCATCCGGCGCGAGTCGCATCTGGACGACATCGTCGCGGGCGCCGAACTCGACATCGACGCGAGCGTCATGGCCGTCCTCGACGAGCTGGCGGAGACCTTCGAGGCAACGGCCCCGGTGACGGCGTGAACCGGTCGGCGCGGGCGGCGGGTCCCGCAGGTGCCGCCCTGAGCCGGCTCTGGAGCGGGGGACGGCTGGCCCCGTCGCTGTCCGTCTATCACCACCTGCATGCCCATCCCGAACTGTCCGGACAGGAGCACCGGACCGCCGAGTTCGTCGAGGCGCGACTCGCCGACCTGGGCATCGAGACGTTCCGGTGCGGCGGTACGGGCGTCGTCGGCATCCTGCGCAACGGGGAAGGCCCCGTCGTGGCATACCGCGCGGACCTCGACGGGCTCCCGATCCAGGAGGAGTCGGGCGTGGCCTACGCGAGCACCGACAAGGGCCAGCTGCCGGACGGATCGGTGTCCGGGGTGATGCATGCCTGCGGCCATGACCTGCACACGACGGTCGCGCTCGCGACCGCCGGCGTGCTGGCCGAGAACCGGGCCGCCTGGGCCGGCACCGTCGTGTGGATCTTCCAGCCGGCCGAGGAGACGGCCGCGGGGGCGGCGGCGATGGTCGACGACGGTCTGTGGGAGAAGGCTCCGCGTCCCGAGGCGGTGCTGGCGCAGCATGTGACCTCCCTGGCGAGCGACCAGGTGCGGATCGGCGTCGGGAACGTCATGAACCTCGGCGACTCGTGGCGCGTGCGACTGCGCGGACGCGGCGCACACGGGGCCCGCCCGCACGAGTCCATCGACCCGATCGTGCTCGGTGCCCACCTCGTCACCCGCCTGCAGACCGTCGTCTCCCGGCAGGTGGAACCCGGGTCCCCGGCCGTGGTCACCGTCGGCACCTTCCATGCCGGCACCAAGGAGAACATCATTCCCGACGAGGCGACCCTGTCGCTCAACATCCGCACGCCGGATGCCCAGACGCGGGAGACCGTACTCGCCGCCGTCCGGCGCATCATCGCCGCCGAGGCGAGCGCGAGCGGCGCGCCCGAGCCGGAGATCGAGGAGATCAGCCGCTTTCCCCGGTGCTTCAACGCGCCCGAGCAGGCCGGCGAGGTGGCGGTGGCCCTCGATGCGGTCTTCGGGTCGGACAACGTCGCGCGCGACCTGCGGGCGACCGGCAGCGAGGACGTGGGTTGGCTCGCCGACGCGATCGGCGTACCGCTCGTCTTCTGGATGTTCGGCGCCTACCGCCCCGGCCGGGAGCCCGGCGACATGCCGTCGAACCATACGCCGCACTTCGCCCCGGAGCCCGAGTACGCGATCCCCGCAGGGGTGCGCGCCGCGCTCGCAGCTCTCGGTACCCGTCTCGACGTTCCGTCCTAGCCCCCGTACCGCAGAGAGGACCGCTCGTGTCGGCCAGCACAGACTTCGACGTCGTCGACCATCTCATCGGCTCGCGGCCGGATGATCGCATCTCGGCCATCCGGGACAACCGGCCGGAAGCGCGCGAGCATCTTCAGGGCAGCTTCCGGGCCTTCTTCGAGCCGCGCGACGACTCGCAGTTCACGCTGCGGGAACGCTTCGCCGTCGCCGCGTTCGTCGCCTGCCTCCATGGCGTCGATGCCGCGACGCGGTTCTACACGGACCGCCTGCTCGACAGCCGGGAGGGCTCGACGACCCTCCCGGACGTCGTCCTCGTCGAGAGCCGCCGCGGCGCGACCGAGGGGCCCTACGGACAGTTCCGGCTCGAACTCGCGGGCGAGAGCACAACCGGAACCGAGTACGTCATCGACTCCGTCGAGAGCGTCGACGTACTGGGCGGGCGGCTGGTCGCGGCACTTGAGCACACCCACCTCCTGGTGTTCCACCCACGGGACGCGAGCCGCGCCCGGCTACAGGCGCTACTCGACGCCGGGTGGTCGACCACGGGGATCGTGTCGCTGTCGCAGCTCGTCGCGTTCCTGACCTTTCAGATCCGCGTCGTCCAGGGGCTGCAAGCCCTGAGTGCGAGCCGCGAAGGAGACCTGTCATGAGCGAGACACTCACCCCCGAGGTGGAGATCGTCGAGCCGCCGCGGTTCACCCAGGACGTCCTCGGCTGGCATCCGTGGCTGCATCCACTCGACGAGTCCGAGTTGACCGAGGAGCACCTGGCATCGTTGGTGCAGGCATCGCGGGCCAAGAATCCGTACTTCCGGCTGCTCGCGCGGGATCCCGCAGCGCTGCGGGAACGGACGAAGACCGACTTCGACATCTTCTACAACACCAGGGCCGGCCTGCCGCGCGCCGACCGCGAACTGGCGGCGACGGCGGCGTCGAGGCTCAACGGCTGCGTCTACTGCGCGTCGGTGCACTCGGCGTTCGCGTCCCACCACTCCAAGCGCCGAGAGGAGGTCCAGCGCCTGCTCGACGAGGGAGTCGACGCCGATCTCGGCGCGCGGTGGAACGCCATCGTCCGCGCGACCGTGGCGCTCACCCGGACGCCGGTCCGGTTCGGCGAGGCCGAGATCGTGCTCCTGCGCGAGGCAGGTCTCGACGAACTTGAGATCCTGGACGCGATCATGAGCGGGGCGTTCTTCAACTGGGCGAATCGGCTCATGCTGTCGCTCGGTGAACCGACTACCTGACGTGGGGTGAGCTGTTCCGCTACGTCGACCTGGCCCGCACCGCAGGAGCGGGTCTGAACGACCAGGTGCCCTTGGAGTACAGCGACCGCGACTCCGAGGTGCTCCAAAGATGGCGGGTGACGCCCATGGCCCCTCGACGCGGCTGCCGCACCCCCAGGGCCGGTGCTCCCTCCAGCGGGGGAGAGGTCTCCCCTCCCTGCGGGAGTGGGAGCCCGGTGCACGGCGGCTACCGTCGTGATCATGGTCGATTCTGCTCACCCGCGTCGCTGGCCAGCGTACGTGATGGCAGTGCTGTTTCTCGGTTATGCCGCAGGGAAGGCCGCCTTCGCCCTGCAGTCCCGGCTCGGCTTTCCGGGCGGCCCGCCCGTCTCGGCTGCGGAAGCCCAGCGTTACTTCATGGACCCGGCCACGGCACAGTGGTGCGCCACCGCGACCGGTGTGCTGGGCGCGAGCCTCGCCCTCGCCACGGTCACGCCGCTGGGTCGCAGGGTGCCGAGGGCATTGATGCTGCTGGTGCTGGCCGGGATGCTGCTCGCCGTCGGCGGCGGTGCCGTGATCATGATCCTGGACGGGTTCGTCGGCACCGGTATCGGCTGGCAGTGGTACCACGGGGTCCTCGGGATCGTCGTGATCGGGCTGCTTCTGGCGATGATCCGGTCCTACGAGACGGCGACGAGGCGACGTGTCGCGGGCTGATCGGGCGAGGGGCGCGGCGTACGGGGCGGCGGTGTGCGCGGCGGCGTACGGATCGATGAAGCTCGCGCAGGCGCTGGGGGCCGAGGCGCTCGCCGACAAGGATCCGCTCCCCCCGGAGCTACGCGAGCGGCTGCTGGCACGTGATCCGCTGTTCGTGGCGAGCCACTGGGTGCTGGCCGGTGCCGCCGTGGTCGGCGTCATCGTCGCGCTGGCCGCCGTCCGCCCCTGGGGTGCGGCCGTTCCGCGTCGGCTGCTGCTCGCGATCGCGTGGGTGCTGGGGATCTTCATGATCGCCCGGGCGATCGGGGTGCTGGGGTTCGGTTTCGTCGGCGACGCGCTGCTGCTGGCCGAGGTCCGCCCGCCCGTCGAGCACGCCGCCCTGGCTCGCGACCTGGCGCGGTGGGATCTGCTGCTGTGGTCGCCGTTCTTCCTGCTGTGGGGGACATTCTGGACCGCGACGGGATGGCGGCTGGCAGCGCGTGGACCGGCTCGCCGACAGGCTCCGGGCTAGAGCCAACGCTCTTTCCGCCTGCCGGGCGCTGATCTCCTCGACCGGGTCGTCGACAGGCGCACCGGCATCTTCGCCGTCGCAGCCATTGCCAGCGAAGTTGAAGTGGAGCATGCGGATGCTCCGCTCAGCCTGCGCGGCAGGTGCGGGATCTGGGGTTCCGTAGCGACGGCTGCCGCTGGTGTGGCCACGGCGACGACGGGGAGATTTTTGAGTTCCCTGGTTGCGAGCCTCCTGGGCCAACCATCTACAAGCACGATCTTGTCTAGACCAGTATTTCGGGCGGACGCTAGCATCGCGCGGGGGGCCTGACAAGGGCGCATCGGGTGGCAACGAGGCTCGGGTGACGGGAGCTGGCCGGCCGCTGGAGCCTGCGGATCATCGGTGCGGGGTTGACGTGGCCAGGTCAGCCGTGGATTCTCGTTACTGGTATAGACCACAAGTGCATCCGATCCCACCGGGGAGGACCGAGCATGCCGCCCAGAGCCCGCGCTGCCGGTTCGTCACCGCGTCGCGGCATGGGGGAGCAGCCGCCGCGTCCCGGGACAGCTCGCCCACCCAACCGTCCGGACCCGGTGCCGGTCAGCCCCTGGGGTGACCACGCCAACGCACGCCAAGCCGGCACACACCGGCGACAGTTTCTGAGCTAGACCGGCACAAGTGGAGGTCTCATGTTTCTTTCGCAATCGTTTCGCGGTTACCACCGCACCGTCACATTAGCCACGTCGGTTGTGCTTGCCGTTGGCATGGTGAACGCGCTGCCCGCCCGAGGCGAGCAGCAGGCACCCGAGCGGGTGCCTGCGACGCAGATCCTTCCGGTGCCGCAGCGGATTGACTCGCGTCCGGGAGCCGTCGTCCTGCCTGACAAGGTCGACGTCGTCGCAGGTGAGGCCGTGGATTCGGCAGCGCGCAACCTGCTTGTGGAGCTGCTTGGCGCGCACGGTGTCACCGCCCGGGTGGTGCGCGACGGAGATCTGTCGTCACCACGTCCGGTGATCTTCCTGGGTGGGCCGAGCGAGACGCCGGCCAGCACGGATGCGCTGGGCGCGCTCGGTGTCGACGGTCCGGAGTCGCTCTCCAGTCAGGGGTACGTACTGGCGGCCGGTCTCGATGGGAGCGGGCGACCGCGAATCGTCCTTTCCGGCGTGGATGGCGCCGGCACCTTCTACGCGGTCCAGTCACTTCGCCAGCTGCTCGTGCCGGCACGCTCCCCGGTAGCCATCGACGGCGTGGAGATCCGCGACTGGCCGGGTTACAAGATCCGCGGGGGCATGGAGTCCTTCTACGGACCGGTGTTCTCGCAGGAGGACCGGCGCTCGCAGATCGAGTTCCTGGCCCGGCACAAGATGAACCAGTTCTTCTACGGACCGGCGGACGACCTGCGCACCGGTACGAACTGGGACTCGTTGTACGACGCGGCAGAGCTGGCCCGAATGAAGGAGATCGTCGACCTGGCGAAGTCGCGCCATGTCGACTTCGTGTACCGGATCTCGCCGGAGGCGCCGCTGGCCCCCAGCAAGGGGATCTGCCACGTGCGCGAGGCCGATCGGGCCAAGCTGCTGGCCCGCTACGAGCAGTTGTGGGAAATCGGGATCCGTAGCTACGTCGTCGCCTGGGACGACGTGTCGGGCAACTTTGCGTGCCAGGAGGACCGCGACGCCTACCGTGGCGATCCGTCGCCGCTCGCGGCCGCCCAGGCTGATGTCACCAACTTCATCCAACGCGAGCTCATCGAGAAGCGCCCCGGCGCCACCCGCTTGGTGGCCGTGCCGACGGAGTACTGGGGCATGACGCGGACACCGTACAAGAACCGCTTCGACGAGTTGCTGAGCACCGAGGTCGACCTCTACTGGACGGGCCCGGAAGTGGTCTCCCAGAGCATCACCGAGAGTGACTTCCGGGCCGCTCAGGCCGCGTGGCCGAAGCACCGGATCATGATCTGGGACAACTACCCGGTCAACGACTACAGCCCCAACCGACTGCTGCTGGGCCCACTGGTGAACCGCGACGCCGGCATGGCGGACGACGCCATCGGCATCTCGTTCAACGAGCTGGTCACCGTCCAGGAGGCCTCGCAGATCTCACTTGGTACGCAGGCCGACTACGCCTGGAACCCCGGAGCCTACGACGCGCAACGCTCATGGACGCGCACGCTGCAGATCCTCGGCGGCGACGCGTACGAACCGCTGCGGCTCTTCGCCGAGAACAACCGGGCCAGCGTGCTCGACAACACCGATCGGCCAGAGCTCGCCGCACTCATCAACCGCCTCATCGCCGACTACCGGGCGGGCCGACCCGTGGACGCCCAGCTCAACCAGCTCGACAGCGAGCTGCGTCGCCTCGAGGAACTGCCCAGCACGCTACGGGCACAGCTCGACAACCTGCTCCTACTCAAGCAGATCGGGCCCTGGCTGGACCGGGTTGGCGTGACGGGCCAGGCGGGTCGGGCAGCCCTGCGCATCCTCCGCGCCCAGGACGGCGGATCCAGCGAAGCCGCCTGGCTGGCGCGACGGGATCAAGCGCGCGCACGCGCCATTCTCGACGGAACGTGGCACCAGATCAGTCCCGGTCCGGTCGACAATCTGCTCAGCTTCGCGGCGTCCCAGAGTGACAGCTACATCGGTGACCGCTGGTACGGCGACCTCGGGACCCCCACTGGCGTCCCGGCTGCCGCCCAAGGGTCGCAGCTCGGCAATCTGACCGACCGGCGCGATGACACGGCCTATGTCGCCGCCGGCAAACCACAGGACGGTGATGCGATCACGGTTCCGATCACCAAGCCGCGCCGGCTGTCAGCGGTGACCGTTGTCCAGGACGCGACCGCTCCCGCGGACGGCATGATCCAGGCCCTCGTCGGTGGCACGTGGGTGAATCTTGGGCAGTTCGCTGAAGGCTTCACCAAGGTGCAGGCCGGGGACGTGGCGGCCAGCGCGGTACGGATCCAGTGGGCTCCTGACAGCGGTGCGCCGCGCATCTACGAGATCGTCCCGCACTACTCCGACGTGCTCAGCGGCAACGTCTCGGTCGATCCGCCGGGCTCGCTCATCGCACCGGGAAAGACCAAACGGTTCCAGGTCGCCCTCGAAGTGTTCGCCGAGGGGGAGCTGACTGGACGCGTTACCGCTACCGGTCCGGATGGCTGGATCATCAGCCCGGCGACGCAGGTTCTCCGCGCTCGGCCGGACGGTCGAACCATCGTAGCGAGCGTGCCGGTTGAGGTGACTGTTCCAGCTGGCACCGAGCCGGGACGCCATCAGGTCACGGTGACGTTCCACAAGGACGGCGTGCCACCGGTGAACCTGTCGCTCCCGATCCTGGTCGGGGAGGGCAGCTATCCGGATCTGGTGGCCGGGGCGAAACCGGCCGGCTACTGGAGGCTGGGCGACGCGGTTGGTTCCGGGACTGCTGTCGACAGCTCCGAGGCCGGACAGCACGGAACCTACCTGGGTGGCGCGCGTGCGGGTGCCGAGGGTGTGCTCACCGGTGACGGCGCGGGTGACCTTTCGGCCGGCTACATCGAGGTGCCGCGAAGCCAGCGGACCAACCTGAATGGGTCGTTCACGTTGGAAGCGTGGGTCAAGCTCGACGTGCTCGCTCCGTCACCGGGGCAAGCGGTCATCGAGAGCTACATCGGGCCGGCGACGAACGGGTACGCGCTGAGGGTGAGCGGCGGTGTCCTGCAGGCGTGGTCGCTCGGCGCTCCCGGCCAGGGACACGGCGTCGTGTCCGGCCGTACCCAGCTGACGCCGAACAGGTGGCACCATGTCGCTGCCACGTTCGACGGGTCGCAACTGACCGTGTACCTCGACGGCGTCGCCGACAACAGCACCGCAACGGTGGTGGCACCGGGCAGCGGCACGGCAAGCATCAAGCTTGGCGGCCGGGGCGACGACACCAACCAGCGGTTGCAGGGCGACCTCGACGAAACAGCGATCTATGATCGCGCGCTGACGGCAGCCGAGCTCCAGGAGCACTACCTCTCCGGGCTGGGGTGACCGGACCATCCGGATGCGCGTCAGCCGCCCTGGGAAGGGGGGCTGACGCGCATCTGGATGGCGTAGCGATCCCCACGGTAGAGCGACCGCCCGAACTCCACGACCTTTCCCATGTTGTCGACGGAGATGCGTTCTATCAGGAACGCCGGGCTGTCCTCGGCGACTTCGAGTCGTTTCGCCTCGGTGGCGGTCAGCCTGGCGACGGTGACGATCTGTCGTGCCGATTCGAGCCGCACACCGAAGACGCGGCCGAGAACGTCGTACAGCGAGTCGTCGCGCCCCATCACCTCCAGCAGGGTGGGGCACCGCGCCGCGGCGAGGTTGGTCCGCTCCAGCGCCATCGGGATCCCGTCGGCGGTACGGATCCGCTCGATGTAGTGGGTCGGCTCGCCCGGGGCGATGTCGAGGTTGGCGGCGACTGTGCGGGTGGCCGGGCGGGTCCGACTGCGGTAGGACTTGGCACCCGGGGTCATGCCGCGCATCCGCATGTCCTCGCTGAAGGAGCGGAAGATCTCCGAGTGGGTCAGGGTCGGATGCTGCACGAAGGTCCCGCGCCCAGGCACCCGCCGAACCATCCCCTTGGACTCCAGTGCGTCGATGGAGCCCCGGACCGTCATCCGGGCTACTCCGAACCGCTCGGCGAGGACCCGCTCGGAGGGGAGCAGCGCACCATCCCGCGAGTTCAGGACCACGGCGGTGAGGACATCCCTGATGTGCTTGCCTTTGAAGCGGTTGTGCTCCGCCAGCAACGACTCAAGCTCCCCGTCGTTCGGCTCGTGTCGCGTCCTTGGCACGGGCTCGCTCCCCTTCCTTCGCGGTTGAAGCCATCGTACGGGCATCTTTCCCAATCTCCGGGCAGGATCGCCTACCCGTTGACCACCGGTCTATGCCAGTATTACAGTCGCCCTAGCCGCCGAGCTGGGTGGGTAGCGGCACGACGATCGGAGATGCGATGCCCAGGAAGCACGGTGTGATGGGAGCGGTGGCACTGCTCACCGTTACCCTCGCCGCTTGCGCGCCAGGCAGTGGGGACGGCGAGGAGGCCGTCAACCTGAAGGTCTGGGGATGGCGGCAGGAGGATGTCGCCGCGTACAACAAGATCTTCCAGATCTACGAGGACGCCCACCCCGGCGTCACCGTGGAGTACCTCCCCTACAAGGCCACCGAATACGACACCATTCTCAAAACCGGCCTCACCGACGCCAGTGGCCCGGACGTCGCGCAGCTGCGCTCCTACGGGCTGCTCCAGCCGCTGGTCGCCTCCGGCGGCCTGGTGCCCCTCGACGACCAGGTCAAGGAGCTGAGCGGCTTCCCGGCACCGGTCCTCGACGGCGCCAAGGGCACCAGCGACGGGCACGTCTACGGAGTTCCGTTCGCGCTCCAGACCCTGCACGTCATCTACAACAAGAAGATCTTCGACGACAACGGCATCGCCGCCCCCACCACCTGGGCGGACATGATCGCGGCCTTCGACAAGCTCGACAAAGCCAAGGTCGTCCCACTGGCAAGCACCGTCACCGACACGTGGATGCTGCCGATCCAACACGAGATCTTCGGGGCCACGACGTATGGCGGAACCGACTACCTCAACAAGATGCTCACCGGCGAGGCGAAGTTCACCGACGCCCCCTGGGTGAAGTCCGTCGAGACCTGGAAGAGCACCGACAAGTACTGGCCGAAGCAGTCGTCCGGCGTCAGCTACGCCGACGCCCAGGCACTCTTCACCGCCGGCCGGGCCGCCATGTTCCCCGGCGGCATCTGGGAACTCGGCGTGTTCGGAAAGGCCAACCCCGAACTGAAGATGGGCATCTTCAACGTGCCGCCCGCACCCGGCGCGGCCACCGACAAGACGCTCGTTCCCGGGTGGGTCGACGGGTCGTTCGGGGTCTCGGCGAAGTCCCGCCAGCGCGAGGCGGCTCTGGACCTGGTGCGGTGGATGGCGACGCCGGAGTTCGGCCGGGCCTACTCCAGCGAGCTGCGTCAGATCTCCGTGGTACCAGGCGTCGAGCCGCAGGACGCCCTCCTCGCCCAGGCACTGCGGGAATACCAGGCGAACCCGAGCCCGTACGTCACCTACGCGTACTTCTCCGGTGGCACACCCACGGCCTGGGACCTCGCCTCGAAGGCGTTCTCCGACTACCTGCTCGGACGACGCGACGCCGCTGGCGCGGCCGGACACATCCAGCAAGGGGTCGATCAGTGGTTCCGGCCCAAAAAGTAACTGCCCGTCCAACCTGGCGGCCCCGCCGCCAGGTTGGAGGGACCTCACCCGGGTGGATCACCGCGTTCTGCCTGCCGGCGTTCGCTCTCTACGGCCTCTTCCTCGTGGTACCTCTCGTCATCGCCTTCTACTACGGGCTGTTCCGCTGGGAGGGCACCCGGCAGGGGGAGTTCGTCGGGATCGGCAACTACCAGGACATCCTCACCCGCTATCCGTTGCGCGATGAGATCGGTGCCGCGCTGGGGCACAACGTGCTCTTCTTCGTCGGCACCATGCTGATCCAGAACACCATCGGGCTGGGCCTGGCCGTACTCCTGCACCGCAATCCCTGGGGCAAGCGGTTGTTCCAGACCCTCTTCTCGCTTCCCTACCTGATCAGCCCGCTGATCGTCGGCTACATCTGGTCGCTCCTGCTGAGCCCCACCTTCGGCCCGATCAACCATGTGCTCCGAGCTGTCGGCCTGGACTCGTGGGCACGTCCGTGGCTCGGTGAGCCGGACACCGCGCTGCCGGTACTGATCCTGGTCAACGCCTGGCAGTGGGTCGGTGGACCCATGCTCATCTTCGGCGCCGCCCTGGCCGGTATTCCGCGCGAGCTGGAGGAGTCGGCCGCCATGGACGGCGCGTCAGCCACCCGAACCTTCTGGAGCGTCCGATTCCCGCTCCTGATGCCGGCGGTCGGGGTGATCACCGTGCTGACGTTCATCGGATGCTTCAACATCTTCGACCTCGTCTATGCGCTGGGCGGGTCGGACGGCGGACCCGGCGGCGCCATGGACGTGCTCGGTCTGCTCTACTACCGGACCGCCTTCCAGGGCGGCAGCAACGCGATCGGAGAGTCCTCGGCGTTGGCCATGCTGATCTTCGCGTTCATCTTCGGGATCTCCCTCGCCATGGAGCGGGCGCTGCGCCGCCGGGAGGTCACCTAGATGAGCACCCTCGTGACCACCCCCCGTACGGCACCGGGAACCAACGGCGGCTCCTCGCGCCCGAACGGCACCCGCCAACGTTCACGTTCCCACAGCATCGGTAGCCAACTCATCCTCTGGGCCTACGCCGGGATCGCCTTCGGCCCGCTGCTGCTGGTGCTGATCGGTTCGCTCCGTCCCAACGCGGACATCCTCCGGGCGCCGGTCGGATTGCCCAGTTCGTTCGACGTGAGTAACTACACCCGCGCCTGGGAGACGGCGTCGATCTCGACGTACTTCATCAACTCGCTGGTCGTCACGGTCGCGTCGGTGGCGTTGTGTGTCGCCGTGTCGGCGATGGCTGCCTACGCCCTGTCCCGGTGGAGGTTCCGGGGGCGGGCTCTGCTGGCGGCGTTCTTCCTGTCCGGCCTGATGATTCCCGCGAAGCTCGGCCTGTTGCCGGTCTTCTACATGTTCCAGTCGATGGGTCTGATCGACAGCCGGATCGGGTTGGTGCTGCTCTACGCGGCGGGCGGGATCCCGTTCTCGGTTTTCGTGATCATGGGCTTCATGCGGGCGTTTCCCGGCGAACTGGAGGAGGCCGCGCGAATCGACGGAGCGCACGAGGGCCGCCTGTTCGTATCGATCGTGCTGCCCCTGATGCGGCCGGCACTCGCGGTGGTCACGGTCTTCCAGTTCGCACCGACCTGGAACGACTTCTTCTATCCGCTGGTGTTGATGCGCAGCGGCGAGAAGTACACCATCCCCGTCGGGCTGACCCGGTTCTTCGGCGAGTTCGCCGCCGATCGCGGCACCCTGTTCGCCGGCCTCGTGATCGCCCTGATCCCGCTGGCCGTGGTGTTCGCACTGGCCACCAAGCAGATTATCGCCGGCCTGACCGCAGGGATGTCGCGATGACAACTACCATCACCATCGACGGCGGCAAATCAGAGCTCCGGCTGCTGCTGCGCACTCCGGCCGGTCGTCAGCTCGGTGTCGGGCCAGGCTTCTCCTACCAGCCCGATGACAACGGTGCCGACCGGATCCTGACCGCCATCCGTGGCGCCGCGGCGACGATCTCCCTTCCCGCGCAGGTGGCGGGAGTGGTCGCCGGCCTGACCGGCGTACCGGGTGATCATGCCGAGCGCCGGCGCCTCACCCTCGCCATCGAGAAGCTCCTCGGCGGCCCGACCGTGGTCGTGGAGGACAGCATCCTCGCCCACGCCGGCGCCCTCGGCGGTCCCGGCGTGGTCCTGTGCGTCGGGACCGGGACAACGGTCCTGGCCGTGGCCGCCGACGGAAACCATGCCCGGCTCGACGGGTGGGGTCCACACCTGGGCGACCGCGGCAGCGCGTTCGCCATCGGGTTGGCGGGGATGCGCGCCGCGACCGCGTCATACGACGGGGTCGGGCCAACAACCGTGCTGGTCGACCGCTTCGTTGCGGCGCTCGGAGGCAGCGACCTGGCATCGCTCCAACGGTACTACCGCGACCCTGCCATGATCGCCCGCACGGCGGCCTTCGCCCGCGAGGTGATCGACGCCGCCACCCAGGCCGACCCGGTGGCGGGCCACATCTGCACCAAGGCGGCAACCGATCTCGCCGACGCCGCGGAGGCCGCGACCGCCCGGCTCCGTCTCAGCGGGGCAGAACGCCAGGTGTCCTACAGCGGACGGGTACTGTCACCGGGGAACTTCCTGCACCAGGCGCTGTCAGCAGAACTCGACGCCAGAGGGTTGCCGCTGGTCAGACCCAGAGCGGAGCCGATCGAGGGCGGTCCCACGCTACTGCGCGGTTCGGGCCCCTACGCCGGCCTGCTGGCACACCACGAACCCGGAGCCGACGCATGAGAGTTGGCCACGGGGTGGCGCGCCTGGAGGTCGTGCCCGGAGAACCGATGGGTGGATACGTCGACCGGTCGCAAGGCGTCCAGGACGTGCTCGACCCGCTGGAGGTCCATGTCGTGACCTTCGCCGACGACAGTCACCGGTTCGCGCTGGTGGTCGCGGACCTGATCTGTGTGAACGTTGACGTCGTCGATCGGATCCGGACCGCCATGCGGGAGATCGGCGTGCCGTCCTGCTGGGTTGCCGCCACCCACACACATGCGAGCCCCGAGGCGGGCTGTAACCCTGGCGGCGCGGTCACGCCGCGGCACCTCAGCGACCGGCTCGAAGCCGCGTCAGTCGAGGCCGCGCGGTACGCCATGGCGTCTGAGCAGATCGCCAGACTCAGCTCGACCCGCACCCTGGTCCCCGGGCTTGCGGGGCACCGCAACGTCGCCGATCCGCCCCCGATGGACATCCCCGTCGACAGCATCGTGGTCACCGCGGGCACGGACGTCGTCGGCATGGTCGTGGTCTCCCCGGTCCACCCGACCGTCCTCCCCGCCGACAACAACCGGGTGAGCGCGGACCTGAATGGTGGTATCCGCCGCGCACTGTCCACTCCCGAAAGGTGGGTGGTCGTCGCCACCGGTGCCGCCGGCGACATCAGTACCCGGCACACCCGCCGGGGACGCGGGCTCCCCGAAGTGGATCGGCTCGCCGCCCAGCTGGCCGGGCGAGTCGAGCCGGTGCCGTCGTACGCCGGAAACAGCCCAGCGGCGGCAGTGCGGCCACCCGTCGCGCGGAGAGTGTCGTTGCAGCCCAAACAGTCGGCGGAGCTCGACGCCTCCCGGCGCCTGGCCTCGCAACTACAGGTCGGAGACGAGCGCATCCGCCGGGTCCTCCAACAAGGGCTGCGTCTTGCCGAGGAGCAGGCCGCCCGCCAGCGCACCGAACCACATGTGATCGACGTGGAGGCGGTCGACCTCGACGGGGTCACTGTCGTGGGCGTCCCCGGCGAGCTGTTCCTGGAGTTGGGCGAAGCGATCCGTTCCGCAGCGGCAGACCAGGTACGTGACGTCGTGGTCCTCGGCTATACGAACGGCTACCTCGGCTACCTACCCACCCGCGACACGCCACCTTGCTACGAAACCTATGCCAGCCCGGTCAGCTCCGGCAGCGGCGAGATCACCGTCGAAGCCGCTGTCGAGGCCGCCGTCGAAGCCGCCCGCGGCCGTGACCGTTCCAGGAGGACCAGTGCCTGAGCCCGCCTACGCCAACATCGCCCGGACCGCACTCGAACAGGTCCTGGCATCCCAACTCGACGCCATCGAGTCGGCAGCCACGCTCGTCGCCGACACGATCGCCGCCGGTGGTGTCCTGCAGACGTTCGGGACCGGCCACTCGCGGATCGTCACCCTCGAACTCGCGGCGCGTGCCGGCGGGCTCGCCGCCGTCAGCATGCTGGCGGTCAAGGATCTCGTGATGTTCGGCAACGCCGAGCCCGCGCCGATCCTCGATCCAACATACGAGCGCGAGCCCGGCCTCGCCGAGCAGATCTACCGGCTCGCCGCACCCTCCGCGCAAGACGTCTTCCTGATCGTCTCCAACTCCGGCATCAACGCCGCCGTCGTTGAGATGGCGGCGCTGGCCCGTGACCGTGCACATCCGATCATTGCCGTCACCTCACTCGCACACACCCGCTCAGCCGGTGCACGTTCGACCCAGGGGCCGCATCTCGCCGACCTGGCGGACGTGCTGATCGACAATCACGCCCCCGCCGGGGACGCGGCACTGGAGATCACCCCGGGAGTCCGCATAGGAGCGGTCTCGTCGTTCACCGGGGTTCTCATCGCGCAGCTGCTCACCGAACTGGTCTGCCGTCGGCTGCTGGAGCGGGGCATCGACCCGCCCGTCTACATCTCCGCGAACCTCGCTCAAGGCGATGCACACAACAAGGTCCTCCACGAGCGGTACCGCGACCGGGTCCGCCCGATCGAACCCTGACCCGCTGCGGAACCCCTCATCTGCCAGCTCCTGTCGCGGCGAGCGCGGCCGTGTGGACCGCCCGCTGGCGCGCCCGTTCCTAGTACGTTGATTGACCTGCCGGTGGTCCCTCCATCGGCCACCACGGTTGGGCTGTGCGGGCAGCAGCGATGCCAGCACAGCCCACTCGTGGTTGGTCAGATCTCCTCGTGCCACGAAGGGGCTATCGAGCCAGACTCACGATTCACGGGACAGAGCCTGGCCCTGCACCTGCTCGGGCGTGTTCAGGTCGCTCGGGCTGCTGGGTGCCCCTACAGCTTGCCCGCGCCGGCGCCGGCGGCCACCACGGCCGGGACGTCCGCGCAGGGCTCCACCTCGTAGGTGTAGGGGATTGCCGCGACGGTGCCGCCGGTCTGCGGCGTACCGGAGTTGGCGAAGCAGTTCGCCCGGGACACCAGGTTGCCTGCGGTGCCGCCGCCTCCGCTGAGTTGGAACGGTACGGCGACGTTCTGGAAGTAGTTGCCCTCGACCAGGATGCCGGCGTCCGAACTGGACCGGACGCCGTACTTGCTGACGTTGCGGTAGTAGTTGTTGTAGACGTGCACCGGGTTGCCGAAGCGCACCCACGGGTTGCGCTCGACGGTGCCGTCGAAGAAGTTGTGGTGGTAGGTGATGTTCAACCGGCCCCGGTCCTGTGGGCCGTTCTTCGCGTTGTGGCCGGCAAGCATGTTCTTGCCGTGGGTGCTGTGGTTCCAGGACATGGTGACGAACGACGAGCCGCGTTTGACGTCGGCTGCGCCGTCGAAGCCGCCGACGAAGGTGTTGTGGTCGATCCAGACATGGTGGGAGAACATCTGGACGTTGACCGCGTCGTCCGCCCAGTCGTCGAACGTCAGGTTCTGGATGATGACGTTGTGGACCCGGTTGGCCGGCGGCGAGGTGATCGCGTCGTCGGCTGGCAGCCCGATGTTCAGGCCGCCGCCGGTGAAGCCGGAGTTCGCGCCGATTCCGACGATGGTCTTGTCCGAGGTGACGTTGTGCATCGGGCCGGGCAGCGCGATCATCCCGTCAACCTTGATGATCAGCGGCTTCTTCTGCGCGATCGCGTCGAGGAACGCGTCTGCGGTGCGTACCGTCACCGTACTGCCGCCGGTGCCGCCCGTGGTGCCGTTCTGGCCCCACCCCGGGATCGCGGCGAAGCCGGTCGGCGTGCCGACCGCACCTGTCGCGTGGGTCTCCGCGACGGGTTGCGGAGCGGGGGCCGCGCCGACGCCGGTCGGGGGCGAACGCCACGATCGAGCCGGCGACCAACGCGCCTGCCGCGCCGACGGCCAGCGCGCTGTGTCGCGCTCGCCGGCCGTTCAGCTTGGGGTGTCGCATGGGGTGACCTCCTTGGGGGTGGTGGGATCTCGTATGTCTGACCAACCGCCGCCGATCGACGGCATGGCGCGGGGGCGCGCCGCCACGCCGCCACGCCGCCACGCGGGCACCGGTGGCTCTGTCGGCCGGCTCAGCGCCTCCAGCGCTGAGGTAAGCGCTTTCCTATGAAAGCACGGATCGATGCCTCACTCAAGATTCTCGATGGATCTGTGGGGTGCCCTGATGTCACGCCCGAGCCCACCAGCAGGCCGCCGGCCGCCGATGCGCGGACAAGAGACGAATCTGCTGGCTACCGCGATCAGCGCCCGTAATGGGGCCCGAGGATCTCGCCGGAGCCCCTGGGGATCAGGCGGGTGGCGACGAGGTGCGCGGTGGGGTGCCACTGTTCTCCGTCGAGACGTCGGAAGATCAGTGCGGCGGCAACCTGGCCCATCTCCGACGGGTTCTGCGCGATGACGGTGACGGCCGGCTGGAGGAGGTCGGCGAGAGGGAAGTCGTCGAAGCCGACAAGCGCGATCTGCTGCTGCCGGCCGAGTTGTTGAAGGGCCCGGATGGCGCCGATGGTGACCAGGTTCTGGGAGGTGAACAGGGCGGTGGGCGGGGCGTCGGTGGCCAGCAGTCGACGGACGGCGCCCTCGGCGTCACGCTCGGTGTGCAGGTCGTGCACGATGTTCGCGGGCGCGGGCCGGATGCCGTGGTCGCTGAGCGCCTCCTTGAAACCCTGGAAGCGCTGCCGGGCGGTCGGGATCGTCTGCAGGTCGCCGAGGTAGGCGATCTCTCGGTGGCCGTGCCGGACGAGGTGGTGTACGGCGGCAGCGGCACCGTCGTGGTTGTCGGTGAGTACGGCGTCCACGGACAGCCCGGCCGGGGGCCGGTCGACGAAGACGACGGGAGTGCCGGCATTGATCTCGGTCATCAGGTAGCTCTGGTCGTCGCTGGCGGGAACGACGACGAGGGCGTCGGCCTGCCGCATGGTGAAGGCACGGACCAGGTCGCGTTCCCGCTGCGGGTTCTCGTCGACACTCCCGGCGAAGATCAGCACCTGCCGTTCCCGCGCGGCGTCCTCCAGCGCCCGGTGCAGGGCGGCGGAGAACGGGTTGGCCAGGTCCTCCAGTACGGCCGCAATTGCCGCGCTGCGACCGCCGGCGCGGCGCAGGCTGCTGGCGGTGAAGTTCGGCCGGTAGTCGAGCTGGGTAACGGCCCGCTGTACGGCGGCGATCTTCGACGGGGAGACGCCAGGCTCACCGTTGACCACCCGGGAGGCCGTCTTTGTGCTCACGCCGGCAAGTACGGCGACGTCCCGCAGGGTGGGCCGCGCCCGGACGGCTGTCGGCGCGGAGGTGGCACTGTTCATGAGCGCTCCTACCGGGGGACGGCTCCGGGAGCCGCGATCCATGGCCGCGACCCCCGAACGGCTGATGATCGGGTTCAGGCTATCGCCACACCGACCGCAGCGGACGGATGGTGAGCGAGCGCACCAGCACCGCACCGCCCTCAGCGAACAGGCGGGTCTGATCGTTGCCGGGCGCGGGGAAGATCTGGTCGGTGATGGTGGCCTGCCCCGCCCCGCCGAAGACCTCGACGGAGGACCGGTCCACGTAGATCGTCATCCGTACCCGATTGCCGTCGACGGTGAGCGGACCGGAGTGCACGCCGGGGAAGTGTGGGCTGAACGCCACCTCGCCCGAGCGGGTCCGGTCGACGAACAGGCGCCGGGCGGCGGAGTCATATCCGATGACGGTCTGCTCGCCGGCGCCACTGCGGACATGCAGGCCGAACCGATCCGCGTCACGGAGTTCGAACTCCGCCTCGATCTCCAGGACAGTCCCGTCGGCAGCCGCCGGCAGGTCCCGCACACCCGGTTCGACGACGGCGTCGCGCAGTGTGAAGGTGTCGCCGGCTCCCCGGAGACGGTGGATCTGCGCGACTGGTTGCTGGACCAGACGGATTCTGCCGTCGATCGTGGCGAGGCCGAATTCCCGGGGCAGGGCCATGGCGCCGCGCCACGGGGTGGTCGGGATTGTGCCGGCGTACTGCCAGTTGTTCATCCACCCGATGAGCACCCGCTTGCCGCCGGGGACGCCGTGGTAGGAGATGGCCGCATAGTAGTCCTTGCCGTAGTCGACCCAGTCGTAGCGCTCCAGCTCGCTGAGCGCCGGCCGGTCGGCGAGCATGATGTGGTCGACGAGAAGGTGGCCCCAGTCGCCGGCGTTGAAGTCGTTGATTTCGAGGCGGGCCTGCCGGCCGGCCAGGTCGCGGACGTCCCAGGCCACCCAGTCGAGGCGTTCGCTGTTCTTGCCGGTGGCGGTGCGCACCACCTGCCCGTCGACGACGAGGTTGACCGCGGTCTCCACCGACCGGGGTGCCACCGGCTCGTCCGTGGCGATCAGGTGGTCCACCAGCAGGTGCCCCCAGCCCTCGGTGTGCTCGTCGACGATCCGAAGCTGGGCGCTGCGCCCCCGGTACTGGCTCACGTCCCAACTGCGCCAGTTCATGAAGCCCGAGAAGTTCCCGGTGCCGGTTCGGACGACCTCGCCATCGACGAGCAGCTCCACCACGGTCCGTGCGTCCCCGTCGAGGTGGCCGCCGGCGCCGGTGAGGACGCTGAGGTGGTTCCGGCCAATGGTGAACGCCGGTGAGGTCAGCGTGCCGGTCGTCGTGTCGGCCTCATAGAACGTGGTGAGCAGCTTGTTGCCCACGTGTCCGCGTTCGGACCGGGCTGGGCCGACCACGGGTGTCCGGTCGCGCAGCGCGCCGGTGGCCGTCCAGCCGGCCTGCTCGTAGGTCTGGCCGTCGGGCAGCTCGAAGTCGAGCACCGCCTCGGCGTCTGCGGGTACGAACTCGGTGGTGGTGCCGGGCAGGTGCGGGTGCGCGCCCCCGCCGACGAGGAGGTTCACGTAGTCCTGCCCGAGGGTGAACTCGGGGGAGACCAGTCGTCCCTTCGGCGTGTCGAAGCCCAGGAAGCTGTTGACCAGCGACCGGCCCCGGTAGCCGCTGACCTGCTGCTGGCCGGGGACCGTCCCGGGATAGGGAGCGGTGGCGAACGGCCCGGGTCCCAGCGTCGGGTCGTTCTCGACCAACCACCCTGGGTAGTCGCCGCCCTCGAAGTCGGCGAAGAGCGTCCCGGCCGGTGGTTCCGGCTCGCCTGTGACGATGTTGTCGGCGGTGAACCGGGTGCCGTCCCAGTCGCCGATGAAGTACTGGGCGCCCGACCCGCCGGCCACCGCCCCCGGGTTCAGGTTGACCACCAGCACCC
This sequence comes from Micromonospora sp. CPCC 206060, assembly GCF_036906895.1. NCBI lineage: Bacteria > Bacillati > Actinomycetota > Actinomycetes > Micromonosporales > Micromonosporaceae > Micromonospora > Micromonospora sp. CPCC 206060. The sequence goes on from NZ_JBAKHU010000019.1 coordinate 32,825, forward strand.
ACTTGGTGCGGCGCGGGTCACCGTCGACCGGGAGTTCGAACAGGTCCGGTACCTCCCAGACGCCACCGGTGGCGTTCGCCGGCCCGAAGTCGCTGAGGTGGGTCCACGAGGTCAGGTCGGCGGAGCGGTAGAAGCTGACCTTGTGCTCGGTGGCCAGCACAACGGCCATGACCCAGTAGCCGGATTCGGCGTCCCAGAACACCTTCGGGTCGCGGAACTCGCGGGAGCCGAGGTCGAGCACCGGGTTCCCGGCGTACGCGGTCCAGGTCCGCCCGCGGTCGGTGCTGTAGGCCAGCGACTGTGCCTGGATGCCGGTGGCCGGGTACGCGCTGGTGTAGATGGCGACCATGGCTGGCGCGCCAGGGCGACCGAGGCCGGAGGTGTTCTTCTCGTCCACCACGATCGATCCGGAGAAGATGTGCTCGTCGGAGGAGTACGGGAGAACGACGGGCAGCTCCTCCCAGTGGAACAGGTCGCGGCTGACCGCGTGCCCCCAGGACATGTTGCCCCACTGCGCGCTCTCGGGGTTGTACTGGTAGAACAGGTGCCACTCACCCTGGTACCAGACCAGCCCGTTCGGGTCGTTCATCCAGTTCCGCTCGGGACTGAAGTGGATCTGCGGGCGGTGCGGCTCGTCTCTCGTCCCGGGTGGCGCACCATTGGCGGTGGCGCCGGGCAGCGTGGCTACCACGGCGGCCGCCGCGCACGCGGCCATCCATCGTCGGATCCTCATTCACATCCTCCGTCCCGTGGACGCCGGCCGTCCCGGGCCGGCGGAGGTGTTCGGTGGAGGCATCCTGCGGGCCCTTGACATCGATGTCAACAGTCATGTCGATACTCCTGGCACGTTCTGGAAAAGCCTTCGTCATGCCATTGACATCGCCGGGTCGCTGACTGGAAACTGCTCTGACATCGTTGTCATCACTGCTCCGCCTGGCCGGCGGCCGGGGGAGTTGGCAAGGGGGAAGACATGATCCAGCGCATCGGCCGCGGCCGTACCGCGCTGCTGCTCGCCGTCGTCACGGCGAGCAGCATGCTCGTCAGCGGATGCGGCGACGGCTCCGGCGGAACCGGCGGGGCGGGCGACAGCGTCGCCGTATCCCTGATCACCAAGAACTCCACGAACCCGTTCTTCGTGACCATGCAGCAGGGCGCGAAGAAGGCCGCAGAGGCGGAGGGCGTGAAACTCACCCTCGCCGCAGGCAAGGAAGACGGGGACGAGGCCGGCCAGGTGCAGGCCATCGAGGATGCCATCGCCCGCGGTGACGAGGGCATCCTGATCACCCCGAACGGCCCCGGCGTGAACCCCGCCATCAAGAAGGCCCGCGACGCCGGGCTCTACGTGATCGCTCTGGACACCCCGCCCGACCCGGCCGACACCGTGGACATCACCTTCGCCACCGACAACTTCAAGGCCGGCGAACTCGTCGGCAAGTGGACTGCCGCCCAACTCGCCGGCAAGCCGGCGACCATCGCCCTGCTCGACCTGTTCAATGACAAGGTCGTCTCCGTCGACTACGACCGGGACCAGGGCTTCCTCACCGGCATGGGCATCGACACGGCCGACCGGAAGAAGAACGGCGACGAGGCGAAGACCGGCAGCTACTCCGGCGGCAGCTACGCGATCGCCTGCAACGAGCCGACCCAGGGCGCCGAGGACGGCGGACGGACCGCCATGGAGACCTGCCTGACGAAGAACCCCGGCATCAACGTCGTCTACACCATCAACGAACCAGCCGCAGTCGGTGCGTACAAGGCACTGCAGGCGGCGGGCAAGACCCAGGGCGTTCTGGTCGTCTCCATCGACGGCGGCTGCGACGGCGTCCGGCAGGTCAAGGACGGCGTCATCGGCGCCACCTCGCAGCAGTACCCGCTGAAGATGGCCGAACTTGGCGTGCAGGCCATCAAGAAGATCGCCAACGGCGGCGAGAAGCCGCAGGTCACCAGCGGCCTCGACTTTTTCGACACCGGCGTCACCCTGGTCGCCGACACCGCCGCCACCGGCGTCGAGAGCATCACCAGCGCCGAAGCCGCCACGCGCTGCTGGGGCTGAGCCCACAGCCGCCCCGGTCGAGGCGCCCAAGAGCCTGCTCCCCCAGGCCCTCGACCAGGCAGTACGTCCGCCTCCGTTGACACCGGCAGGGAGCTTCCCGTGACCACCACGACACCACCACCACCACCGACCACCGCCGCGCAGCAGTTCGCCCTACGCCGACACTCGCCGCTGCAACGCGTCCAGCACCTGCTGCACGCGCACCCCGCGATCAGCCCGTTCCTCGTGCTGGTCATCGCGTTTGTCGTCTTCTCCACCCTCAACCCGCGCTTCGCCTCGCCCAACTCGCTGTCGTTGGTGCTGCAGCAGGTGGCGGTGATCGGCGCGCTCGCGGTCGGGCAGACACTGATCATTTTGACCGCCGGCATCGACCTGTCGGTCGGCGCGATCGTCATCCTGGCCATGATGCTGTCAGCCAAACTCGCCGAGGGACAAGGGCTTCCCGGCGCCCTGGCCATCTGTCTCGCCATCGCGGTCGGTGCGGCCGCAGGCGCACTCAACGGCGCGCTGGTGACCCGGCTGAAGTTGCCGCCCTTCATCGTCACCCTCGGTACGCTCAGTGTCTTCACCGCCATCGGGCTGCTCTACTCCAGCGGCCAGAGCGTCCAGGCCACGGACCTGCCACCCGTGCTCAGCTGGACCGGCGAGTCGTTCCCGCTGGGCCCATTCCGGATCACTATCGGCGTGGTCGCGGTCGTGGTCCTGTACCTGGCGGTGGGCTTCGCCCTGTCCAAGACCGCCTGGGGCCGGCACGTCTATGCGGTCGGAGACGACAAGGAGGCGGCCAGGCTCGCCGGCATCCGGGTCGACCGGGTCCTGCTCGGCGTCTACCTGGCAGCGGGCGCGATCTACGGCATCACCGCCTGGATCCTCATCGGCCGGGCGGGCGCGGCCAGCCCGAACGCCATCACCGACGCCAACCTGGAGAGCATCACCGCCGTGGTGATCGGCGGCACCAGCCTCTTCGGCGGCCGGGGAGCGTTGCTCGGCACCCTCCTCGGCGCGCTGATCGTCGGCTTCTTCCGTAGCGGTCTGGCGCTGGCCGGAGTCGACGACCAGTACCGCGTTCTCGCCGTCGGGCTACTGGTGATCCTCGCCGTGGCCGTGGACCAGTGGATCAGGAAGGTGAGGGCATGACCGCCACCACGCACACCCCCGGTAGTCGGCTCCACACGGCCGAGCCCGACCAGCGCACCCCCGTGCTCTCCGCCCGCGGCCTGGTCAAGACGTTCGGCAAGGTCGTCGGACTCGACGGGGTCGATCTCAACCTCTACCCCGGCGAGGTGCTCGCCGTCATCGGCGACAACGGCGCCGGCAAGTCCACACTCATCAAGTGCCTCACCGGGGCGCTGACCCCGGACGCCGGGGAGCTGTTCCTGGAGGGCAGGCCAGCGCACTTCAAGCGCCCCCAGGACGCTCGGGACGCCGGCATCGAGACGGTCTACCAGACCCTGGCCGTCGTTCCGGCACTGGACATCGCCAGCAACCTCTTCCTCGGACGGGAGAAGCGCCGGCGCGGACCGCTCGGCACCGTGTTCCGCATGCTCGACCAGAAGGGCATGCGACGCGAGGCCGCCCAGGCACTGGCCGACCTCGGCATCGGCACCCTGCAGAACGTGGCGCAGGCCGTCGAGACCCTCTCCGGCGGCCAGCGGCAGGCCGTATCGGTCGCGCGGGCCGCCGCCTTCGGCAGCAAGGTGATCGTGCTCGACGAACCCACCGCCGCGCTCGGGGTCAAAGAGTCCAACCAGGTGCTCAGAATGATCGAGGAGGTACGGTCGCGAGGGCTGCCGGTCATCCTCATCAGCCACAACATGCCGCACGTCTTCGAGGTCGCTGACCGCATCCACATCCAGCGACTGGGCCGCTGCGCCGGCGTGGTCACCCCGCAGTCCCACACCATGCCCGAGGCCGTGGCCATCATGACCGGCGCCACCACCCTCGAGCAGAACCCCGGCCAGCACGGCGCCTGAGCAACCTGTGAATGCCCCGGCGCGAAGGCCCAGAAGGAGTACGCGTGATCACCGTCGTCGGTGAAACTGTGGTGGACATGATCAGGCAGCCGACGGGGCGCCTGGTCAGCCACCCCGGAGGCAGCCCCGCGAACGTGGCTGTGGCCCTTTCGCGGCTCGGACACCCCACCGCATTGGTGACCCAACTTGGCGACGATCCGCCCGGACGGATGCTTCTCGCTCACCTGAGAGCCAACGGGGTGCACGTGACCCCTGGCTCTGTGCGGCCACAGGGCACCACCAGCGTCGCCCACACGCGTCTGGATCCGGATGGGCAGGCCAGCTACGACTTCAACATCACCTGGGACACCATCGTCGACGCAGCTCTCGATCCGAGTTCGATCAGCGGCTGCCTGCACACCGGCTCGCTCGCCGCGGTCCTCGAACCCGGCGCCGGAGACGTCCTGGCACTGCTTCAACGCGCGCGCTCCACCTCGATGATCAGCTTCGATCCCAACTGCCGCCCCTCGGTGACAACAGACGTGGCCACCACGCGTCAGCGGATCGAAATGCTGGTCGCTACCAGTGACATCGTCAAGGTCAGCGTGGAGGACCTCGCCTGGCTCTACCCACGACGACGCTATGACGCCATCGCGGAGAGTTGGCTACGTCTCGGCGCTGTCCTCGTCGTCGTAACACTCGGCGACCGAGGCGCGTGGGCGTCGACCCACCATCACCGCCTGCTGGTGGACGCACATCCCGTCGAGGTAGTCGACACCATCGGGGCGGGCGACGCCTTCACCGCCGGCATGCTGGCCGCGGTCGCCGAGAAGGGACTGCTCACGGGGAGCCGTCGCCCTGACCTCGCCGCAGCAGACCGCGCAACCCTCAACGAGGTCGTCGGTCACGCTTGCCAGGTCGCCGCACGAACATGCGCTCGCCAGGGCGCGGATCCGCCCACCCGCGCAGAACTTTCACAGGCCGCCACCGGGTGCTGAGCCTGGATCCGTGGGATCCGTCGATCCGTCGATCCGTCGGTCGGCTGTGCTGCGCCGGCACCTGGTGGCCCTCGCCCAGCGCACCGCCGTGCTGGACGGCATCGACGGCCGCTGCTTCATCGACATCGACTCGCTGCTGCGGCCGGTGTACGGGCGCGCCAAGCAGGGCGCCACCTACGGGCACGCGTCGGGGCTGCTTGCGCCTACAGGGCGGGTGCTGGTGGCTCGGCTGGGTTTCCGTAGGCGCGGATGGCGTCCGAGACGGCGATCCCGGCCAGCACGAGGGTTCCGGCGAGGGCGGCCATCAGTGCGGGTACGAGCACCATGGCCGGTGCGGAAACGGCCAACACGAGCAGGCCGACGAGTCGGGACGGAGACACCCGGCTGAACACCTCGTATTCGAATCGGATGCGTCCGGCCAGGAACAGTGCGGGTCCACCGAGTATGACGCCGACCAGCCAGGGCGTGGGGTGCTCGGTGGGATGGGCGATGACGATTTCGAATCCGGCAGCGGCGGCGACCACGCCGGCAACCATGAGCACGTGCGTGTAGGGCGAGGACCTCACGAACCTGCCTGGATCTCGCGAGGACTCGATGGCAGCTTGGAGCAGGGCCCCGGCGCGATAGACGTAGATCTGCCACAGCAGCACGGTGGCGGCGAACGCGGCGAGGAGCGCCGCTGTGCGGCCGCCCGTCAGATCGTTGTCGGCGTAGGTCAGGACGGTGACGAGGATGAGGTCGCCGAGGGCAAGGGTGAAGAACTGCTGGTAACGCTCCGCCAGGTGGTCGGCTGCCACCCTGTACTGGGACATCGGTACTCGACCGAGTCGGGGTGTCGGATAGCGAAGCCAGGCTGATCCGTAGTCGATGGCGAGCCCAGCCGCCCACAGCAGGCCCCGCGCTGTGCCGGACACGAGGCCGCCGGCAAGCCATGGTACGGCGGAGACAAGGAACCAGAAGATGAACCGCCCGACGTGCAGTCGCGCCTGGCGTCCGGACAGCGCGGAGACCAGGAAGATGCCCCGGCCAACGTGGATCGCCACGTACGCTCCCGCGAACACGATGGCATGGCTGGAGAAGGCCGTGGGCAGCGCACCGGCCATCAGGATGGCGCCGAGCATGGCCCAGAGCGTCATGACGAAAATGGGAGGACGCTGCGGATGGTGGAGGTCGGTCACCAGTGCAGTGACAGACCAGACCCACCAGATCGCCATCAGATGCACCACGGCGTGAAGGACGCCGCCTGCGTCGAGATTGTGGGCCAGGGTCCGCGAGATCAGGGCGAGTGCGGCAACGAACGCCAGATCAAAGAACAGCTCCAGCAGGGTCGTTCGTTGCGGGCCGCCCTCACGCACCAGCCCAACGGCTTGATCGGTCCTCATCGGTCGCCCGCCATGATTGACTCCGGGGTCGCGAAGGGCCGACGGCAGTTACCAACAGGGAAACCGACCGGATCCGGAGATTCTCAGAGGTGTCTGGCACCTACGGTAGCAGATTTTCGCCCTAAACCCACGAAAAGGTGCGATACCTGCTGTCGACACCGCGTCAAGAACTGGCTCTGGTGCAACATCTCGCGATTGACGGCAGCTCCGGCGTTGATTCACCGCGTCCGGATCAGGCGTAGTCCCACTCCGCCAGGTCGTCAACCTCGGTCACAATCTCACCGTCGAACACCACCATGATCCCCAGCTCAGTTGGCCTGGGCGCCTCCGCAAACCTGACCTCCCACGCCCGCCCGGCGCGGAAGGTCAGGTCCGGGTCCCAGCGCGCGGCCGGCGCCTCCAGCCCGGCGGCCTCCGCTGCCAGCTCCAGCAACCGGTCCGCGTCTCGGCAGACCGCGTCGATGAAATCAGGTTCGAGGCTCGCCGCCGGCTCACCGTCCAACAGCACATAGACGGGTATGCGCGGATGCTTCCGCAGCCACCCCGACCAGCACACCACTCCCGGCGGCGCGTCATCGGCCGGAGCGAGCCCCTCGACGCCCACCAACCGTGGCAGTTCCACCGCGCCATCATGCGCCACTGCCAGCACGACAGGCCGCTAGCCACGGATGTTCTGTCCCATGGCCGAGCCCATCGGCCGCTTGTGTCGCACCCTGCTCGCCGCGCTCGCCGGAACGTGTGACCGGACCACGGCACCCGATCGACCCGTACCGGCCCGCAGGCCCGGCCAGCGAGCTGCTGACGGTCGCGGCCAGGGCGGTGTTCCTCACCTGCTACAGCGTGGTTTCGCCGTTGCCGCAGTGGGCGATGTCAACGGTGACGGGCGCGACGACATCGTGACGTTCACCCGGGGCGCCACCGGCGACGTGTTCGTGTCGCTGTCCGACGGCACGCGCTTCGTCCCCCAGGCCGGCAAGTGGCACGACTGGTTCGTGGTGGGCGACGAGCTGCCCGGCATAGGCGACTTCAACGGCGACGGGAGGGCGGATGTGGTGACGTACACCCGGGGCACCAGAGCAGACGTGTACGTGGCGTTGTCGACCGGCGGTGGCTTCGGTGCCGGTACCAGGTGGCACGACCAGTTCGCGCCCGGCACCGATCTGCCCCGGCCGAGCGTGTCGTGATGCGCGTACTCCGGATGCTCGCGGTGCTCCTGCTCGGCGCCGCCCTGGTGGCCGTCCCGGTCCGACCGGCCACCGCCGACGACGTCGTACGGGTGGAGGCGGAGTCGCTGACGGTGTCCTCGGCCACCGCGCCGGTCGAGGCCCAGGCCGACTGCTGCGGAGTGAGCTGGTCGGCCGGCCGGCAACTCTGGTTCCGTGCCGGTCGGGCGGGGGACTCGGTCATCGTCACGCTGCCGCCGGTGCCGGCCGGGCAGTACGACATCGGCGGGGTGTTCACGCGCGCCGCCGACTACGGGACCCTGCGCTTCGCCATCGACGGCGTGGCCGTCGGTCAGCACTTCGACGGGTACGCCCCCACCGTGCGGCGCGTCGAGGCGGTGCCGCTGGGCTCGGCATCGCTGGCCGCCGGTACCCACCGGTTGACGGTGACGGTGACCGGCCGGTCCGCGTCCTCGACCGGGTTCTTCGCCGGTCTGGACACGATCTCGCTGCGCCGCGTCGGCCCGCTGGCGGCGGTCACCACCACGCCGTACGAGACGGTGGGTGAGACACCGTCGCGGGGGCCGCTGACCCGGGTCTACGACCCGAGCGTGGGAGAGCCGGTGGCGTGGTACTACAACGACCACACCATCGTTCGTGACCAGCGGACCGGGCTGTGGCACGTGTTCGCCATCACCCACGCGGAGCCGGGTGCGCCGCAGGACGAGAAGACGTTCGGTCACGCGACGGCGCTGACACCCACCGGGCCGTGGACGAAACACCCACCGGCGCTGGTGGCCGACCCGGGGGCGGGCGAACAGTGGATCTGGGCCCCGCACATCGTCTACGACCGTGGCGTCTACTACATGTTCTACGCGGCCGGAAACCCCGACTACGCCGCCTACCGGATGCACCTGGCCACCTCGACCGACCTGTTCACCTGGACCCGCAGCCCGGCCAACCCGTTGTTCACCGACGGTTGGGAGGGACGCGATCCGATGGTGACCCGGGTCGGTGACCGGTGGGTCATGTACTACACGGCGACCTCCAGCCCGCAGGGCGGTAACCATGTGGTGGCCTACCGCACCAGTACCGACCTGCGCACCTGGAGCGCCCGCGGCGTGGCGTACACGTCGCCGTACACCGGCCGGGAGGCCGGGCAGACGGAGTCGCCCTTCGTGGTGCGCCGGGGGGACTGGTGGTATCTCTTCGTCTGCTGCGACGGCACCGACTATGGCGCGGCGTACCGGCGTACCGCCGTTTACCGCAGTCGGGACGCGCTGCGCTTCGAGGGGGCGGAGAAGGTGACCGTCCTCGACGCGCACGCCGCGGAAATGGTGGTCGACGGCGAGAACTGGTACCTGAGCCACGCCGGTTGGGGCCAGGGTGGGCTGTGGCTCGCCCCGTTGGTCTGGTCCACCGGGGTGGTCGCCCGCGGTTACACGGTGAGTACCGGCTTCCTCCGGGCCGACGTGCGGACCTGGCCGCACACCCGGATCGCGTCCCTGGCGGTCGACCCGGCCGGCGCGGGGACGTACCGGCCGGCGTTGGACTCGTCGCACCGGGGCACCGGCCCGTACCTGGCGGTCGGTCGTTTCGACGTCACCGACCGGGCGGGCCCGCCGGCCCGGGTGGACGTCTCCGCCGACGGCTCCCGGATCAACCTGGTCGGGATTCCGATGGGTGACGAGCCGGTGACCGCCGACTGGCTGCTCACGGTGGCGCCCCGATGGACCGGGCCGTCGTTGCAGAGTGACGTCACCTGGTCGGTCAACGGGCCGACGACGGCGGCGGTGTGGGAGGCGGCGTTCAACGTCGACGGTGCCCTTCCGGCGGTCGGCGACCCGGCGGTCGCGGCCCGGCCGACCGGGGACGTGACCGGGATGCCGACGTGGACGATGACCTCCGGTCCGGGCCTGTCGCTGGTCGCCGCGCACCGGTGGGCGTCGGCCTGGCGGGGCGACAACACCTGGTACGACGCCGGTCACCCGATGGCGGCCTGGCAGCCGCTCTGGCGTGCCGGGGGCACGTCGTGGTCGCCCGGGCGGTACCCGGGCGGGACGTGGCGGTTCGCTGCCAGCGGGTCGAACGGGGACACCGCGTTCGCCGACACCGTCTACGCGGCCATCAACGCCGTGCCGTGAGCGGTGGGGACGGTGCGGCGGGGTGCGACCACCCCGCCGTATCCGGCCGATGGTCTTGACAGTGGGTCGACGCTCATCTATTTTCCGTCAGAAATCGATTTCTTGCCTCTATCCCGGGAGCCCGCGTGAGCGATCAGGTGATCGTCGCCATGACGGGCATCGCGAAACGGTTCGGCGGCGTCCACGCCCTGCGCGTCGTCGACCTCACCCTGCGGGCCGGCGAGGTGCATGCCCTGCTGGGGGAGAACGGGGCCGGCAAGTCGACCCTGATCAACGTCCTGTCCGGCGTCGTCACCGACTACGAGGGGGACATCTCGGTCCGTGGCGTGGCCGTGCGCTTCGCCAGCCCCGCCGCCGCCCAGGCCGCCGGCATCGCCACCATCCACCAGGAACTCGACCTCGTGCCGGCGCTGTCCGTGGCCGAGAACCTCGTCCTCGGCCGGGAACCGCGCACCCGGTTGCGGACCCTCGACCGGCGGGCGATGACCCGCACCGCCCGCGACTGGCTGGAACCGCTCGGCGTCGACATCGACCCGCGCCGTCCGGTCGGCTCACTGCGGGTCGGCGAGCAGCAACTCGTCGAGATCGCCAAGGCGCTGTCCCTCGACGCTCGCGTCCTCATCATGGACGAACCGACCGCCGCGCTCGCCGACGCCGAAGTCCGGCGACTGATGTCCACCATCCACGCGCTGCGCGAACGCGGGGTGGCCGTCGTCTACATCTCCCACCGGCTGGAGGAGATCGAACACATCGCCGACCAGGCCACCGTCCTGCGCAACGGCGAGGTGGCCGGGACGCTGCGCCCGGAGCACGCCGACCGGCAGCGGATCATCACACTGATGGTCGGCCGACCAACGGAGGCGCTGTTCGATCCGGGACCCCGCACCACCGGCCCGGCGCCGCCGCCGCTGCTCGTGGTGGAGAACCTGGCCGTACGGCCCCGGGTCACCCGCCCAGGCCGCTGCGAGCCGGCCGGGGTCAGCCTGACCGTCCGCACCGGGGAGATCGTCGGCCTGGCCGGGTTGATGGGGGCGGGCCGCACCGAACTGCTGGAGACGCTGTACGGCGCGGGTCCGGCCGGCCGGCACACCGGAGCGGTCCGGCTGGCCGGCCGTCCGTACGCGCCGCGCGGCCCCCGGTCCGCGTTGCGGGCCGGCGTCGGCTTCGTCCCCGAGGACCGCCGTCGCTCCGCCCTCGTCCTCGACCACCCCGTCGGCCAGAGCATCGTGCTGGCCGCCCTGCGCCGGCTGACCACCGCCGGCATCGTCCGGCGTGGACGCGAGCGGAACGCGGTACGCGAGCAGGTCGCCGCGCTGGCGATCAAGACCCCGTCGGCCGCCGCGCCGGTCGGCGCGCTCTCCGGCGGCAACCAGCAGAAGGTCGTCTTCGCGCGACACCTGCTCACCCGCCCCCGGCTGCTGCTGCTCGACGAACCCACCCGCGGGGTCGACATCGGCGCCAAGGCGGAGATCTACCGGCTGCTGCGCCGGCTGGCCGCCGACGGGATGGGCATTCTGCTCGCGTCATCGGAACTGCCCGAGCTGACCGGTGTCTGCGACCGGATCGTGGTGCTGCGGCGCGGACGTGCCGTCGCGGAACTCGCGGCCGACGGGTGTACGGGCGGGGACATCCTGGCCGCGGCGATGGGCGGCTCGGCCGCCGGGAAGGACGACGGATGACTCACGTCCGCGCAGCGGGGGAGAAAACCGGCACGCCGGTCCCGCCGGCCGGGGGCGGCGCGGCGGGTGGCCACCGGCGGTGGCGCCGTCCGGGCAGCCGGAGCGAACTCGTCGACCGGCTCTTCGCCGTCCAGAGCCTCTTCGCGCTGCTGGTGGTGTTCCTGGTGGCCATCGCCGTCTCACCCCGCCGCGACGGCGAGATCCTGTTCCTGTCCACGGAGAACCTCGGCAACATCGTCCGTGCGGTGTCCGAGATCGGGATCATCGCGGTCGGCATGACGTTCGTGGTCCTGCTCGGTGGCATCGACCTGTCGGTCGGCGCCATTCTCGGCCTGTCCGCCGTCGGCACCGCGACGCTGATGGTCGACTCCGGGCTCGGCATCCTGCCCGCGGTCACGGTCGTGCTGCTGATCGGCGCCACCTTCGGCGCGTTGCAGGGCTACGCGACGGCCCGCCTCGGCATCCAGTCGTTCATCGTCACCCTGGCGGGCCTACAGGTCGCGCGCGGCCTGGCCCGGATCTGGTCCGGTGGGCTCGGTATCCCGATCGCCTACGGCGACGGCCCCCAGGAGGCGCCCCCGGCGTTCGAGATCCTCAACGGCACCATCAACGGGGTGGTGCCCGTCCCGGCGGTGCTGTTCATCGGCATCGGCGTGGCCGCGATCGTCGTGCTGCGCAAGACCGCGTTCGCCCGCCACGTCTACGCCATCGGCGGCAACGAGAAGGCCGCCCGGCTCTCGGGCGTACCCGTGCTGCGGGTCAAGGTCGCTGTCTTCGCCATCGCGGGACTCCTCGCCGCCGTGGCCGGGATCATCCACGCGGGCCAGCTCAACCAGGGCAGCCCCAACGACGGCGCCGGCTACGAACTCGACGCGATCGCCGCGGTGGTCATCGGCGGCACCAGCCTGGCCGGGGGTACCGGCACGATGGGCGGCACGCTCGCCGGGGCGCTGCTGCTCGGCATCCTCAACAACATCCTCGCGCTCAACAACATCGATGCCAACGTGCAGCTACTGATCAAGGGACTGGTGATCGTGGCCGCCGCCGGGCTGCAGAAGCTACGCCGCAGCATCGTCTGAACCACCCTCCGAACAAGGAGCGTCATCATGCGCATCCGTACCGCCCTTCTCGCGCTGCTGTTCACCGGGGCGCTGACCTCCACCGCGTGCAGCGTGGAAAAGCCGTCCGACGGCGGCGACACCGCCGCCGCGAACTGCGGCACCGGCAAGAACTTCCTGATCGGCATGGCGCAGGCCAACAACGCCGAGCCCTACCGGCAGGTCATGAACAACGACGTGCAGACCGCGGCGAAGGCCGTCCCCGGCTTCACCGTGGTGGTCTCCGACGCGGCGCAGGACAACAGCAAGCAGGTCGCCGACGTGGAGAACTTCCTCACCCAGAAGATCAACCTTCTGATCATCTCGCCGAACGAGGCCACGCCGCTGACCGCGGTGGTGAAGAAGGCGTACGACCGGGGCATCCCGGTCATCGTGCTCGACCGCAAGGTGGACGGCGAGGCGTACACGGCCTTCATCGGCGGGGACAACGTCGCGATCGGCAAGGCGGCCGGCGAGTTCTACGCCAAGACACTGCTGCCCGACGGCGGCACGGTCATCGAGATCGCCGGGCTGCCCGGGTCCACGCCCGCCGCCGAACGCGCACAGGGCTTCCGGGAGGGCATCGCGGGCAACCCGAAGATCAAGATCGTCGCCTCCCAGCCGGGGGACTGGCTGCGGGAGAAGGGACAGGCGGTGGCCGACGCGCTGCTCAAGGCGCACCCGGACGTGGCCGCCGTCTACGCCCACAACGACCCGATGGCCGAGGGCGCGTACCTGGCCGCGAAGGCGGCCGGGTTGCACACAAAGGTGAAGTTCACCGGCATCGACGCGCTGCCGGTGCCCTCGGGCGGCATCAAGGCCGTCGAGCAGGGCCGGCTCGCCGCGACGTTCCAGTACGCCACCGGCGGCCGGGAGGCCGTCGAACTGGCCCGCAGGATCCTGGTCGACTGCAGCAAGGACATCCCGCGTACCACCACGCTCGACACGATGCAGATCACCAAGGAGAACGCCGCCGAAGCGTACGCCAAGCTCGGCGGCGTCGGCTGAGCGCCGGCCGGCGTGACCCGGCGGCCGGCACCCGGTCGACCGGGCCACGCGACGACAGCACCGGCGCGGTGACCGCAGACCCAGACCTGGAGATCGGGGGAGACCTGGCATGACCGTGGCGGCGGTGGTCGGAGTCGACATCGGCACATCCAGCAGCAAGGGCGTCCTGGTCGACCTGGCCGGGAACGTACTGCGCTCCTGCAGCCGGGAACACCGGGTGGACCGACCGCGACCCGGCTGGGTGGAGATGGACGGCCGGATCTGGTGGGAGGAGTTCGTCGCCCTCACCCGGGACCTGCTCGCCCCGGGCGACGCCCACGTGGTGTCGGTCGGGGTCAGCGGGATGGGACCGTGCGTGCTGCTCACCGACGGCGGTGGTACGCCCCTGCGGCCGGCCATCCTGTACGGCGTGGACACCCGGTCCACACCGCAGATCGCCCGGCTCACCGAGCGGTACGGCACGGACGAGATCCTGCGGCGGTGCGGGTCGACGCTGTCGACGCAGGCGGCGGGAGCGAAGATCGCCTGGGTCGCCGACGCCGAGCCGGAGGTGTTCTCCCGGGCCCGACGGCTGTTCATGCCGAGTTCCTGGCTGGTCTTCAAGCTGACCGGGCGGTACCTGATCGACCAGCACTCGGCCAGCCAGTGCACCCCGCTGTACGACACCGTGGCCCAGGAGTGGTACCGGCCCTGGGCCGACGAGATCGCCCCGGGGCTGGACCTGCCCGATCTGCGGTGGCCCGGCGAGGTGGCCGGCGGCGTGACCGCCGTGGCCGCCGCGGCGACCGGACTGCCGCCGGGCACCCCGGTCGTGACCGGCACGATCGACGCCTGGTCGGAGGCGGTCAGCGTGGGCGCCCAGGGCGTCGGCGACCTGATGCTCATGTACGGCACCACCATGTTCCTGGTGCACACGGTGCCGCACCGGCTGACCAGCCCGTCGCTGTGGGGTACGGTCGGCGCCCTGCCGGGCACCCGCAACCTGGCCGGCGGCATGGCGACCTCCGGGGCGATCACCGGTTGGCTGCGGGAGCTGTTCGACGCCGCCGACTACCCCGAACTCCTGCGCCTGGCCGAGCGGTCCGGGCCGGGCGCGCGGGGCCTGCTCATGCTGCCGTTCTTCGCCGGGGAGCGCACACCCATCCTGGATCCCGACGCCCGGGGCGTCATCGCCGGCCTGACGCTCTCCCACGGGCGGGGCGACATCTACCGGGCCGCGCTGGAGGCGACCGGGCTGGGAGTGCGGCACAACATCGAGACGATCGAGGCGGCCGGTGGCGACATCCGGCGCGTCGTGGCGGTGGGTGGCGGCACCCAGGGCGGCCTCTGGACGCAGATCGTCTCGGACATCACCGGCCGGACCCAGCACATCCCGTCGGTCACCATCGGTGCCAGCTACGGGGCGGCGTTCCTGGCCGCCGGGGTGGTGGAGCAGGTGCTCATCCACCGGTGGAACCCGATCCGGGAGGTCCGCGAGCCGCGCCCGGCGCTCGCCGCCGACTACGACGAGCTGTACCAGCTGTACCGGGAGCTGTACGTCGGTACGACGTCCATCGCCCACGCGTTGGCCGCCCGGCAGGCGCGCCTTGCGACTCCGACCCCGCCAGGTAACGACGAGCCAGTGGAGGACGTCACCCCGTGAGCAACTACACCTTGCCGATGCTGGTCGACCCGCCGACCGCCGTCCCTCAGACGGTCTACACGGTCGCCAGCGGTGACCTGCGGCTGAGCGCGAACGTCACCTGCTGGCCGACCCAGCAACGCCTGGAGGCGGACCTCGCCGCCGCGGTCACCGCCCTGGGCTGGCACACCCAGCGGGCCCACAAGGTGGACGACGCCACCGGTCACGGCTTCATCGACAGCCAGCGCGCCGGGATCGAGGTCTTCCGGCGCATCCCGGTCGACGCCCCGCTCATCGTCGTGGAGGCGGTGTGGCAGTACAGCCACCACGTGCTGGCCGGACTACGCGCCCACCGGGGGCCGATCCTGCTCGTGGCGAACTGGAGCGGACAGTTCCCCGGCCTGGTCGGCCTGCTGAACCTCGCCGGCAGCCTCACCAAGGCGGGCGTGCGCTACTCGGCGTTGTGGAGCGAGGACTTCACCGACGAGTGGGCGCGCCGGGGACTGAAGACCTGGCTGGAGACCGGCGAGGTGACCCACGACGACAGCCACGTACGGGACCTGCCGTCGTTGCCGTCCGACCCCGAGGTGACGCTCGGCGTGGCGCTGGCCCGTCAGCTGGTACGCGAACGGGCCATCATCGGGGTCTTCGACGAGGGCTGCATGGGCATGTACAACGCGATCATCGATGACGAACTGCTCAACCCGCTCGGCATCTTCAAGGAACGGCTGTCGCAGAGCGCGCTGGTTGCGGAGATGTCGCAGGTACCCGACGAGGAGGCCCACGCGGTGCGGGCCTGGCTCGACGGGGCCGGCCTGACCTTCCACACCGGTACCGACGAGGCGACCGAACTGACCGACGCGCAGCTGCTCAGCCAGTTCAAGATGTACATCGCCGCCCTGCGCATCGCCGACGACTTCGGTCTGGACGCGGTCGGTATCCAGTACCAGCAGGGGTTGAAGGACACCGTGCCGGCGAGTGACCTGGCCGAAGGGCTGCTGAACAACGTGTCCCGACCGCCGGTGATCAGCCGGGACGGGTCGCGTGAGCTCTATCCGGGACAGGCCCTGCCGCACTTCAACGAGGTCGACGAGGGCGTCGCGGTGGACTCGCTGGTCACCAACCGGATCTGGACCGCGATGGGAATGGACCCGGCCACGACGCTGCACGACATCCGCTGGGGAGAGCAGTACGGGCCGGATTTCGTCTGGGTGTTCGAGATCTCCGGCTCGGTCCCGGCGTCCCACAACGGCGGCTACGACCGGTCGTACAGCATGCGGCAACCGCCGATGTACTTCCCGCTGGGCGGCGGCACCCTGAGCGGTGTCTCCCGGCCGGGGGAGATCGTCTGGTCGCGGGTCTTCATCATGGACGGGGTGCTGCACGTCGACCTGGGCCGGGGCAGTGTGGTGGAGTTACCGGCCGCCGAGACGGAGCGCCGGCTCCAGGCCACCACCCCGCAGTGGCCGATCATGCACGCCGTGCTGCACGGCGTGGGCCGCGACCAGTTGATGGCCCGGCACCGGGCCAACCACGTCAACGTGGTCTACGCCGACGACGCCGGGGCGGCCGACCGTGCCCTGCGGGTCAAGGCCGCGATGTTCGACGAACTCGGCGTACGGGTGCACCTGTGCGGTGACGTCGACCTCTGATCCGGGCAGGTGCCGCTGACGCCGGGCTCAGTGGAGCTGTTCGGTTCCACCCCGACGGTCCGGGAGCTGCCCGCCCGGCGGGAGAAGGGCGCGGGTCGAACTCTCGCGGATCCGCAGCGTCGTGTGCAGGGTGACGGTCGAGGGCGCCTTCGCCGGGTGGGCGATCCGCTCGGTGAGCAGCGACGCCGCAGCCCGCCCCAGGTCGTACGTGGGCTGCGCGACGGTGCTCAGTGAGGGCCGGACCAGATGGGCCCAGGGGATGTCGTCGAACCCGACCACGCCGCACTGGGCGGGTACGGCGACGGCCCGGTCCAGCAGGCACTCCAGCGCACCCACCGTCATCAGGTTGTTGGCGACGAAGACCGCGTCCGGTGGCTCGGCCGCGCTCAGCAGCGACGCCATGGCCTGGTACCCGCCGTCTTCGCGGAAGTCGGCGAACCGGACCAGTTCCTCCGTCACAATCCGGCCGTGCGTGTGCAGGGCCCGCTGGTATCCGCGTAGTCGTTGCAGGGCGGTGGAGATCCGGCGTGGTCCGGTGATGCAGGCGACCCGGCGGTAGCCACTGTCGATCAGGTGGGCGGTGGCCGTCTCGGCTCCATGGACGTTGTCCACGAGCACGGTGTCCACGGCCACCCCCCGGGGCTGCCGGTCGATGACCACGACCGGCATCCCGGCCTCGGTGAGCCGGTTGATCAGGGCCGGTCGCCCCGACGGTGAGATGATCACGCCGGCCATCCGTTCGGCCAACGCCGCAGTCACGTAACGGGACTCCTTGTCGGGATCCTCGTCCCCGTTGCAAAGGACCACCGAGAAGCCCGCCTCCTGCGCCACGTCCTCGATGCCGCGCACCAGCGAGGTGAAGAAAGGATTGCCGATGTCGGAGATGATCACAGCCCAGAGGCTGGTCCGCTTCCGGCGCAGGCTGCGGGCCACCGCGTTGGGCCGGTAGTCCAGGTCGAGCATCGCCTGGCGGACCCGCGCCGCCAGGTCCGGATCCACCGACGCGTGCCCGTTGAGCACCCGGGACACCGTCGACGCCGAGACCTCGGCCACCCGAGCCACGTCATAGATGGTCGTCATGCGGCCGTCCCTCGTCGGTGTCTTGCGCCCAGTCCAGCAGCGGACCCAGAAAGCGGTCGCACGAGCGTCACTGCCCGTCGCGGCCAACCATGCAAGGATGGTCAATCCGAGAGCCTATACGGGCAGGAATTCGATTTCTCCCACGGCCGGGCTGGATCGGACCCGGGGCGGCGACATGACCCAGGGGCGGGTTGTCCTACCAGGCGGTCGGGTCCGGCTCGATGAGCTGGCGCAGGAGGTGCAGTGGCGCTGCGGTGATTCCGGCCCCGGTCAGCGCCTGCGCGTAACCGGTTGCCGTGGCGAGGTCCACCGGACCGTGTACCAGGGGCAGGGTGGGTGTGGCGGCCCGGAGCAGTGACTCGAGCTGGCAGGAGGCGATCGTGTCGGGCAGGCCGAAACCCGCCGCGTGCCCGGCCGCCACTGCGGGCGGCAGGTCCGCTGGCACGGTGCGCCCGGTGCGTCCCAGGTGGAGCAGGCCGCCGCCGACGACGAGGACGTCGCGGTCGCGTCGCATCCGGGCCAGCGCGCGGGCGGGGTCCAGGGCGTGCGGGAAGGAGTCGTCGACCACGATCGTGCCGGGACGGAGCCGGTCGACGTCGATCGGCTGATTCGCCGCGCTCGTCGCCCCGATGACCACGTCCGCGGCGTACACGGCGCCGGGGACCCCGGGCGCGGACTGACACACCTCGACGGTGCCGGGGAAACCGTCGGCCCGTAGGCGTGCGGCGTGGGTGGCCAGCCGGGGTGTTGCGGCGGGAATGTCGCAGAGTACGAGCCGGGCCGGCGGGTGTGGGGCGCGGGCGAGCAGCAGCTGCAACGAGGAGGAGCCGATCGAGCCGAGGCCGACGACGGCGAGGGTCCGTCCGGCGAGGGTCCGTCCGGTCGCGGCCAACGCCGCCTCCACCGCCAGTACCACGGAGACGGCGGTGACCGCGTGTCCCGTGGTCACCGCCACGGTGGTACTGGCGTACCGCAGTACGCCGGTGCCGTAACCGGTGTGGGCGGGGATCATCCCGGCGAGCGACACGCACCGGGCTCCGAGGCCGGCGGCGAGGTCGACGGCATGGGCCGTTTCGGCGGCGAGTGTCTCCCGGGCACCGGCCAACTCGTCGGAGAAGCGCGGAAGGCAGACGAATCCCGAGGTCCCCAGTGGGGTGGTCAACTCCTCCAGCAGCCGGGGGCGGCCGCCCGGGAAGAGCAGGCCGCGTAGGTGCTCCCGGGACAGGCTCCCGGCGGGTAGACCAGCGATCGCGGCCAGCTGCGCCGGCGGTGGTAGATAGCCGACGATGGCTGCGGTCAACTGCGCCGGCGACGGCCCCGACGCCGGGGCGGGCAACGGGGCCGGTGCGGCGCTCTCCGCCGCGCCCGCTCCGGCGGCCGGTGCCGGGCGCGGCCGGGTGGCTGCCGTCGCTGCGGTGGTGAGGTCGTCCCGCAGCCAGTCGGCGAGGCGGGCGAGCCCGGTCGGGCTCACCGCCGCTGCGGAACCGCGGACCGTGATCCGTAGGCCACCCGACACGGGCCGGGCGGTCAGGAACAGGTCGGTGCCGATCGGCGGCGGCGCCAGGTCCGTGTCGTCGTCGTCCCAGCTCAGCCTGAGTCGGCCGGGGCCGGGACGGGACCTGCCCGGGTTCGGGCCGGCGGCCGGGCCCGGCCCGGGTGTGCCGAGCGCGTCGAAGTCCAGGAAGCTGAAGAAGAACTGGGCGCCGACCGGGGCTCCGTCCCGTCCCACGGTGGGTCCGACGGCCGTGATCGACGGCGGATGGTCGTGCTGCCGGGCTGCGGCGACCTCGGCGGCGATGTGGGCCAACTGGTCCGGGAACGCGGCCGTGCCGTACAGCCGGAGCGGCAGCATCGTCGCGCACGGACCGAAGACGCGGTGCAGATCGGGCAGGGGGTGGTCCCGGCCGGTGACGGCCAGACCGACGACCAGGTCGTCCTGACCGGTGAACCGGGTCAGCGCCCGGTGGTACCCGGTCAGCACCGTGGCATGCAGGGTGGTCGCCGCACCGGCAGCGAGCCGGCGCAGACCGGCGACGACCGGAGCATCGAGGGTGAAGCCGCACACCGGTGCCGGCGCGGTCGCCGGTACCGACCCGTCGTCGTCCCGGTCGCGGCTGGTCGACCCGGATCCACGATCCGTGCGCAGCACCGGTGGCTGGTACGGCCGGCCGAACCGGCGCGCCCACCAGGAGCGTGCGGTGGGATCCGGTGGGGCGCCCGCCCGGCGGGTCAGCAGCGCCACGTAGTCCCGGAAACTCGTCCGCAGCGCGGGAAGCCCGTCGGACTCGCCTGCGGCCAGCCGGTGGTAGACCGCCAGCAGTTCGCGGCCCAGCAGGGCGACGCTGTACCCGTCGCCGATCAGGTGGTGCGCGTGCACCAGCAGGACGTGCTCGTCCGGTGCCAGCGCCAGGAGGCGTAGCCGCAGCAGGGGCCAGGCCCACGGCTCGAACCGCCGGCTGCGCTCCTCGGCGACGCGGGTGGCCAGGTCGGCGGGGGCGGGCAGCACCTCGTACCCGACCGGCAGCCGCAACGACACGGGCAGCTCCTGTTGCACCGGCGGCCGGGTGCCGGCGGGGAAGACCACCCGGAGCATCTGGTGCCGCGCGACGAGGACGTCGACGGCGCGTTGGAACACCTCCCGCCGTACCGGCCCGTGTAGCCGCAGTCGGGCCAGCCAGGTGGTACCGGCACCCGGTGAGACCGCGTCGGCGAGCAGGAACCCGCGCTGGGTCGCCGTCACGGGGAACGGAGCCGTCGGATCCGCAGCGGAGCCGGGCGGGGAGGTCACGTCGCCGGGGCCGTGCCGGTCGGCGCATCCGGCCGGGGCGTCCCCGGTCGCCCGGACGACCTCCCCGGTCGCCTGGACGACTTCCCCGGTCGCCCGGACGACCTCCCCGGTCTCCGCATCGATCGCGGCGGCGAGTTCGGCGAGGGTCCGGTGCTGGTAGATGACGGTCGGGCTCGGCGCGGCCGGGACCTTCTCCCGTAACCGGGCGAACACCTCCAGGACCAGGATGGAGTCGCCGCCGAGGGCGAAGAAGTCGTCGTCCGGTCCGATCGCCGGCAGGTCGAGCAGGTCGCGCCAGATCTGGGCCAACCTCTCCTCGGTGCCGGTGCCGGTGCCGGTGCCGGTGCTGGTGTCAGTGCCCGTCCCGCCGTCGACCGGCGGCCCGCTCCGGACCCGGGCCCACAACCGGTCCCGGTCGACCTTGCCGACGGCTGTCAGCGGCAGGCTCTCCAGCAGGTGGATCCGGGCCGGGACCAGGTGTTCCGGCAGGCTGGTACGGAGATGGGCGCGCAGCCCGGCCACCGTCGGGGCGGCCCCCGGCACGGGACAGACGAAGGCGTGCAGCCGTGGGTGCGGATCGGTCTGGTGCAGCACCACGGCAGCCGCCACCGCCGGGTGCCTGCGCAGCACCGCCTCGATCTCGCCGGGCTCCACCCGGTAACCGTGGATCTTCACCTGGTCGTCCAACCGACCCAGGAACTCCAGGTCGCCGTCCGGTCCGATCCGCCCCCGGTCGCCGCTGCGGTAGAACCGTTCGCCGTCTCGGACCACGAACACCGCCCCGGTCAACTCCGGCTCACCGAGGTAGCCGGCGGTGAGACCGACCCCACCCAGGTACAGCTCCCCGGCCACCCCGGGGGGACAGTCCCGACCCTCGGCGTCAACGACCCGCACGACCGCCCCACCCACCGGCCGGCCGATCGGGAGCCGACGCACCTCGTCGCCCGGACGCCGGTCGATCAGGTGCCAGGTGGCGTTGATGGTCGCCTCGGTCGGGCCGTACAGGTTGGTGATCCGGCAACCGCTGCCGAACAGGTCGAACCAGCGCCGTACCGGCACCGGCGACAGCTCCTCCCCACCGACGTGGACCCAGCGCAGCGAGGTCAGATCCGGTGCCGCACCGTGTTGTGCCGCCCGTTCCTCGGCGGCCCGCAGGATCCTCTCCCACAGGGTCGGTACCGAACTCCACACGGTGATCCGGTCCCGCTCCAGCCGGGACAGCAGGGCCTCCGGGTCACGCAGCAGGGACCGGGTGAAGGTGACCACGGTGGCGCCGACCAGCAGCGGCGCCAGCAGTTGCCGTACCGAGGCGTCGAAGCAGATCGAGGCGGTCTGCGCGAGCCGGTCCCCGGGTCGGTACCCGAAGGTGGTGACTGCCCAGTCGAGGTAGTTCAGCATCGACCGGTGCGTGACGGGTACGCCTTTCGGTCGTCCCGTCGACCCCGACGTGAAGATCACGTAGGCCGGGTCCTGCGGGGACGGCGTACGGCCCGCCGGTCCCGGATCGGGCCGGGCGGCTCCGTCGCCCGGCCCGGCGGACCGCACCGGTTCGAGCCGGACCAGCCGGGCGTCGTCGCCGATCTGCTGTGCGGCGGTGGCGCACTCGTCGTCGTGCAGGACCAGCTCAGCCCCGGCCCGGGCAAGCTGGTCGCGCAGGCGGGCCGGTGGGTGTCCGGCGTCCAGCGGTACCCACGCGGCACCGGTCCGGAGAATCCCGACGACCCCGACGACCGTGCCGGGCCCTGGCGAGGTGAGCAGCCCCACCCGGTCACCCGGGCCCACCCCGTACGTCGCGAGCAGCGCGGCCACCCCGTCGGCGGCCAGGTCGAGGGACCGGTACGTCAGTGCCGTCGTACCGTCGTGCACAGCCACCGCCTCGGGGGTACGTCGGCACACCGCCCGGATCCGGGCGCTGACGTCGCCACCCTCGGCCGTACCGGCCGCTGCCTCCCGGGCCCGTGACCCGGGTGCCGGGCGGGCACCGGCTGCCGAGGCGGTGTGCCGGGTACCCGCGTCCGGCCGTCCCGCCCCGGCCAGGGCGACCAGTTCCCGCCGGTGCTCGGCGGCGAGCCGGGCCACGGTCGCCCGGTCGAACAGCCGGACCG
The DNA here is from genome assembly GCF_036906895.1 of Micromonospora sp. CPCC 206060. Classification (NCBI taxonomy): domain Bacteria; kingdom Bacillati; phylum Actinomycetota; class Actinomycetes; order Micromonosporales; family Micromonosporaceae; genus Micromonospora; species Micromonospora sp. CPCC 206060. Next base: position 55,547 of record NZ_JBAKHU010000019.1, read on the forward strand.
GGAAGTTCCAGGAGAAGCGCAGCGTCGTGCCGGACTCCCAGCAGAGCAGGCTGAGCCGGGTGGCCGCCGACGCGGTGCCGGCAGCCGTCGCGGCCACCGTGACCGGGCAGTCGGGGTCCCGGTTGACCGGGAAACGGGCGAAACTGAACCCGGCGGGGCTCGCGGTGCGGGGGCCCCCGCCGGCCGGGCCGAGCAGCCGGGCCAGGTCGAGACTGGATACCGAGCCGTGCCGCTGCGCGGCCGACCAGGCGAGGCGGAGCCGATCGGCGAGCCGACCCGCCGGCTCGTCCGGGTCCACGTCGACCAGGAGCGGCAGGGTGTCGGCGAAGGGGCCGACGATCCGGTCGATGCCGGGCAGGCGTGCCTCGCGGCCGGCCCGGGCCACGTTCACCGGGACCCGCCGCTGCCCGCACCACCGGGCCAGGCACCGCACGTATCCGGCGAGAAGCAGATGGAACAGGGAGACCCCGGCGGTTGCGGCATGCTCGCGCAGCCCGGCCACCAGCTCCGTCCCCAGGTGCTCCGGGTGGGTCGCGTACGGGGGAGCGGGCGCGGTGCCGCTGTCACCGTCGAACGGCAACCGTAGCGTCCACCCGCCGCCGGTGAGGATGTCCCGCCAGTACGTCAGGTCCGGTGCCGCCGGGGCCGTGACACCGCGGGCGTACGCGGGGAAGTCGGTGGCCGGCGGCGACGGCTGCGGCGTCCCTCCCCGGGCCAGGACGGTGTAGGTGGCCCACAGCTCCTCGCTGAGCAGGTTGAGGCTGAACCCGTCCCCGGCGGCGTGGTGCATGACGAGCACCAGGTGGCCCCGATCGGGGCTCTCCCGCACGAGTACCGCCCGCAGCGGGGGGTCACGGGTGAGGTCGACCGGGGTGTTGCAGAGTTGCTCCTCCAACGCGGCGAGGGTACCGGTGTGGTGCTGCTCCCGGTACCAGCCCGGACAGGCGGGCGCGGGGACCGCCGGGGACAGGATCACCTGCTGCGGCGCGGTGACCGTGGTGCCAGCCACGAATCTCACCCGCAACATCGGGTGGCGCGCCTCAAGGTGGCCCAGGGCCCGTCCGAGCAGGTCGGTGTCGAGCGGACCGGTAACCGTGTGCCGGACGAGGCCGTAGCTCGCCACGGTCGGGTGGAGCCGCTCGTTGACGTGGAACGCCCGCTGCACCGCGGTCAGCGGGAACCTCTCGTCCCCGTCCGCCACCAGCGGCGTGGGCGCCGGTACCACCGGGGTGGCGGGCTGGGCCGCGAGGTGCCCGGCCAGTTCGGCGATGGTGGTGTACTCGAAGAAGAGGGTGACCGGCAGTTCCCGGCCGAGTTCGTCCTCCAACCGCCTGACCAGGTCCACGGCCGCGAGGGAGTCCAGGCCGAGGGCGAGGAACGAGGTGTCGTCGGCGATCTCCTCCGGCCGGCGGTGCAGCGGTTCGGCGACCAGCCGGCGCAGTAGTTCGCCCAGCTCCGCCACCGTCTGCCCGCCGCCGGGCGGATCCGTCCGGGTGCCCCCGGGTGGCCCGGCGGTCCCGGTGGTGTCCGGCCGTTGGGGGCGCAGGTCCGCGACGACCAGATGGGCCGCGTCGACACTCCCGGCGACCGTCAGCGCCCGTAGCGCCTCGCGGACGGTCAGGGCGCCGATGCCCCCGCCCCCGGCCGGCCGGTCCCCGCCGGGACCGGCGACGACCCCGGCCCGGGCCGCCATGCCGGTGCCGGTGATCGCGGCGAACCCGATCGCCTGGAACGGCCGGCCGGCGGCCCGGTGCGCGGCGGCGAACGCGTCGAGGAAGGCGTTGGCCGCGGCGTAGTCCCCGATCGCCGCCGCCAGTCCGGGCAGCACGGCGCTGACCGACGAGAACCCCACCACCGGCGTGCCGTGGTGGCCGTGCCGGTGCAGTGTTTCGGCGAGCAGGTAGCTGCCGCGTACCTTCGGCGCCAGCACGGCGAGGACATCACCGGGGGACTTCGCCCGCAGGGTGCCCACCCGGATGGTCCCGGCCGCGTGGAACACGGTGTCCAGCCGGCGCGGACCCCCGAGCAGCGCGTCGAGGTCGGCCCGGACGGTGACGTCGCACCGGTGGTACTCCACGGTGGCGCCGGCCCCGGACAGCTCGGCCAGCAGCGCGGCGGGGGCCTGCGCGGAGCGGCCGGCCAGCAGCAGGGTCGGGCGGCCCTGGCGGGCCAGGGCGCGGGCCAGGTCGGCACCGAACCCGCCGGCCCCGCCGAGGATCACGTGGACCGCGCCCGGGTCGGTGGCGTCCGGTGCCGGCCGGTCCGGTGGCGTCGGTACCTCGGTGAGGAACCGGGTGAGGCGGGATCCGCCGCGCCAGGCCACGCCGGTCGCCGTGACCCCCTCAGCTCCCGCCGGCCCGGACACACCGGTGACCCCCTCGGCTCCCACCGGCCCGGACACACCGGTGAGCCCGGACAGCTCCCGGCAGACGGATTCCACCCGCGCCGCCACACCGTCGAGGCTGGACAGATCCGTCGCCCGGACCAGCAGGTCGGGCCGCTCGTCGGCCAGGGCGGCGGCCAGCCCGGTCAGCACCCCCTGCACCGGGCGGGGCCGTTCCACCGCCGCGCCGGTGACGTGGACGTCCTCGGTGATCACCAGCAGCCGTCCCGGTCCGTCGTCCAGCCCGCCCAGCAGGGCGTGGAAGGCGTGCACCAGGCCCGACACGACGGTGTCGAGTGTGCCCACGTCCGGCGGGTCGACTGCGGCACCGGCGAGGAACACGGCCACGTCGTGGCGACCCGGTGCGGGCGCCCCGGTCTGCGGTGCCGTGGCCGGTCCGGTGGGGCGTACCTCGACGCCCCGCGCGGTGAGGGCGGCGGAGAGCCGGTCGGCGAGCGGACTCCCGGCCGCCCCGGCACCCGGGCCCCACAGCCAGACCCTCGCCGGCAACGGGTCGGCCGGCAGGGGTGTCTCCCGCCAGGCGACCCGGTGCAGCGGAACGGCACCGGACCCGCCCGGGTCCGCAGCCCCCGGTGGCCGGTACGCCCGCCGCTCGAACGGGTAGGTCGGCACGGCGACCCGCCGATGGCCGGCATACAGCGCGGACCTGTCCAGGGGACCACCCCGCGCCCAGAGCAGCCCCACCGCCGCCAGCAGCGACCCGGCCCCGGTCACCCCCTCCGGGTGCGGGGACGGGTCGAGCACGGCCAGCACGTGGACCGGTCCCTCACCGGCCTCCGCCCGGGCCGTCTCGCCGAGCGGGCCGGCCGGCCCGAGTTCGACGAAGGTGTCGTACCCGTCGTCGCGCAACCGCCGCAGCGCCGCCCGCAGCGCCGGTGCGTCCGCCGGGCCGGTCGACCCGTCTGGACCGGCCGGCTCCGGGACCCCGACGCTGGTGAGGGCGACCGCGAGCCGGACCGCCTCGGCGACGTCGCGCACCCCGGAAGCGGCGGACGCGGCGAGTTCCCCCGTCCCGTCCCCGAGTACCGCGTCGGGTGGCATTCCCCACGCGGTGAGCTGCCGGGCCACCGCGAGCCCCACCGCGACGTTCACCGCCGCCGCGACCGTCCGGGCGTCCCGCGTCCGTTCCGGGTCCACCGTCCCGGCCAGGCACCAGGACAGCAACGGACGCCCGGCCACCGGGCCGGCGGCCGCGGAGGCGTCGGCGAGGACCGCCCGGAACACCGGCAGCCGGTCGTGCAGGTCCCGCACGGCACGCACGGGCGGCACCGGCGCGTCCACACCCGGGAAGAGGAACACCGTGCGGGGCCGGCGGGTGACCGGCCCGTACGCCGGGGCGGTCGCCGTAGCGGCCAGCCGGTCGGCCAGGTCGGCGGTGCCGACCACCGCCAGCCGGTACGGCCCGTCGTCGCGGGCCGTGCCGGCGCTGGCGCACACGTCGCCCGGATCGAGTTCCGGGTGTTCGCGCAGGTGCCCGGCGAGGTCGCGGGCCGCCCGGCGCAGCGCGGTACCCGTGTGCGCGGAGAGGGTCACCAGGTGCCAGTCGGGTTCCCCGCTGGCTGTCGTGGGTGCGGGTGGGGCGGGCGGCGCCTCCTGCAGGATGGCGTGGGCGTTCGTACCGCCGAAGCCGAACGCGTTCACCCCGGCCACCAGTGACGCGGGGGCGGTCCACTCGCGTGTCCCGGTGACCACCGCGAAACCCGCCGTGGCGAGATCGAACCGGGTGGACGGCCGCACGTGGTGCAGGGACGCCGGCAGCCTTCGGTGGCGCAGCGCGAGCACCACCTTCACCAGCGACGGCATTCCGGCGGCGTTGAGCAGGTGACCCAGGTTGGTCTTGACCGACCCGAGCCAGCGCGGTGTCCCGTCGGGCTGCGGGGGGAACGCGTGCGCCAGGGACCGTACCTCCACCGGGTCACCCAGCGCGGTGCCCGTACCGTGGGCCTCGACGTAGCTGACCCGGGCCGGATCGACCCCCGCCTCCCGGTACGCCCGCTCGATCACCTTCCGCTGCCGCCGCGGGTTCGGCGCGAGCAGGCTCAGCGACCGGCCGTCGTTGCCGACCGCCGTTCCGGTGACCAGTGCGAGTACCTGGTCACCGGCGGCGTCGGCGTCGGCGGGCCGGCACAGCACGAGCGCGGCGCCGCCCTCGCCGGGGACGAAGCCGTCGGCGTCCGCGTCGAAGGCGCGGCACCGTCCGGTGGGGGAGAGTGCCTCGGCGGCGCCGAGCAGCCGGTACCCCGTCGGGGTGAGGTTGAGGTTGACCCCACCCACCACCGCGATGTCGCATTCGCCGCTGGCCAGGCTGCGCCCGGCGAGATGCAGCGCGACGAGCGCCGAGGAGCAGGCGGTGTCCACCGCCACGGCCGGCCCGGTCAGGTCGAGCAGCTGCGCCAGCCGGGCCGCCACCAGGTTGCGCAGGTTCCCGGCCAGCGCTGCCGCCGACGTCACCGGCCCGTGGTGGGCCAGCAGCTCCGGATAGCCGCTCTCCCCGACGGCGGCGAAGACGCCGATGCGGCGGCCGTGCCGGCGCGGGCCGGCGTACCCGGCGCGTTCCAGCGCCTCGTACCCGATCTCCAGGAACAGCCGGGCGTGCGGATCCGCGTAACGGGCCTCCTCGTCGGTGAGCCCGAAGAACCCGGCGTCGAAGAGCATCGGGTCGTCGAGGAAGGAGCCCCAACGGGGCATGTCCTCCGGCGTGACCCACCGGTGGGCGGGGGCCGGGCGGACCGCGTCCCCGCCCTCGACCAGCCACTGCCAGAACTCCTCCGGACTGTCCGCGCCGGGGAACCGGCAGGCCATCCCGATCACCGCCATGGTCCCCGTCGTCGTCGCGGGGCCCGGGTCGGTGACCACGACCGGCCCGGTCGCCGCCGGCGGCTCGGCCGCCCGGGCGACGATCCGGTCGGTCAACGCCGCCACGGTCGGACAGTCCCGCAGGTCCGCCGGATCGAGCGTGGTGCCGAAGGCATCCTCCAGCCCGGCGAGCACCTCCATCGCCTTGAGCGAGGAGCCGCCGATGGCCAGGAACCGGTCGTGCGGGTCGATGGTGGTGGCCGGCCGGTCCAGCACCCGGGCCCACACCTGACCGACCAGCCGTTCGACCTCGTGCCGGGGCATCCGCGACACCGCACCCGAGGACCGGTCGGACGGGGTGTGCGACGGGTACCAGCGCCGTTCCCGGTCGGCGAAGTCACCGGCCAGGTACCGTTCCCGCATCCGCCGCCGGCGCAGCTTTCCGCTGGTGGTGCGGGCGAACGCGCCAGGTGGCAACGGCAGCACCCGGACCTCGTCGTGCCCCGACGCCTCCGACACCCGGGCCCGGGCCGCGTCGAGCACACCGGCTGCGGCGGACGGGGGCCGGGCCCACGGCACGAACACCACGATCCGCTCACCACCACCGTCCGGATCGGTGCAGCCGACCACCGCAGCCGTGCCCGCCGGGAGGCCAGGGGTGGCGGCGGCCACCTCCTCCAGGTCAGGGGCGTGGAAGGTACGGCCGTTGACGAAGACCACGTCCTTGGCCCGGCCCGTGACGCAGAGCCGCCCGCCCCGCAGGAAACCCAGATCACCGGTACGCAGCCAGCCGTCCACGAAGGTCTCCCGGCTGGCCTGCGGTGCCCGGTGGTAGCGGCGGGCCACGTTCGGTCCGCGTACCTCGATCATGCCCACCCGGTCCTCGCCCACCGGCCGGCCCCGGTCGTCGACGATCCGCAGCGCACAGTCGGCCACCGGGTGACCCAGGTCCATCAGCTCCACCGCCTGCGGTCCCGGGCGGGCCGGTACCGCCCGCCCCCGGCTCAGCTCGCCCCGGTCCAGCACCAGCGGTGCCGCCACCTCCCCGGACGGGGGGAAGGTCACCGCGAGGGTCGCCTCCGCCAGGCCGTACACCGGTTGCGGTGCGGCCGGAGCGAGACCGGCCGGGCGGGTGTGGGCCAGGAAGGCCCGCCACACCGCCGCCGAGATCGGTTCCGCCCCTACCGCGACGAACCGGACGCAGCTCAGGTCCAACGCGGCGAGGGTGTCCGCCGGCACCCGACGGACCGCCAGCGCCAGCGCGAAGTTCGCCGCCGACAGCAGGGTCGCCCGGTGCCGGTGGGCGGTGGTGAACCACAGCGCGGGCCGCTTGGCGAACGCCAGCGGCGGGATCCGTACCTGCTTGAGGCCCACCGCGAGGGGCGTCAGATGGGTACCGATCAGCCCCATGTCGTGGAAGTAGGGCATCCAGGTGACCAGCACGTCGTCCGGATGCGCGCCGGTGGCGACCCGGGCCTGCTCCAGGTTGGCCAGAACGTTGGCGTGGGTCAACTCCACGCCCCGGGGCGACCCGGTGCTGCCCGAGGAGAACTGCAGGAACGCCACGTCGTCCGGCGTCGGCGCGGGCAGGCTGGCCGGCGGCCGACCGCTACGCAGCCCGGCCAGCCGCAGGACCGGCCCGGGCAACCCGTCAGCCACCCCTGCGGTGGCGTCGTCGGTCACCACCGCCGCCCCGGTCAGCAGTTCGCGGACCGCCCGTACCCGGGACGGCTCGGGCGGCAGCGGGACCGGTACCAGCCCGGCGGCGAGCGCGCCCCAGAACATCGGCTGGAAGTCGTCCCCGGCGTCGGCGAGCAGGAGCACAGGCGTACCGGGAGCCACTGCGGCGGCCTGGAACCCGCCGGCCACCCGCAGCGACTCGTCCCGCAACTCGCGGTGGGTGACCGCGTGCTCGCTGCCGTCCTCCCGCACGTGCACGATGACCTGGTCCGGCGTGGTGTCGGCGGCGTCGAGGAGGACGTCGAGCAGTGTCCGGCCGCCGCCGGAGCCGGGCAGGTTCCGCACGCCGACGATGCTAGTGATCAACGCGGCCCGCCGGAGCCGTCCGGGCGGGGCGAACCGGGTGGATGTTCGTGTGCGACCTGGTGGATGGTCCGTCGGACAGGGTGTGTCCCTGTCCGACGGACCATCGCGTCGGGCCGGCTTCGGGGCTAACGCAGGTGGGACTCGATGGCCTCGATGATCCGTGGGCGGAGTTCGGCGGCGCGGATGACGGCGTCGACGGAGCCGACCTTGACCGCGCGCTGGATGTTGTGCACGCGGTCGAACTCTGCGGCCACCTCGCCGAGCTTCTCCGCGCGGACCGACGAACGGAGTTCGTCGAGCTCTGCGGTCAGCGCGGCGCGGTCGGCACCGGAGGCCGCCGCGACGCGGGCCTCCAGGTCCCGTACGCGCGAATCGGCCGCGGTGCGGGCGTTGACGTCGCCGGAGAACACCACCGCGGCGGCGGGGGCGCCGCCGAGCACCGAGGCGAACGAGCCCTCCAGCGCGAGTACGGTCATGTTCGGGTTCAGCGCCTTCGAGAACACCACGAACGCGCCGCCGTGGTACCGCGAGATCACGCAGAACACGATGGGCCCGCGGAAGTTCACGATCGCGCGGCCGATCTCGGCGCCGTACTCCAGCTGCAGCTTCCGCATCGACTCCGGCGAGCCGTCGAAGCCCGACAGGTTCGCCAGCACCACCAGCGGCCGGTTGCCGCTGGCCGCGTTGATCGCCCGCGCGGCCTTCTTCGACGACCGTGGGAACAGCGTGCCCGCGGTGTAGGTGTCCGGGCCGTCGGTGGGCGGGAAGCCGCGCCGCGGCACCGACCGTGACTCGATGCCGAGCAGGCACACCGGCATGCCACCGAGGTGTACGTCCTGCACCACGGCGGTCTCCGCGTCGGCCATGCCCGCCCAGCGTTCCAGCACCGGGTGGTCCTGGTCGGAGAGCGCCCGCATCACCGTCCGGATGTCGAACGGCTTCTTGCGGTCAGGGTTGGCCTCGGCGGAGAAGATCTCGCCGACGGTGGTGAAGTCGCTGCCCGCCACGACGTGCGGGAAGTCGGAGACGTCGCGGTCGACGGGGTCGGTCGTGGTCGCCCGCCGTGGGGCGTCCTCGCCGGGTGCGACGTACGTGTGGTCGTAGTACGACATCAGCACGTCCCGCGCGGCGCCCAGGTTCGGCGCCCAGTACTGCGCCTGCCCGTTCGGGCCCATCACCCGGTCGTAGCCGCCGATGCCGAAGTTGTCCTCGGCCGACACGCCACCGGAGAAGTCGAGCGACTGCTTGCCGGTGAGCACCATCGCCGAGTCCGGCGTCATCACCAGGATGCCCTTGGTGTGCATGAGCATCGTCGCCTCGGCGTTCCAGTACGGCTGCGCACCGACGTTGATGCCCGCGACCACGATGTTGATCTCGCCGCCGTCCTGGGTGAACTCGACGATCCGCTTGAGCGCCGCAGCCACCCAGTCCATGTTCTCCGTGCCCGACTCCATCGAGATCCGGGCACCGGAGGACAGCGCGTACCACTCCAGCGGCACCCGCAGCCGCTCGGCCAGGTCCAGCGCGGCGATCACGCGGCGGCACTCCGGCTCCGACAGCGCGCCGAGCGACTTCGTCGGGTCACCGAGCAGTACGACCCTGGTGATGCCCTGCGGGTGCCGCCGGGTCGGCGTGGTGACCACGCCCGCGACGATCGCCGCGGTGTTGCGGCCCTTCGGTCGGTCGACCGGCACCAGCGCGTGGTTGCCGTCGAGGTCGTGCTCCACGAAGTCGCCGAGCAGGCCGGTCAGCTCGTACGGGTACACCGTGTTGCGGCTGCTCGCGCGCAGTACCTTCTGCCGGTAGTCGTCGAGCGGCTCGAGCGGCTCGTCCGACGGCTCGCCGACGGTCAGCTCGGTGCCGCCGGTGGCGTCGAAGGAGATGCGCACGGCGACCTTGGTCAGTTCGCCGGTGTTCCGGTCGCGCTGCCGCGCGATGAACAGGATCTCCTCCAGCCCGGCGCCCGCGGTCGTCGGCAGCACCCGCCCGGCGATCATCTCCAGCTCCGCGCGGGTGATGTCGCTCGGCGGCCAGACGTAGATCACGATCCGGTTGGTGTTGAAGCGCTTCTTCGACGGCCGCTGCGACTGCGCCCGGCGGATCGAGTCGAGGCAGGTGGCGATGGTGTCCTCGGCCGTGGGCAGCGCGACCAGCCTGCCGTCGTGCTCGCGCAACTCGGTCAGGTCGCGTACCTGCGCGAACGCCACGAGGCGGTCGTCCGACGGGTTCTCCCGCGCCACGCACTGGAAGAGGTAGACCTCCTCGTCCGACGACGGCAGCCGGGTGAGGTCGAACTTGCGCAGCCGCTCCAACTGCATCCGCTGCGCGATGTACGGGTGCAGGCCACGGATCAGCCGCTCCTCGGTCATCCCGGTGGTCGACGGGCGGAACGTGAAGTGGTGGTGCATCACCGCACCGCTGCGGCCCGCGACGGTGGCGGTGAGCCGGCGGACCTGGGTCGGCAACGGGTGCGCGCTGATGACCTCGTGCAGCGCGGCGGCCATCGCGTCGAAGTCCGCCGGCTGCCGCTCCCAGGCGAGGTAGATGTCGGCGTCGATGGCGTCCTCGCCGCTCGCCAGCTCGGCGAGGCCGCGCAGCGCGCCGCCCAGCGCGTCGAAGCTCACCGCCGAGGAGACCACGCACGAGTCCGCCCGCTCGGCGACCACGAACGTGCAGCCCGCGACCTCGCGGGTGCGGACGCCGGTGAGTCCCTTGTTGCCGTAGTACCGCCGGGTCAGCACCTCCAGCATGATCGAGTTGTCCAGGTGGTCGCGGACCAGCCGCTGGCCGAGCAGCCGCACCAGCGGCTCGGTGCTGCGGACCATCTCGGCGATGCGCTCGGCGCGGTCCGACGCGTCCGGGTGCGCGTCCAGGTGGCGCAGGTGCCGGCGGACGTCGGCGTAGACGCGGGCGCGGGTCCGGCGCAGCAGCGGCTGGGCGAACCAGGCGAACACCACCCCGTGCGCGAGGTCGGAGACCACCGGGAAGCGGACCTGCGTCGCGGACACCAGCCGCTCCAGCGCCAGACCGGCCGGCTCGCGCAGCGTCTCGTCCGGCGGCGGCTCCCGCAGCCACGCGCGCAGCAACGTCGCAATCACCCGGGCGTCGGCGGAGGCACGCTGCTGGGCGAGGAAGATCCGGAACACTGCGGCTTCGAGGTCGGGGGAGCGCTCCAGCTCGGTGACACCGTAGTGCCCGAGCGCCTTGGCGAGCTTGGCCTGGAACGCCTCCGGCAGCCCGGCCCGCTCGACGTCGAGGCTCTGCAGGTAGGTGTGGAAGTACTCGCGGGCGCTGGGTACGTGCCCGGCACCGCCGCCGTCCTCACCCGCCGGCCGGTTGCGGCTCAGCTCGGCGAGGTCGGCGAAGACCTCGATGAGGGCGAGTTCCTCGGCCAGCGGCCGGTGGCCGTCCTCGGTGGCCGCCCGACGCGCGGCGAGGTAGTCGTCGAGCACCCGGCGCTCGTCGTGCGGGTCGACGTCGAAGCCCAGCAGCAGGCTGCGCAGGTCCTCCTGGCCACGCGTGGCGCGATTCCGGGCCGGGATCGTGGCGGGCGCGGCGGGCAGGTCCAGCTCGACGGACCCGGCGGACGAGGTGTCCTCGGCTTCGGCGGTGTCGTCGGCGAGCGGCTCCAGCCGCAGCAGCGGTGCACCGGTCTCCACCTGGCTGCCCACGGACACGGCGCATTCCTTCAGCCGGGCCCGGAACGGCGCCCGCAGCACCGTCTCCATCTTCATGCTCTCCAGCACCAGCACCGGGGCGCCTGCCTCGACCTCGGCGCCGACCTTCAGCGGCGTGGCGACGACCAGCGCGGGCGCGGGCGAGCGGACGACGCCACCCTCGTCGCGGCTGACCCGGTGCGTCACACCGTCGACCTCCACCAGGTGGATCGGCCCGTGCGTGTCGGTGAGCAGGCGGTACCGGGTGCCGTTGACGACGACCTGCCCGGTGTGCCGGTCGAAGCGGTCGAGCTCGACGTCGGCGGTGCGTATGTCGTCGCCCACCTCGATGCCGACGCGGAACCGGTGTGCGCCGACCCGCGCCACCCGCACGCGGTAGCCGACGCCCCGCAACTTGAGGTCCAGCGGGCGGCCACTGTCGTGCTGCACCTGCGGGCGTCCGCCGAACGCCGTGGACAGCAGCCGCTGCCGCTCGACGCGTTCCTCCTCCTCGTACGCCTCGATGGCGGCGGCCGCCAGCGCGACGGCGGAGTGCCGGTGCGAGACGAGCCTGCCCTCGCCGCGGACGCGGTCGATCCAGCCGGTGTCCGCGCTGGCGTCGATCACCTCGGGCTGGTCGAGCAGGTCGAGCACGAAGCTCTTGTTGGTCGCGCCGCCCTCGATGACCACCGTGGTCTGCGCCATCGCCCGGCGCAGCCTGCCGAGCGCCTCGCTGCGGTCGCGGCCGTAGGCGATGATCTTCGCGATCATCGAGTCGAAGTTGGCGGGGATCGTGTCACCCTGGCTGACGCCGGTGTCCACCCGGATGCCCGGTCCGGCGGGCAGGTCCAGCCGGGTGATGCGGCCCGGGGACGGCGCGAAGTCGCGGTCGGGGTCCTCGGCGTTCAGCCGGGCCTCGATGGCGTGGCCGCGCTCCACCGGCGGGGTGCCGTCGAGGCGCCCGCCCGAGGCCACGTGCAGCTGCGCCTTGACCAGGTCGAAGCCGGTGGTGGACTCGGTGATCGGGTGCTCGACCTGGAGGCGGGTGTTGACCTCCAGGAACGCGAACAGCCGGTCACCGGGGTGGTACAGGAACTCGACGGTCGCCGCGCCCCGGTAACCGACCGCGACGGCCAGCCGTTCGGCCGACGCCTTCAGCTCGGCCGCCTGGTCGGGGCTGAGCACCGGCGAGGCCGACTCCTCGATGACCTTCTGGTTACGCCGCTGCACCGAGCAGTCACGGACACCGAGCGCCCATGCCGTGCCCTGACCGTCGGCGATCACCTGGACCTCGACGTGCCGGGCGCCGGTGACCAGACGCTCCAGGAACACGACGCCGCTGCCGAACGCCCGCGCGGCCTCCTGGCTGGTGCGCTCGTAGGCGTCCACCAGCTCGGCCTCGTTCGTGATCACCCGGATGCCGCGCCCACCGCCGCCGGCGGTCGCCTTCAGCATCAGCGGGTAGCCGATCCCGGCTGCCGCTGCCACCGCGGCCTCCAGGGTCTCCACCGCGCCGCGGCTCCACGGCGCGACCGGCACGCCGACCTCCTCGGCGATCAGCTTCGCGCCGATCTTGTCGCCGAGCTTGCGCATCGCGTCCGGGCTCGGTCCGACGAAGGTGACGCCGATCCGCGCGCACAGCTCCGCGAACGCCGGGTCCTCGGCGACGAAGCCCCAGCCGACCCATGCCGCGTCGGCCCCGGTCTCCACCAGCGCCCGCTCCAGCACCTTCAGGTCCAGGTACGGGCGCGCGGATGCGGGACCGAGCTCGTAGGCGATGTCGGCCTCCCGCACGAAGGTGGCCGTGCGGTCGACGTCGGTGTGCAGCGCGACGGTCTCGATCGGATTCCCGGTCTCCGCGGCCAGGTCCCGGACGGCGTGGATGAGCCGCATCGCGGCCTCACCACGGTTGACGATGGCGATACGACTGAACACCCGAACGAGCCCCTCCTGCCCAGGGCGCTAGTCGGTGGACCGGCGAGCTGGGCGGTTCCTCTTTACGGCGGATGGTGACCGGTCTGAGGGTAGTGGATGGTGGCTGGTCTGAGAATAGTGGATGGTGACTGGTCTGGGGGTATTGACCGTGCAGAATCTAATTTGAGTGGCTGATATGTCGTTCGTGTAGTGTCCACGCTTTGGCTGGGTGCGATATCCGAAGCTCCGGACATCCGTTCGTGGTCTCGCTTTCAGGATCCCATTCGTTCGGTACGGCGCCGCGATCTTTCGCTTCGGTTGGCTGATCTCCTGCGACCGGACCCCCTTGGGTGCACCTGCGCCGTCAGTCCCGGAGTCACCTTGCGTGGTCGGTGGTCGGCGAGGCTGCGCGATTCCGAAATCCGGTTGAGACATTGACGTAACATGATCTCGCGCGGGGTCTAGGAAACAGCGCTTCATTGCTGTTAGTGAGTGCGGAGGGCGGTTCTGGCACCGATTGGGTGAGCCGGGTCCGCCGGCCGGGCTGGAGTTCCGCGAAAATCGGCCAAACTGATGGGAATATCCGGGATCGGTAACTGGTGTCCACGGTCTCGGCGACGGCGTTGATGCTGCTATATCCGTTAAGTCGCGGATGCGGTCGGTTGGGGCGGCGCGGGCTTTGCGCGGCGCAAGCGATCATGAGCAAGTTTTCGCTCCGGTGCGCCCCGGTCACACCGGTCCAGTGGCCGGCGGTCGACGCCCCTCCCGTGCGTACGCCTCGGCCTGGATCCGGTGGAGCGTGGCGCACCACGGCGAACGCCTGCGGACCTGACCTGACCGCCTATGGCGGGCGACGCGGGAGGGCCGGGGTCAGACGGTGGGGCGCAGCTCGGTGAGGAGCTGCTCGACCCGCGTGCGGATCTCGTCGCGGATCGGGCGGACGGCGTCGACGTCCTTGCCGGCGGGGTCTTCCAGTTTCCAGTCCTCGTACCGCTTGCCGGGGAAGACGGGGCAGACGTCGCCGCAGCCCATGGTGATGATGACGTCGGAGGATTCGGCGGTGGTGTACTCCAGTAGTTTCGGGGTTTGGTCGGTGATGTCGATGCCGACCTCGGCCATGGCCTCGACGGCGGCCAGGTTGACGGTGGTGGCGGGTGCGGATCCGGCGGAGCGGACCTCGACGGTGTCCCCGGCGAGGTGGCGCAGCCAGCCGGCGGCCATCTGGGAACGGCCGGCGTTGTGGACGCAGACGAACAGGACGCTGGGCTTGTCGGTCATGACGGGCCTTTCGTGCAGTGCGGGTCGCAGGGCTCGGTTCTCGGCTCGGTTCCGAGTGGGTCGGGCTGGTGGCCAGGAATGCTGTCGCGGTCGAGCAGCCCATAGCGGCCGGGCTCGTAGCGCCGGTTGACCGGGTGATGAGAAGGCGGAGCAGAGTGGCGGTGTCGCCCGAGGTGGTCGGGACGGTGGTGGTTGTTATCGGGTGGTGGGGACGTCAGGTCGTCGAGGAGGCGGCGTACGCGGCGTTCGATCTCGTCACGGATCGGCCGCACGTTCGCCAGGTCGAGGCCGGTGGGGTCGTTGAGGTCCCAGTTCTCGTAGCGGGTGCCGGGGAAGACGGGGCAGGCGTCGCCGCAGCCCATGGTGATCACGACCTCTGCGGCGCGGACCACCTCGTCGGTCCACGGCTTGGGGAACTCCGCGCCGATCGTTTCGGCGCCGTAGGTGCCGTCGAACTCCGTAGCGAGGCGGGTCGTGGCGGTGCGTAGGGCGAGTTGCTGGTCGATGACGATGTCGGCGCGCAGGTGGGGGCTGGTGTCGGTCATTGGGGATCTCCGGGGATGACGGCGGGGGCGAGCCGGTCGACCCGGTCGGCGAGGTCGGCGTAGGCGGATTCGAACGCCTCGTCGGTGTCCACGCGGACCGGGTCCGGGACCGACCAGTGCAGGCGGGGGCGCACGGGCCCGGTCAGGTCCTCGTGGGCGTTGTCGCACACGGCGATGACCAGGTCGTTGCCGCGCACGACCTCGCTGACGTGGGCGGTGCCGGTCGGGTCGAGGTCGAGGTGGTGGCGGTGGGCGACCGCGATCGCCCGGGGGTGGACGCGGAGCGCTGGCTTCGTGCCGGCGGAGGCGGCGGCGCTGTTGGTGCGGCGCTTCCACAGTGCGGCGGCCAACTGCGAGCGGGCCGAGTTGTGGGTGCACACGAACACCACCCGCTCGACCCCGGTCAGGCGTGGGGTGGCGAGGGCGGCGAGGGTTTCCGGGCGCAGCCGCAGGTAGGTGCGGCGACGGTCCCCCTCGGAGCGGCCTTTGGTCACGAGGCCCGCGTCCGTGAGGACCTTGACGTGGTGGGCGACCAGGTTGGTCGGCAGGTCGAGGGTGTGGGCGATCTCCCCGGGGGAGGCGTCGCCCAGGGTGAGTGCGTCCACGATCGCCAGGCGCGCCGGGTCGCCGAGAGCGGCGTGGATCCGGGCGCGCCCCGCGAGGGCAGAAAGCTCAACTTCCATTGACTCAACTATTACTGAGCGTTCATGTGGAGTCAAGCTGTTGCCGGGGGTCGGGGTTCCGGCGTCGGTCGATCGGGTGGTGGGGTCTCGGTGTGAAGCGTGATCAGCAGCAGGTCGCGAGGTAGGACTGAAGGTCGGCCAGGGCTGCCCGGGCGCCGTCGCGGTCGGCCCGGTAGAGCACTGTCTTGCCGTCGCGTCGCGAGGTGGCTGCCCCGCCACGTCGTAGCAGGGTCAACTGTTGCGACGCGGTGGCCTGGCTGATGCCGACCCGCTCGGCCACCTCGCCCACCGACAGTTCGGCGCCGTGGGCGAACAGCATCATGATCTGTTGCCGGGTGGGGCTGCCGAGGGCCCTGATGAACTCCTGCGTCCGGGGCGCGAGGCCCGCCGGGGTGGTGGCGGCACTCTGCGTTCCGGCCGGTTGTCCGGCCGCGGTGTGGCTCATGGTTCCACCTTTCCCCGTCATCATCATATTGTCATTCAACAAAACGACGATATGATCGTGGTATGAGCGACCGAATGGAGCCAGTGATCATCATCGGCGGCGAGTCCGGCCTCGCCGCCGCCCGAGCCGCCCTGACCGTCGGTCTGCGACCCGTCGTCCTGCACGCCGGTGCCCAGCCGGTGGGCTCCTGGTCGGACTACTACGACAGCCTCACCCTCTTCTCGCCCGCCCGCCACAGCGCGCTGCCCGGAATGCCCTTCGGTGGCGACCCGGACCGCTACCCGCGCCGAGACGAGGTCACGGCCTACCTCCGCCGCTACGCCCAGGCCATCGACGTCGACATCCGTACCCGTACCCGGGCGGTCGCCGTGCACGCCCGCACGGGCGGGGGATACCTCGTCCGCACCGATGCCGGCGACGACCTGCCCGCTGTCGGGATCGTCGCCGCCACGGGGTCCTTCGGCAACCCGCACCTGCCGACCCTGCCCGGACAGGGCGAGTACGCCGGGGACCTGCGGCACGTCGCCGGCTACCGCGGCCCCGAAACGTACGGCGGCAAGCGGGTCGTCGTCGTGGGCGCAGGCAACTCCGCCGTCCAGGTTGCCTACGAGCTCGCCTCCCACGCCCGGGTGGCCCTGGCGACCCGCGAACCGGTCCAGCTCCTCCCCCAACGCATCCGAGGCCGGGACCTGCACCACTGGCTGCGCGTCACCGGTGCCGACCGCCTGCCGCGCGCGGTCATCACCCGTCTCGTCCGACACGCCACCGTGCTCGACACAGGCCGCTACCGCGATGCCATCACCTCGGGCGAGCTTCCCCGGTGGGACATGTTCACCGCCTTCACGCCCGACGGCGTCGTCTGGAGCGACGGCACCACCGAACCGGTCGACGCGGTCATCTTCGCCACCGGTTACCGCCCGGACCTCGACTACCTCACCCCCCTCGACGCCCTCGACCGGGGCGTCCCGCGGCAGGCGGGCGGGATCTCCACCACCCACCCCGGCCTGGTCTACCTGGGGCTGGAGTTTCAGCGAACCTTCGCCTCGAACACCCTGCGTGGCGTCGGACGCGACGCCGCGTATGTCATGTCTGCCCTCGCGGCGCACGCGGACGGACGCCGTCGCCTCCGGCAGGGAAGAAGGACGGCGGACCACCACCGGCCGGCGCTGGCGGCGTGACCTCGTACGGTGGGTGGTCGGAACGTGGTCAGGCACGTTTCCGTGGCAGGGTGAACCGCCAGCGTTCCGCCCTCAGGATGGGCACGACGCGGTCGACCGCCTCGACGGTCTGGCTGCGGTCCCCGCCGCCGTCGTGCATCAGTACCACGGCGCCGGGTGTGACGCCGTCGAGCAGGCGGCGGACGAGTTCGTCGGTGCCCGGGGGTTCCCAGTCGCCGACGGCCAGCCGCCAACCGAGCGGCTGCATGCCCAGGGAGGCGGCCACGGCGGGGGTCTGCCCCCAGGCGCCGTAGGGAGCGCGGAAGTACCGGAGCCCGGCCTGCGGTACGGCGTGTTCGGCGGTAGCGCATCGTTCCGCACCGGCTTCGGCGTACACGCTGTGCTCAGGGAGACCGGAAAACTCCCGGACACTGTCCGGCCGGGCAACCTGGGGAGGAGCACGCAGAACCCGGCCCGCCTGGACGGCGGACCGGGTCCGATGGGCGCGGCCGAGAGGTGCCGGTCAGTGTTCCCGGTAGGTGGCCAGGTCGAAGTCGGCGTAGACACCGTCGCCACCGAGATCCTGCACCCACAGGCCGAGGAACGCCCCGGTGAAACCCCAGGCCGCCGGCTCCCCGTCGATGATCAGGGCGGCGTGCTCGTCGGACAGGATGGTCGCGTCCAGGTCCATCGGAACCTGCCGCCACCCGTCACCGAGGTCGTAGCAGAAGCGTACGGCGGGCCCGTCGAACACCGCCCGCAGGCCGACCCGGGCGACGCCGGTGGCGTCGACGGTCAGCTCCGGATACGGGGTACGCCGGCCGCTGTCGGAGCTGAGCAGCTCCAGTACGGTCCGGCCGTCGTCGGCGCGGGTCAGGTAGAGGTGGTGCCAGTTGAGCGTGTTGTAGTAGGCGGTGATCCCGGCCAGTTGGCGGTGGTCGACCGGGTCGAACTCGACCACGGTCTCCAACGAGCAGTGCGTCGCGCCGACGCGCCGCGCGACCAGGCTGGGCGTCTGCCTGCCCACCGGTGACTGTCCGCCGTGGATTCTCAGGTGCGACGGGCGGACCCGCAGGTCAACCCAGTCCGGGGTGGCCGGCCGGCGCAACGTGGACCAGCACGGACCCAACTCTGCGGCGTCGAAGTGGTCGGTGGCGGGCTCGGCCGGCCACGGGTGCGCGGGCAGCCCGGTCACCGTCACCTCGTCCGCCGGCACGCCCCCGGGAATGTGGGGCCAGCCACCCGGCGGCCACTCGACCCGCTGGATCGCGGTCTCCCGACCGAGTACACAGTTGCCCAGCGGCGTGTAGGGGCGGCCCACCAGGTGGGCGAGGTACCAGTCGCCGTCCGCATGCTGCCGTGGCCGGCCTTCTGCAACCGCAGGTCCGGCCGGCCCACGGAGGTCAGTAGCGGCCCGGCCGGGTCCACCTCGTACGGCCCGAACAGCTCGCGTGAGCGCGCCACGGTGACCTGGTGCTCCCAGCTGGTACCCCCCTCGGCGGTGATCAGCCAGTACCAGCCGTCGTGGCGGTACAGGTGCGGGCCCTCGGTGAGCCCGACCGGGGTGCCGGTGAACAGGAGTCGGGGCCGGCCGACGAGACGGCGCGTGGCGCGGTCGTAGCGCTGGATCTCGATGCCGGCGAAGCGGTCACGACCGGGGCGCCAGTCCGCGCTCATGCTCAACATCCAGGTGGTGCCGTCGTCGTCGTGGAACAGCGAGGCGTCGAAACCGCGCCCGTGCAGTTTCACCGGATCCGACCAGGGACCGGTGATGTCGGGCGCGGTGACCAGGTAGTTCTGCGGGTCCCAGTAGCCGCTGGCGAAGCTGGCCACGTCGCTGTACACGAGGAGGAACTCGCCGTCGACGTAGGTCAGGTCGGGAGCCCACACCCCGTTGGAGTCGCCGCAGCCGCGCAGGTCGAGCAGGCGGCGCTCGGTGATGATCCCGCCCAGCGCACGCCAGTGCACGAGGTCGCGGGAATGGTGCACGCGGACCCCCGGGTACCACTCGAAGGTCGAGGTGGCCAGGTAGTAGTCGTCGCCGACCCGCAGGATCGACGGGTCCGGGTGGAACCCGGCGAGGACGGGATTGCGGATCGATCGGGCAGCGGTCGCCACGTCAGCGGTCTCGGTCGACACGTCGGCTCCTCTGGTGTGGCTTTCGAGAAACTTCCGGATGGTCGACCCGGAAGCTCGGGAAGTACCCATCACGTTAGCCGCCCACGTCGTGATAGGACAGGCCCCTTGACCGGGTCGGAAACCACGCCGTAGCGTGCCGACCATCAATTGGTAATACCGGCGAACCACCGGAAGTTCCGAAGATTACCGGGTGAGTCCTGCCGGCTCGATCGGCATCCGAGCACCTCGTGCGTCCCCCGAAGGGATGGATCATGACAGCGCATCTCTCCCGCAGAACGCTGCTCGGCCTCGTCGGCGCCGGTGCTGGCGCCTATCTGCTCAGCGCCTGTGGCGACGGGGAGTCCGGCAAACCGGACGGCCCGCAGACCATCAACTGGTGGCACATCCAGAACACCGAGCCGATGCTGCCGGTGTGGGCGGCGATGGCCCAGGAGTACCAGGGCGCACACCCCGACGTCACCGTCGAGATCCAGCCGCTGGAGAACGAGGCGTTCAAGGCCAAGCTGACCACCGCCACCCAGGCCGGATCCCCACCCGACCTGTTCCAGTCATGGGGCGGCGGCGTGCTCAGGCAGCAGGTGGACGCAGGTCTGGTCAAGGACCTCACCGACGACGTGCAGCCCTGGATCGGTGGTCTGCTGCCCGCCGCCGTGCAGCCGTTCACCATCGACGGCAGGATCTACGGCGTCCCGTTCGACGTCGGCATGGTCGGCTTCTGGTACAACAAGGACCTCTTCGCCCGGGCCGGCATCACTGCCGCACCCACCAGTTGGAGCGGCGTCCTCGACGCGGTCCGCAAGCTCAAGGCGGCCGGGACGGTACCGATCGCGTTGGCCGGCAAGGAGAAGTGGCCGGCCCACTACTACTGGGCCTACCTGGCGATGCGTATCGGCGGGCTCGGTGCCCTGCAACAGGCCGCCAAGGACAACAACTTCGACACCCCCGACTTCATCGCCGCCGGTGAACGGCTCAAGGAACTGATCGACCTGCAACCGTTCCAGAAGGGCTTCCTGGGCGCGGACTACAGCTCCCCGGACGGGCAGGCTGCCACCATGGGCAACGGCGGCGCGGCCATGGAACTGATGGGCCAGTGGGCGCCGTCGGTGCAGGCGTCGAGCTCCACCGGCAAGAAGGGGATCGGCGACAAACTCGGCTTCTTCCCGTTCCCCGCCGTCGACGGCGGCAAGGGCGCCGCCTCGGAGGCGTTCGGCGGCGGCAACGGCTTCGCCGTCGGCAAGGACGCCCCCGCCACGACCGTCGACTTCCTCAGGACCCTGCTCACCGCCGACAACCAGCGCAAGGCCGCCCAGACCGGTGCGGTGCTGCCGACCGTCAAGGACGCCGCAGCGGCCATCTCCGACCCGAACAACAAGATCGTCGCGGAGAGCCTGGCCAGCGCCACCGGCTTCCAGCTCTACCTCGACCAGGCGTACCCGCCCGCCGTCGGCCAGCAGGTCAACGACAGCGTGGCCGAGCTGATCGCCGGCACCAGGACGCCCGCGCAGATCGTCAAGGACATCACTGCGGTGGCGAAGAGCCAGTAGGCCATGACCATCCCCCGACCCGTAGCCGGCGGCGAGAACCGAGTGGAGCAGGCATGACCAGGTCCTCGACCATGTCGACGGTGGGGCGCGGTGACCCGGCGACCGACCCACCGGCACCGGGGCCGGGCACCACGCGACGCCGTGGCCGCCAGCCCCGGCCCAGCCGCCGGGGCACCCTGGCCGCCTTCCTGACCCCGTCCCTGGCGCTGTTCCTGCTGCTGGTCATCGCCCCCATCGCGGTGGCCAGCTACGCCAGCCTGTACAAGTGGAACGGCTTCGGTCTGCCGGAGAACTTCGTCGGGCTGGACAACTACACCCGCGCCTTCGCCGACCCGACCTTCCGCGGTGACCTGTGGCGCGCACTCGTACTGATCGTGCTGTCCCTGGTGATCCAGCTACCCGCCGCGCTGGGCCTGGCCATGCTCCTCAACCAGCCGCTGACCGGCCGTAGCGGCTACCGGCTGATCTTCTTCGCCCCGTACGTGCTCTCCGAGGTCACCACCGCGGTCCTGTTCACCCTGGTGTTCTCACCCAACCGGGGACTGGGCGGCACGATGTCGCGGTGGCTGGGTGCCGATGCCGGTGCGATCTTCGCCGACCCGGACACCGTGCTGTTCGCCGTCTTCCTGGTGGTCTCCTGGAAGTACTTCGGTCTCTACATGATCCTCTTCCTGGCCGCCCGACAGGGCATCCCCAAGGAACTGTCCGAGGCCGCCACCACCGACGGGGCCAGTTCCTGGCAGGCCTTCCGGTACGTCACCCTGCCCCTGCTCGGGCCGACGATCCGGATCAGCGTCTTCCTGTCGGTCATCGGCACCATCCAACTGTTCGACATGGTCTGGGTACTCACCGGCGGCGGCCCGATCCACGCCTCGGAAACCATGGCCGTGACCATGTACCAGTACGGCTTCCGGCGCTTCGAGGTCGGCTACGCCAGCGCGATCAGCATCGTCATGTTCATCCTCAGCCTCGTCTTCGCCCTGTTCTACCAGCGCGTCGTCCTGCGCCGCGACACCGAGGGCGCGATCACCAGCCAGGGGGTCCAGCGATGACCAGCACGCCGAACCCGGCCCTGCGGGCCCGCCGCCTCGTGCTGCACCTCGTCTGCATCGCCGTCGGCGCACTCATCGTCGTACCGGTCTGGTTCGGGGTGCTCGGCGGGTTCAAGGACAACGGGCAGCTCTCCACCAACCCGCTCGGCTGGCCCGACCCCTGGGTGACCGGGAACTACACCGGCATCCTCACCTCCGGGGTGTTCTGGCGGCAACTGGGCAACAGCGTCCTCATCGCCGTGTCCGGCACGCTCGTCATGGTCGGCGCGGCGGCGATGGCCTCGTTCGTCTTCGCCCGCTTCGCGTTCCGGGGCCGGGAACTGCTGTTCACCCTGTTCGCGGTCGGGCTGATGTTCCCGTTCGCGGTGGCCATCCTGCCGCTGTTCGTCCTGCTGCGTGGCATGGGCCTGCTGGACAACCCGCTCGGGGTGATCCTGCCCTAGGCGGCCTTCGGACTACCGATCACCATCATCATCCTGCGCCAGTTCTTCCGCACCATCCCCGGCGAGGTCGAGGAGGCCGCCATCCTGGACGGATGTACCCCCTTCGGGTTCTTCTGGCGGGTCCTGCTGCCGATGGCCCGCCCCGCCCTGGCCACCGTCTCGGTCCTGGCCATCGTGACCAGCTGGAACAACTTCATGCTCCCGCTGGTCGTGTTCACCGACCAGAGCTGGTGGACCCTCCCCGTCGGGGTCCAGGCGTTCCAGGGTCAGTACGCCGACGACACCGCCCGGGTACTCGCCTACGTGGTGCTGTCCATGCTCCCGGCGCTGGGCTTCTACGCCCTGGCCGAGCGCCAGCTCGTCGGCGGCCTGGCCGGCAGCGTCAAGGGGTGACACACACCCGCTGCGGTAGCCTTCTGCGACCGTAGGTCCAGGGAAGACGAAAGGGCGGACCGTGGGCTCCGACACCAGTCGAAACGTCACCATCGCGATGATCGCGCGCCTGGCCGGCGTTTCCGTGCCCACGGTCTCCCGGGTCATCAACGGCCGCTCCGACGTCGCCCCGCAGACCCGGGAGCGCGTCGAGGAGCTGCTCACCCGGCACGGCTACCGCCGCCGCCCGTCGAGCAGGAACCCCAACTCCGCCCTGATCGACCTGGTCTTCAACGACCTCGACAGCCCCTGGGCCGTGGAGATCATCCGTGGGGTGGAGGACGTCGCGCACGGCAGCGGCGTCGGCACCGTCGTATCGGCCATCCACCGGCGCACCTCCTCGGCCAAGCAGTGGCTCGACAACATGCGCGCCCGCTCCACCGAAGGGGTCATCTTCGTGACCTCGATGGTGGCCCCGCCGTTGCAAGCCGAACTGCGCCGGCTCAACCTCCCCGTGGTCATCGTCGACCCCGCCGGGGTGGCGCCCCAGCAGGCCCCCACCATCGGTGCCACCAACTGGGCGGGCAGCCTGGGAGCCAACCAGTACCTGATCGGGCTCGGCCACCGCCGGATCGGTTTCATCGCCGGCCCACCGCAGTTGATGTGCAGCCGAGCCCGGATGGACGGTTACCGGGCCGCACTGGAGGGTGCCGGTATCGCCGTCGACGACGCACTCATCCGCCCCGGCAACTTCTACCACGAGTCCGGCTACGTCGCCGGTACCCAACTGCTGGCCCTGCCCGACCCGCCCACCGCCATCTTCGCCTCCAGCGACCAGATGGCACTCGGCGTCTACGAGGCGGTCCGCAAGCGGGGTCTGCGGGTACCCGACGAGATCAGCGTGGTCGGCTTCGACGACCTGCCCGAGGTCAGATGGTGTTCCCCGCCGCTGACCACGGTCCGTCAACCCCTGGCCGAGATGGGCATGCTGGCCGCGCGTACCGTGCTGCGACTGGCCCACGGCGAGAAGATCGAGAGCCCGCGGGTCGAGCTCGCCACCGAACTCGTCATCCGCGACAGCGCCGCGCCGCCCCGGCACCGGTGACGGGGCGCCCTCCGAGCAGGGCACGACCCCGTCGTCCCGGGACCGTCGGTACTCTTCGCGACGGCCTGGGCGGCACCGCTGAGCCCGGGTCCCAGGGGGAAACGTGTCCCGGGCGGGGCACGATGGGTAGGTGCACATCGAGCCCGTCGACCCCGCGCCCGGACAGGCGTTCCCCCGGGCGGTCCTGCGGCAGCGCTGGCAGGATCTCACCTTCCTGCACTGGGCGGTCGCGCCGGAGACCGTCGCGCCTCTGCTACCCGCCGGGACCCGCCCGGACACCCTCGACGGGATCACCTACGTCGGCCTGATCGGCTTCCGGATGGTCGGGCTGGGCCTCGGCTGGGGACCGGGAGTGCCGTACCTCGGCACCTTCTGGGAGACCAACGTCCGGCTCTACTCGGTCGACGACACCGGCCGCCGGGCCGTGGTGTTCCGCTCGCTCGATGCGTCGCGGCTGGTCCCGGTGCTGGTCGCCCGGCTGAGCCTCGGGCTGCCGTACATGTGGTCGGCGATGCGGCTGGACCGCGACGGGGACTGCCTCACCTACCGCTGCCGACGGCGCTGGCCCGGCCCGATCGGTACGACGAGCCGGCTGGTGGTCCGGGTCGGTGCGCCGATCGCCGAGCCGACCCCGCTGGAGCACTTCGTCACCGCCCGCTGGGGGCTGCACACCCGGGCGTACGGGCGCACGCTGCACCTGCCGAACTGGCATCCCCGCTGGCCACTGCACCGGGCGGAACTGCGGCACCTGGACGACGAACTGGTCACCGCCGCCGGGCTGCCGGCGGTGACCGGACCGCCGGTGAGCGTGCTGTACTCGCCCGGTGTCCCGGTCCGGTTCGGCCCACCGGTGGGCGTGCGCAGAGCCGGCTGACGGCGCCCACCCGCCCCTGCCGTCCCCGGCACAGGGCAGGCCAGGGGCCTCCCGACCGGTCGAGGATTCTCACGCTTTGGACTGCGTGGCAGGATATCCGCCATGACAAGCGACGAGCAGGTGAAAGCCAGCCACCGTAACACCCCGACGAGCGAAGAATTTCGCGCCTTCATCGCCTCCGGCTGGGCTGACCGGGGTACGACGCCTGTGCCGCGTGCCGAGGTCGCGGACTACGCGGCGCGGCGCCGGGCGGCCTTGTCACGGCAGTACCCGGGCGAGCGCATCATCATCCCCGCCGGCGGCCTGAAGGTACGCAGCAACGACACGGACTACCCCTTCCGGCCGCACACGGCCTTCGCGTACCTGACCGGTCTCGGCGCCGACAGCGAGCCCGACAGCGTCCTGGTGCTGGACCCGAAGTCCGACGGCGGCCACGAGGCGGTGCTGTTCTTCCGGCCGCTGGCACCCCGCGACAGTGAGGAGTTCTTCGCCGACTCCCGGTTCGGCGAGTTCTGGGTCGGGCCCCGCCCCACGATCGATGATCTTGAGTCTCGGCTGGGCATCAGCGCCCGCCACATCGACTCGCTGCCGGACGTGCTGGCCAAGAACGCCGGCCCGACCCCGGTGCGCGTCGTGCGCGCGGCGGACGGCCTGCTCGCCGATCTCGTCGACCGGATCCGGTCCCAGGCGGAACCGTC
Source organism: Micromonospora sp. CPCC 206060 (assembly GCF_036906895.1). Classification (NCBI taxonomy): domain Bacteria; kingdom Bacillati; phylum Actinomycetota; class Actinomycetes; order Micromonosporales; family Micromonosporaceae; genus Micromonospora; species Micromonospora sp. CPCC 206060. Next base: position 80,698 of record NZ_JBAKHU010000019.1, read on the forward strand.
CGCGTCGGTGCCCGACCAGCACGAGGCGGACGAGGAACTGGCCCGCCACCTGTCGGGGATGCGCATCGTCAAGGACGAGTGGGAGGTCGGCGAGATGCGCCGCGCGATCGCCGCCACCCACCAGGGCTTCGAGGCGATCATCGCCGGGCTGCCCGAGGCGGTCCGTAAGGGGCGTGGGGAGCGGTGGGTCGAGGGTCTTTTCGGCCTGTACGCCCGGCACGAGGGCAACGGGGTCGGGTACGAGTCCATCTGCGCGTCCGGGGACCACGCCAACACCATCCACTGGACGAAGAACACCGGGCCGGTCCGCGAGGGCGACCTCATCCTGGTCGACGCCGGTGTCGAGGTGGACTCCCTGTACACCGCGGACATCACCCGCACCCTTCCGGTGACCGGCCGCTTCACCGAGCCGCAACGGAAGATCTACGAAGCGGTGCTGGAGGCGCAGCAGGCCGGCATGGCCGCGGTGAAGCCGGGCAACAAGTTCAGCGACATCCACGCCGCCGCCAACCAGGTCATCGCCACCCGACTGCACGAATGGGGGCTGCTGCCGGACGGGGTGACCCTCGAACAGACCCTGGACCGCGAGAATGGTGGCTGGCACCGGCGGTGGATGGTCCACGGCACGTCCCACCACCTGGGCATGGACGTGCACGACTGCCAGATGCTGCTGCGCCAGGACTACATGGACGGCGAGTTGAAGCCCGGCATGATCCTCACCGTCGAGCCCGCGCTGTACTTCAAGGCGGACGACCTGCTGGCGCCGGAGGAGTTCCGCGGCATCGGTGTCCGTATCGAGGACAATGTGCTGGTCACCGAGGACGGTTACGAGAACCTGTCGTCGGCGATGCCGCGTACCCCCGACGATGTCGAGGCGTGGATCGCCCGGGTGCAGTCCGGCCCGGCTGCCTGAGGCGTACCGGCCACCGACCTGCGGGCAGTTGCCGGCGCGCGGCGCCGGCAACTGCCCGCCGTGCCCGGCGTCAGCCGTCGTGGAAGGCGCAACCGACCAGCGCGCCGTCGCCCAGGCTGACCACCCCGACCGTCGGCTCGGTGCTGCCGCGTACGAAGCAGCCGGCATAGCCGTCCTCGTCGACCACGGCGTGGTCGCCCAGGTAGATCCCCCAGTTGAGGTAGTGGTCCCGGATACCGCCGGTGCCGTCCGGAAAGGGTTCCGCGGCCGGGCGGATGCGGTGCTGCAGCACGAACGGGCCGTCCACCGCAGAGCTGACCCGGGCCTCCCATTCGGCCGTACCCACCTGCCACCCGACGACGATTCCACTACCCCCGTGCAGCAGCGTCGGTTTGAGGACCAGCTCGTCCTGCCGGGCCAGGGCGTAACGGAGCACATCGACCCGGGTGCCGGCGGGATCGGTGACCCGGGGGCGCACGTACCGCGTCCACGGCAGGAGCCGGTCGATGCAGGCGCGTTCGTCGGCGTCGAACAGGTCACGGAGCCGGTCGTCGGAGACCATGGCCAGGGCACCCTTGTTGCCGTACAGTTCGGCGTCCAGCCGGCTGAACATGCCGACCTGCTCCTGCTCCACCGCGACCAGTAGCGGCTCCAACTCGGCCGCCGATGCCGGGTCGGCCAGGTCCTCGGCCAGGAAGTACCGGAAGATGACGTCGACGGCCCGACCCGCGACGGTCGGCCGACCGTTCGGGTACGTGAACTGGCCGGGGTGGCAGGCGATCCCGTCGACCCCGTAATCGGCCAGCTTCGCGGCGAGCACCCCCAGCCGGGGCCCCACGATCGCGAAGTTCTCCACGGTGTCCAGGACGGCGACGACCGGCGGCCGGTCGGTGGGGATCGCTGCGGCGCATTCGGCGTACATCGTCCGCACCATGCACTCCAGCGTGTCCCGGTACCGGAGCCGGTGCCGGTCCACGAACTCCCGCAGCGGCGGGTACGCCAGCATCGCCCGGTTGAGGTCGGCGTTCTCGAAGCCGCCGAGCGCGCTCGTGACGTTGAATTCGAGCAGTCTGAACCCGGTACCGTCGTGGTAGAGGTCGGCCCGGCCCAGCGGGACGAGCGATCCGGCGCGGGCGCTGCGCGTGATCAGCGCGGTCTGTAGGGGACTCATGCCGACGGCCCCGGCGAGCGCGGTGAGGCTGCCGTCGAACACCCGCTCCGGCAGCGAACGCAGCAGGTCGTAGATCGTGCGGAGGTCCCGCGCGACGGTCCGGCGCTCGGTACCGCTCAGAAAGGCGGGGCCGTTCAGGAACCGACCCCGGTACGCCAGCGCGAGCGTCGCGGAGTCCAGGGCGGCAGCCGCCGGATGGTCCGTGGGCGCCTGCCGGGCCAACTGCCCGGCGTAGGCGTGCCCCAACGGTGACCGGGGTGGCTGGAGCGGGTGGCTGGTGGTCAACGGATGTCCTCCCCGTCGCGCTGCTCCGGTGCTGCCCGGGTGATCCACTGCCGGCGGGCGCCGTAAAGGAGCCCCACCGCCATGACCGCCATGACGGCTGCGCCGATGCCGAACACGGCGGGCGTGCCCGCCTCGGCGGCGACGATGCCGCCGGCCGCCGCCCCGACGGGTAGCCCGCCCCAGGCGATGAGCCGGTAGACGCTGTTGGCCCGACCGAGCAGGTGCCGGGGCACCAGGGTCTGCCGGAGCACCACCACCACGACGTTCCAGGTCACCGTCCCGCAGGCGAAGATCGCGAGGGCGCTGCCGGCGGCGTACGCCGATGGCAGTGTCGCCAGCACGGCCTCGCTGGTGGCGATCAGGGCAGCGGTGGCGACCAGGGCCCCCTCCCGGCCGAGTCGGGCCGTCAGGACCGGGGCGAACCGGGACGCGAGGACGGCTCCCACGGCCTGGCAGGAGAGCATGACGCCGTACCCGAACGCACTCAGGCGGAGCACCTGCTCGCTGTGTACCACCAGCACGGCGAGCATCGCGCTCCCGGCGATGTTGATCATGCAGGACAGCAGGGCGAGGCTGCGTAGCAGGTGGTGCCGCCACAGCCACCGTGCACCGGCCAGCATCTCCGGCAGTACGCCGCCGGCGGTGTCCGGTCGCGCGGCGGGCGGCCGGCTGCGCCGGATCCGGCTGACGAGCAGGGCGGAGCACAGGAAGGTGGCCGCGTCCACGCCGAACGGCAGCGCGATCGCCACGCTGAACAGCAGCGCGCCGATGAGCGGGCCGAGGAAGCCGCTGCCCGCCTCCTGCGCGGCCATGACGCGGGCGTTGGCGGTGGCGAGCCCGGACTCCGGGGTGATGAACGGGACGAGCACCTGCGCGGCGTTGCGGCAGAAGACCTCGCCGACGCCGAGCAGGAACATGCACACGTAGAGCAGGGGCAGTCCGCCCCAACCGCCGAGGATCCCGAGGGCCAGCACCGCGAGCAGGACGGCCCGGGCGATGTCCACCCGCACCATCGCCGTCCGGATGTCGAGGCGGTCGACCAGCAGGCCGGCCGGGATGCCGAACAACACGAACGGTGCGGTGAAGGCGACCGAGACCCCGCCGATCAGGCGGGGGTCGTCGGTCAGTTGTGCGGCCAGCAGCGGCGCGGCGGCGATCGTGACACCGTCGCCGATCGAGGACACCGCGGCGGCCGACCACAGCCGGGAGAAGTCGCGGCTCAGCATGCGGTGTCGTCCGCCCGCCGTGGCGGGCGTCGCCAGCGTACTCATGGCAGGATGCGGTGTTGGCGGCACAGTCGACGATCCATTGCGTCCCCTTTCGAGTACTGCCCCGGGTAACCGCCGACGGTCGACCGGTCCGCCGTCGCCTGGAAAGGCCCGCACGGCCGCGCACGAGAGTGCTGAGGATAGTCGAAATAGTCACCACGGCGTACCCGCTGGAGTGTCGCCTGTGCGGCGGGCGGGACTGTCGTGAGAGTGACGTAACACGCTGGCCCGGACACCCCAGAGATCTGGTACCTTCAATGAAGCGTGGCCGCCGGGGGTTGGTCGGAGTGGCAACATCGCATTGGCGGACATCTTGTCGACGGGGGCGCTTTCGATTACCGTGCGAGACTTCTGACTTCAAGCTGTATGTCCGAATGTTGCTCGACGGTGCGCGGTATGCAACGGAACGGAACCTCCGAGTGGGCCCCGGTCGCGATGCGACCCGTCGGCTGCCACGCGTTCCGTCTCCCTCGACGACCCACCCGACAGCGGCAGGCCCCCGGTCCGCGACGACCGCGGGTGGAGCACCGCGTCTGCACCCCGGGCGGGCCCCGTACGCGCCGACCGGACCGGTGCCACGGGTCCGGCATGGACAGCCGGGCGGTCCTGGCGGTAACGCTCCGGGCGTCCCGCCACCGCAGCCGGCGACCAGGTAACCGGGCGCGAGGCGTGGCCTTCAATAGTGAGGAAAGGCGATATGGGAATTTCGGACCAGATAACCGAGGTAGACGGTGCTGCGGGTGTGCCGGTTTCCCGCATGTCGTTCGACGAATTCATGGCCGTTGGGCCCGGCGGACTCTTCCGGGCCGACGTCCCCGTGGTGATTACCCTTCCGGACAGCGTTCAGGGTCTCGGCCGGGAGGGCATAGCGGCCCGGCTGCGAAACATGACGGTGACCCTGTTCACCGAGCCGGGCGACAAGAACCATCCCGGGCGCTGGCATACCCGTGACATCCGGCTCCACGAGTTTCTCGATGACGACCAGTACCTGACCAACCCGGACACCTGGCATCGCATCGTGTCGAACATCCGCAACAGTCCGGCGGATGTGAACGCCGTCGTCGGATTCGACGCGGAGAAGTTCTTCGGATACGGCCGCACCCTGTATGCGGCCAACCTGTGGATCAGCCACCGGGGCGTGTTCACGAAGAACCACTTCGACGAGTTCGAGAACTTCAACATCGCCCTTGAGGGCCGTAAGCGGTTCATCATCGCCCCGCCGGGGTTCGGGGAGTACTACCCGAGGTCGGTGCTGCGTGGGTTCGGCGACAAGTCCCAGGTGTTCGACCTCGACAACGTCGACCGGCAGCGTTACCCACGGCTGATGCCCAAGCTCGCGCAGCGACGCGACCTGATCCTCGAACCGGGCCAGATGCTCTACCTGCCACTCGGCTGGTGGCACCAGGCCGAGTCGCTGGACGAGATGAACATCAACGTCAACTTCTGGCTGAAGTCGAAGAAGATCCTCCGCAGGCCGCACGTACTCGGCGTGGCGCTGTACACCTACGCGCACCGCAAGCTCACCCGTGTCTACAGCTACCAGCCCACCGAGGTGAACCGATGACGAGCGAGCGCAAGACCATCACGCCCACCCACCGGTACCGCAACAACGACAAGCTCATCGGCATCGGGAACGCCTTCTGGAACATGTCCGAGGAGCACGGGGTCGCCGGCATCGTCGGCGATCTCACCGACGGCGTGTTCCGCATGGCCGACGGGCACGAGTTCGTCAACTTCACCGTCTGCTCCTACCTGGATCTGGACACCCACCCCAGGGTCATCGACGGCGCGGTCGCCGCGCTGCGCCGCTTCGGCGTGCTGGACCACTGCATCCCGCGTACCCGCGTCCAGACGACGGTGCTGCTGGAACTGGAGGAGTCGCTGGGTGAGCTGTTCGGTGCGATGGTGGTCAGCGCGATCTCCACGGCGGCGGCCAGCACGGGCCTGCTGCCGCTGATCGCGTCGGGACACCTCGGCAACGGCACCCGGCCGCTGATGGTCTTCGACAAGAACGCCCACGTGTCGATGGCCAACGCCAAGCCGAACTGCGCCGACGAGACCGAGGTCGTCACCTGCCGCCACCACGACCTCGACTTCCTCGCGGACATGTGCCGCAGCTACGAACGGGTCTGCTACGTGGTGGACGGCTCGGACAGCCTGGGCGGCTACGCGCCCGTCCAGGAACTCGCCGAGTTGCAGGACAGGTACAACCTCCTCGTCTTCTACGACGACTCGCACTCGCTGTCCGCGTACGGCGAGCGGGGCATCGGCTACGTCCGCTCGCACTCCCCGGTGCTGGACGAGCGGACCATCACCGTCGCGACCCTCAGCAAGGGTTTCGGGGCCGGCGGCACGGCGATCCTGCTCGACGGCTACCCGCAGGAAACCCGCCGGATCATCGAACGCTTCGCGGGCCCGCTCGGCTACTCGCAGAAGATGAACGCCGCCGCGGTGGGTGCCGCGATGGCCTCGGCCGAGATCCACCGCACCGAGGAACTCACCGAGTTGCAGGGGCGGCTGTGGTCCAACATCGCGCTCTTCGACTCGCTGCTCGCGACCGGGCAGTCGGGCAGCACGTACCCCATCCGGGTGGTGCCGATGACCGACGAGACGGTTGTCGAAGCGGCCCAACGGGTGTTCGGGGCCGGGTTCTACGTCTCGCCGGTGTTCTTCCCGATCGTCGCCCGTGGCACCGCAGGTCTGCGCGTGATGCTGCGCGCGGGCCAGACCGAGGAGCAGATCCGCCGGCTGTCCTCGGTGCTCATCGAGGCGGGGGCGCAGCCGGCCGGGTACGCGTCCGCGCCGGTGCCCCGATGACCGGCGCCGCCCGGGCGATTCCGCGCAGCATCCTGTACACCCCGGCGCTGTCGCTGGACCGGGTCGTCAAGGCGTGGTCCTACGACGCGGACGTCCACCTGATCGACCTGGAGGACTCCGTACCGCCGGCCGAGAAAGCGGCCGCACGCACCGTGTGCCGGGCCGCGCTGGAGAAGGCGCCACGGCCGGCGAACGTCGCCGTCCGGATGAACGAGCTGGGCAGCGTCGCGGCGGTGCACGACCTGGTGATGCTCACCGAGTGTCCGGTGCGGCCCGGGATCGTCATGATGACGATGGTGACCTCGGCGGACGAGGTGGCCCTGCTGCGCCGGATCCTGGCCTCGGCGGGCGCGCATCCGGAGATCTACGTGACGGTGGAGACCGTGGAGGCGGTCACCGACATCGACGCGATCGCGCGGTCGGCGGACGGGCTGGTCCTCGGCTCGGCCGACCTCGCCGCCACGCTCGGGGTGGAGATCACCTGGGAGGCCATGCTCGCCGCCCGGCAGGCGATGGCGTTGGCCTGCGCGCGGTACGGCACCGCCTGCATCGACACCGCCAACTTCCGGCTCGCCGAGCCGACCGTGCTGGCCGAGGAGACCGCCCGGGTGCGGGCACTCGGTTTCCACGGCAAGGCGACGGTGCACCCGGGCGAACTCGACGTGATCAACCGGGCCCTGCGACCCCACCCGGACGAGCTGCGGCTGGCGCGCCGGGTGGCGGAGACCGTACGCGCGGCCAACGGCGGGATCGCCGTGCTGGACGGGAACATGGTCGGCCCGCCGTTCGCCCGGATGGCCCGGGACACGGTGGCCCGCGAGGATGCCTGGGCCGCCCGGTTCGGCACCGACGGGGGTGACCGGTGACCGGACCGGTGCTGGTCGGCGCTGCGGACATGGCCGGTACCCGGCGGATGGTGCGGGTGATCGACGTGCTGGGCGAGATGTTCGCGGACCTGGCCGCCGGCCGCACCCGGTCCCCGGCGCGTACCGTCATCGAGCACGGTGACCAGCGGGTCCTGCTGGTCAGCCCGGCGGTCTGGGAACAGCGCGGGGTGGGCAGCGTCAAGATCACCACGCTCACCCCGGACAACCCGGGGCGCGGCCTGCCGCTGATCCACGGGATCGTCGCGCTGACCGACCTGGCCACCGGGCAGATCACCGCCCTGCTGGACGGCGCCGAACTGACCGCCGTCCGTACCGGCGCGGTCGCCGCCCTGGCGACCCGGTGGTGTACCGCCGACGACGCCGACGACCTGGCCGTCATCGGTGCCGGGGTGCAGGCACGGTCCCTGGTCCGGGCGATCGCGGCGGTGCGGCCGATCCGCACCGTCCGGGTGTACTCGCGTACCCGGACCAGCGCCGAGAAGCTCGCCGACTGGGTCCGGGACACCGCGCCCCACCCGGTTCACGCGATCGTCTGCGACACCGCGAAGGCCGCCGTCACCGACGCGGCGATCATCTGCACGTCGACCTCGACCAGCGACGACACGCCCGTGGTGGAGGCGGGATGGGTGGCGCCCGGGGCGCACGTCAACGTCATCGGCGGTACCCACCCGGACGCCATCGAGCTCGATCCGGCCCTCCTGGCCGGCGCCATGGTCCTCGTCGAGGACCGGACGGCGGCGCGGGACGGCGCGGGTGAGGTGCGGGCCGCCCTGGCCGCCGACCTGATCGGCGTGGACGACCTCCACGAGCTGGGCACGCTGGTGACCGGTGGGGTCCGCGCCGAAGGCCGGACCACGGTCCTGCGGACCGTCGGGATGGCCATCGAGGACACCGCCGCCGCCGTGGCGCTCCATGCGGAGGCCAGCGCCACGGCGTAGCTCGGGACTGCTCGCGGCAGCGGCCCGGTGCTCAGCCCTGCTCGCGACAGCGGACCATGAAGGAGCGCTCGAAGACGATGACGGTCTCACCGGTGGACTTCGTACCCGTCGTCTCCACCGTGATGATCCCCTGCCCGGGCCGCGACCGGCTCAGCCGCTTGCCCAGGATCCGGCTGGTCGCGTACAGCGTGTCCCCGACGAACACCGGCTCGCGCAGGCGGACCCGGTCCCAGCCGAGGTTGGCCACCGCCCGCGCCGACAACGCCTGCACCGTCATGCCGCCGACCAGGCAGAGGGTGATCCCGCTGTTGACCAGCATCCGTCCGTACTCGCTGCCCCGGCCGTAGTGCTCGTCGAAGTGCAGCGGGTTCTGGTTCATGGTGAGCAGGGTCAGCCAGGTGTTGTCGGTCTCGGAGATGGTGCGGCCCGGCCAGTGCCGGATCACCATGCCGGGCTCGAAGTCCTCGTAGTCCCCGCCGTGCTCCTCCTGGTACTCGTTGCCCTGGATGTGCCGCAGTGTCATCGACCGATGCTCCCGTGCTCGCGCGTGGACCCGCCGGCACGGTACCCGGAGATGTGGATGTTAGTCTATGGATCTCAGTGTCCTGAGTGCACCGACCCGGGGCAACGAGCCCGGATGGTCGGCCCGACCTGCAACGTTCCGGGGGAGTGCGTCAGATGGCCACGGTTGAGGGTGCCGGCAGCACAGGACGGGCCGGGCACCCGTGGTTCGGCGGTCACCGCCTGGCCCCGGCCGCACCGGTGGAGACGATCCGTCAGCTACTCCGCCACGAGTTGCGCGACACCGGCTGGCCGTACCAGCGGGTCCTTCCCGCCGCACCGATGGCGATTCCGCGCGCGTCCTACGCCGAGGTCTTCCGGGCGTCCGCCGCGCTGCTCGACCTGCTGCGCCGCACCGCCCTGGAAACCGCGCCCACCACCGAGGGCAGGCTCGCGGCGTACCGCCTGCCGGCCAGCGAGGACCAGTTGTTCGTCCGCGACCCGTTCATCGAGGAACGGTACGCGGACTGTGTCGTCCGGCCGGATCTCGTCATCGGGCCGGACGGGCCCCGGTTCCTGGAGTTCAACGTCAGCGGTGCGCTCGGCGGCGTGCTGGAGACCCGCAGCCGCCTCGAGGTGTGGCGCAGGCTCCACGCCGACGGGGCGGGCCGGACCCCGTTCAGCTCCCCGGATCCGTTCGCCGTACGCGCCGAGATGTTCCGGTCACTCTGTGCCGAGCTGGCGACCGCACCCCGGGTGGCCATCGTCGGCAGCGCCCGGGTCGACGGCGTGACCAGCCGGTACTTCGAGATCGAGGCCGACTACCACAACAGTCACGGGCTGACCGCGCGGTTCTTCGAACCGGAGGAACTGCCCGGAGCCTGGGACTGTGCCCCGCACCTGCGCTATCCGGTCGGGCTGCGGAACTTCACCATCCCGGACTGGCTCGACGCCGGCCTGGACACCACACCGGTGCAGCACGCGCTGGACAACGGCTGCCTGCTCGTGGGCACCCAGACCTCGACCTTCCTGCACAGCAAGCTGACCCTGGGTCTGCTGTCGGAGGGGCGGCCGTGGATGACCGCGGCCGACCGGGGGCTGGTCGACAGGTACCTGCCGTGGACGCGGGTCCTCTCGGACCGGAGGACCGATCGCGAGGGCCGTCAGGTCGAGCTGCTCCCGTTCGTCGTGGCGAACCGGGACCTGCTGGTGCTCAAGGCGGGCCTGGGGGAGAGCGGCAGGCAGGTGGTCATCGGCCGGGAGGTCGACCAGTCGGCGTGGGAGGCGGCCGTCGCCGCAGCCGTCGCCGACGGCACCAGCGTGGTGCAGGACTTCGTGGCACCGCAGACGTGCCGGGTCGCGCTGATCGTCGACGGTGCTGACGAGGCCCATGAGGCCGAGGTCGCCCCGGTACTGGGACCGCTGCTCTTCGGCGGTCGCCCGGCGGGCCTGTTCTGTCGCTTCTACGGTGACGGGTCGGCCGGGATCGTCAGCGTCAGGGCGGGCAGCAGCAGCTCCGACAACGTCATGGTGGCGGTCTGACCGGAGGGCGCCGCCCCGGCCGCCAGGTGGCCGGTGTAGGAGACGTCGCGCGCCCCGGCCCGGCGCGGATCAGGACCGGGAGCCGTCGCCCGGGCGTCACCGGTCGCGGACCCGGCAGCGGACGTCGGTGACGGCGCGCTGACGTCGCGTCCGGCACGGTCGTCCACGACGGCTCACCAGCTCCCACGTCCCGCGCAGGCCGTCGAAGGAGACCCCATGATCAGGACGATGCTCCGTGTCCGCGCGCGCCCGGGATGCGAGGATGCCGTGGAATCCGCGTGGCGGACGGTCGCCGGGCGGATCAGCGCCCTGTCCGGCAGCCTCGGGCAGGACCTGCTGCTCGACGTCGACGATCCGCGCTCGCGCATCGTCGTCACCGAGTGGGCCGACAGGGCCGCACTGCGCGACTACCAGAACGGACCGCTCGCCGCCCGCTTCGCCGAGACCGTCCGCCCACTGTGTGAGCCGGCCGGGGCCGGGAGCTACCGGGTGATGCGCGACCCCGGGGGCGAGGGGGCGACGGTCTTCGTGGATGTCGAACTCACCGTGCCGGCCGCCCGGCTGGCCGAGTTCGAACGCGGGTACCCCGAGGTCAAGGCGCGGATGGCCAGGGTGCCCGGGTACCTGCGTGAGGACCTGCTGCGGGAGCCTGGGTCGGACATCTACCACATCTTCGCCGAATGGCGCGGCGAGGCGGAGTTCCACCGCTGGATCGGCGATCCCGCACACGCGCGGCAGGAGGCCGGCCCGATCGCGCCGTTCCTGCTCGACATCCGGCGCCGTCTCTTCCACGCGGTGGCTGACCAGGAAATGTCCATGCATCTGGTGTTCGGAGGTGTGCGATGACGAGGGTACGCACCGTGCTCGCGATGCGGACCAGGGAGGGCTGCGCGGAGCAGTTCGAAGCGGAGTGGCTCTCGGTGGCGGAGGAGATCCGCGCGCTGGACGGATGCCTGCACCAGGACCTGGTCCGCGACGCCGACGACCCGCACAGCTATCTGATCATCAGCGACTGGGCGGACCGTGAACGGCTGGACGCCTTCGGGCGCAGCGAACACCGTGACCGGTTGCTGCGCATGGTCCGCGAACTCCGCGAATCCGCGCAACGGCACACCTACCACGTACTGCACAGCGTACGCAGCGAGTCCGGGGGGCCGAAGTGACCGAGCACGCCGTACGCGCGTCGGAGGTCTACACCGACGAGTTCGCCGCCGACCCCTATCCCACCTTCGCCCGACTGCGGGCGGAGACACCGGTGTGCCCGGTCAGCTCGCCACGGTTCGACTCCTACCTGATCACCGGGTTCGACGACGCCAGGGCGGCGCTGACCGACCCGAGGCTGTCCAAGGATCTCTACGGCCCCGGCCAGCACTACCTGCGGATCTTCGGACCCAACTCCGAGGCGTTGAACCGGAACATGCTCAACGCGGACCCGCCGGAGCACACCAGGCTGCGCCGGATCGTGTCGCAGGCGTTCTCGCCACGCCGGATCGAGGCGCTACGGCCCCGGGTGGCGCAGATCGTCGACGACCTGCTCGACCGGATCACGCCGCACGGCCGGGCCGAGCTGATGCACGACTTCGCGATCCCGCTACCGATGATGGTGATCTCCGAACTGCTCGGGATACCGGAGGCCGACCACGAGCGGGTCCTGGACTGGACCCAGGTGATCAGAACATCCGGGTCGGCCAACCGCCGTCCCGAGGAGGACCGGGCGGCCGTGCAGGAGGCCCAGCTACGGCTGCACCACTATCTCGCCGACCTGGTGCAGGCCAAGCGCGCACACCCGGCCGACGACATGGTCAGTGCGCTGATCGAGGACTGCGACCAGGACGGGAAGCTGTCCGAACGGGAACTCGTCACCACCACGTTCCTGCTGCTGTTCGCCGGGCATCAGACCACTGCGGACTTCCTCGGCAACGCGACGGTGGCGCTGCTGACCCACCCCGACCAGCTCGACCTGCTGCGCGCCAGGCCGGAGCTGCTGCCGTCGGCGATCGAGGAACTCCTCCGGTTCGACGGCCCGTTGCCGGTGGCCAGCCCGAGGATCGCCACCGAGGACGTCGAATACCGGGGGGTACGCATCCCGCGTGGCGCGATCGTCGGCGTGGTGATCAACGCGGCGAACCACGACCCGGCCCACTTCGCCGACCCGGACCGGCTGGACCTCTGCCGCGAACGCGGCCCGCACCTCGGGTTCGGGTACGGCGTCCACTACTGCCTGGGGGTCTCGCTGGCCAGGATGGAGGCCCGGATCGGCCTCGGGGCACTGCTGCGCCGGCTGCCGGAGCTGCGACTCGGGGTACCGGTCGACGAACTGCGCCGGCTGCCGGCCGCGTCGCCGTTCCGTGGCCTGCTGGAGCTCCCGGTCCAGTTCACCGCCTCAGGTGCGGCCGGTGACCCCACGGCAGGGGCGGTCGGTGATCCTGTCCCCGCGGCTGCCGGTGACCCCGCCGTGGTCGGCGTCGGTGACGCCGCCGGCGGCAACGCCTGATGGTCGGCCTCCGGCCGTCGTTCTCATCCGACGGACATTCCACCAAGGAACCAGAGTCACCCAAGGAGCAGTCATGACGTACCGGTCCGTGATCATCGCCCGCATCGTCCCGGGTAGCGAGGAGAGGGTCGGCGAGGTCTTCGGTTACTACGACAGGACGACCCGCCCGCAGGATCTGGGCGTCATCGCGCGGCGTCTGCTGTCGCTGGACGACCTGTACATCCACGTGATCGAGCGCAACGTGGACCCGAAGGTGTCCCTGGGCAAGGCCCGTGGCCTGCCCGCGTTCCAGCAGATCGCCGAGGCCATCGCCCCGTACGTGACGCCGTACCCGAGGAACTGGAAGAACCCGTCCGACTCGGTCGCCCACGAGTTCTACCGCTGGACCCCGCCGGGGAGCCCGGCACCGGATCCGGACACACCGAGCGAGAACCTGACCGTCATCGTCGCCCGTATCAAGCCCGGCGCCGAACCCGACGTCGCGCGCGTGTTCGCCGAGTCCGACGCCGGACCGCTGCCGGGCGAACTGGGCGTCACCGGGCGCTGGCTGTACTCGAACGACGACGTCTACCTGCACCTGCTGGAGCGCACCGACGAGGCGTTCGCCGCCGCCATGCGGGAGAGCCACGCCAAGCCGGCCTTTGCCAAGATCATGGAGGATCTGCGCCCGTTCGTCACCCCGTACAACCCGGAGACCTGGCGTGGCCCGGAGGACGCGGTGGCCAAGGAGTTCTACCGCTGGCGGGCCGAGGACTGACGACCACCGTACGGGAAAAGGGCAGCCGGCTCGCTGCGAAACGCGATGCCGGCTGCCGGGTGGTCAGCGGGCCGTCGGGGGCACCCAGTCGGCGGGCAGGTGCCCGATCCGGACCCGCTGCGGATGGTCGCCGACCGGCACGCTGGCCACCTTCTGCCCGGTGGCGAAGTTGATCGCGGTGACCCGGTCCGAGCCGGACTCGGAGATCACGCAGTCCTGGCCGTCGCCACTGACCGTCGCCCAGTAGGGCTTGTCCGCCGGGACGAGCGGACCCTGGCGCAGGGTGGACCGGTCGACGATGGTGGCGTAGTCGTCCATGGTGCCGGCCACGCAGAGCCGCGAGCCGTCGGGACTGATCGACATGCCGTGGTGCCGGGAGTCGTTGACCCAGGTGGTGCGGTCCTCGTTGGTGTCCGGGTCCTTCGGCAGGATGGCGACCCGGGTGACCCGGTCGGTGGCGACGTCGTACTCGACGAAGCCGTTGAAGAACGAGACCTGGAAGTAGAGTTTCGACTCGTCGGGGGTGAAGACCGCGGGCCGTACCGCGTCGGAGAGGTCGCTGCGGCCGGCATTGTCCAGCCGGGACCGCATGTCGACGACCCGGACCTGCTGGAAGGTCTGCGCGTCGGCGATGGTGATCTTCCGGTCGCCCTTGGTCCAGTCGAGCCACGGTTCGTCGAGTGAGGTTTCGACATCCCCGATGGACATGTTCCAGATGTACCGGCCACCGTTGGTGAAGACGTTCTCGTGCGGGGTGTCTCCGGTCCGGAACGAGCCGACCTGCGCGCCGGTGTTGATGTCCAGGACGTGCACCGTGTTGGACGTCGAGGCGGAGACCGCGACCCGGGTACCGTCCGGGGAGACCGCCATGTGGTCGGAGCGGAACCCGGACACCGGGAAGCGCCAGCGGATTCCGCCGGTGGCCAGGTCGATGGAGACCACGTCGGCGAAGCTGGGCCGGGACACCACCAGGGCGGTCCCGTCGGGGGTGCTGTACATGTCGTCGACCAGTTGGTCGTGCCCCTCGCCGGGCCCCTGCTGGATACCGAGGTAGAACGCCAGCCGGATCGGGTTGAGGTAGATCTCCCAGAGCCGCTGCTCCTTGTCGGGGACCACGTTGATCCGGCCCAGCCGGGCGTAGTCGCCCCGGGAGCGGATGATGTCCGCCGTACCCGCCCAGTTGTTGCCGACGAACAACACCTCCTGGAGGGCGGCGGCGCGGGTCTGCTCCGTACCCGTCGGGGCCGCCGCCCCGGCCGGAGCAGCGGTGGCGCCGACAGCCAGCGCGGTGAGGGCGGCCAGGGCGGCGCGGCGACCACGGCGACGGGACAGGGGACGACGGACGGGGCTGGTGGGCGGTGCGTCTGCCATGGACTCCTCCTGACGGACCGGATGCCACATCGACATTTCTCTTCACGTGGGTCGGTGTTACCTTTCGGTAACCAACAGCAGACCAATCCGCCGCGCCCGCCCGGTAGAGGCCGAGCGCCAAAACCCGGGCGATCCGTTGTGCCGTACCCACAACGAAGGGCAGCAGGACCGATGGCCGTCACCGGAAGCGCCGCCGCCCTGGCCGCCCTGTTGCGCGTCCTGGCCGCCGACCGGGGGGCGGTCGACGAACTGGTCCGCGCCGCCCGTACCCACTCGCCGGAGGTGGCCCGGCTACCGGCGGCGGAGACCCGGCGCTACGTCGAGGCCCTGCTCGCCGCTGGTTTCGCCGCCTACGAGCGGCGCGAGGACCCCGGCGCACGCGACCACACCGAGGCACGGCGGCTCGGTGCCGACCGGGCCGTGCAGGGCGTCTCGGTCGCCGGGTTGCTGCGCGGCGTACAGGCCGGCCGGGCCCGGGCCGTGGAACTGGTCGTCCAGCACGGCCGGGCGGCCGGTATCCCGGACGCCGTCCTGCTGGAGGCGCTGCTGACCATTGACGGGTACGCCAGTGCCCTGGAGCGGGCGGTGGTCGACGGGTACCGCGCCGCCGAGCGGGAACTGGACGGCGAACGCAGCCACCGGGACGCCGGTACCCGGCTGCTCCGCCGGCTGCTGCTCGGCGAACCGACCGGTGAGGAACCGGATCCCCTGGTCCGGTTCGGGTTGCGTGCCGACGGCCGGTACCACTGCCTGGTCTGTGACACCGGTGACCCGCTGCGGGTCCGCGCCCTGGCGCGGCGGCTCTCCGGGTACGGGGGTGTCTTCGGGATGGTGCAGGACCGGCTGGCCGGGCTCATCCCCTGCCTGCCGCCGGCCGGTCTGCTCGACGTGGAGGTCCTGGTGGTGGCCGCCCCGGCCCGGCCGCTGGCCGAGGCGCGGGTCATGCACGGGCTCTGTGTGGCGGCCCTGCGGGCGGCGGCCGGCCAGCGTCTGCGGGGGTTGCACCAGGTCACCGACCTGGCCGGGGAGACCGTGCTGGCCGCCCAGCCGGTACTGGCGGACCTGCTCAGCAGCACCATGCTCGCCGCCCTGGACCCGGCCGAGGAGTTCCACCGGGAGTTGGCCTCGACCGCCCTGACCTGGCTCGACCACGGGCAGCGCCTGGACCAGACCGCCCTGGTCCTGCACGTGCACCCGAACACGGTGCGGTACCGGCTGCGCCGGTTCCACGAGCTGACCGGGATGCCGCCGGGACCGGCCGAGACCGGCGACCGGTGGACGGTGTTGCAGACCGTGCGCTGGCGGTGGGCGCTGCGGACCTGGCTGGACCGGCGGTGACAGCCGGCTGCGGTGGGCGGGTCCGGCCCGACCACCGCAACCGACTCCAATGGTGGGGCAGCGGTGGGCCTGGGAGCGCCGCCCACCGCTGCCTGTCACCCGGCCAGCAGCCTGTCACCGGGCCAGCAGCCTGTCACCGGGCCAGCAGCCTGTCACCGGGCCGGCAGCCCGTCACCGGATCAGGAGACGGAGCAGGCCGCGCCGTTGAGGGCGAACGCGGTCGGCTTGCCGGTGTTGCCGGTGTGATTGGCCTGGAAACCGATGTCGACCGACGTGCCCGGTGCGATGGCCGCGTTGTAGGACACGTTCCGGGCGGTCACCGCGCCGCTGGACGGGGTGTACGTCGCGTTCCAGCCGCTGGTGATGGTCTGTCCGGCGGGCAGGGTGAACGCCAGGCTCCAGCCATTGATCGCCGTGCTGCCGGTGTTGGTGATGGTGATGGCGGTGGTCAGGCTGGTGTTCCAGGCGTTGACCGCGTACCCGACCCGGCAGCCGCCGGCCGGCGTGGTGGGCGGCGGGCTGGTCGGCGGTGGGGTGCTGGTCGGCGGCGGGGTGGTCGGCGGGGTGGTGGTGTCCAGGCCGAAGAAGCGGATCGCCTGGGCGGCGTCCACCGGCAGGTTGTGCGACACGCCCTGCATGCTGATCGCCTCGACCGGCGCGGTGCCGCCGCTGCCGCCGTACCGGGTGCGGGTGTAGCCGGACTGCGGGGTGTCGGTGAACGTCGGGGTCTGGCCCAACCCGTGCAGGTTGGTCCACTGCTTCACCTCCTCCCCGAAGTTCGGGTAGCGCAGCACCTCGTCGTTCGTACCGTGCCAGAGCTGCATCCGGGGTCGAGGGCCGGTGTACCCGGGGTAGGCGTTGCGCACCAGGTCACCCCACTGCTGGTCGGTCCTGATGACCTGCCCGTTGGCGCACTCGCTGTTCCACTCCGAGCCGTTCGTGGTGGCGAAGCAGCCGAACGGGACACCGGAGAAGGCGGCCCCGGCGGCGAACACGTCGGGATAGAGGCCGAGCAGCACGTTGGTCATCATCGCCCCGGACGAGATACCGGTGGCGAAGATACGGGCCGGGTCGACGGCGTACCGCGCCCGGACGTGATCGACCATCGACTTGATGCCCACCGGATCGCTGCCGCCGTCGCGGCGCAGCGCCTGCGGGGAGGAGACGTCGAAGCACTGGCTGCTGCGGGTCACCGACGGGTAGATCACGATGTAGCCGTACCGGTCGGCCAGGGCGGCGTACTGGGTGCCGGAGTACATGGCCGGGCCGGTGCCGGTGCAGTAGTGCACCGCGACCAGCAGTGCCGGCCGGGGCGCGACGTTGTCCGGCACGTACAGGTACATCCGCAGGTTGCTCGGGTTGGTACCGAAGTTCGTCACCTCGGTCAGGGTTGCCGCGGACGCCGGCGCGGTGAGCGTGACCCCCGCCAGTGCCGTCACCACGGCGGTTGCCAGGGCAGCACCGAGCAGGCTGATTCTCGTTCTCATGGGACAGTTCCTCCGGAAGATGGCAAGCAGGGCGGAGGTTCCGATCGGGGGCTGCCCGGCTACCCGATCATGTCCGGCTCAGGAACATTGGTCAGTATGGATACGCGTCGGTCGGCTGGCAAGCGGCGGCAGCGGTCCGTGGCGGCCCGTGCCGCCGGTCGCGGTCACCCCGGTTCGCGGTCATGCCTGGCTGCCGATGCTGCTCAGCAGCGCGGAGCCGTAGGCCGACATCGAACAGCAGAGCAGCAGCCCGGTCACGCCGACCGCGATGAACGCGCAGATCCGGTCGGCGCTGCCCGGAGGAGGGTTCCGGGTCAACGCGATGATCCCCATGATCAGCCCGACCGGTCCACAGACGAAGCTGAGGATCAACGCGAGTACCCCGAGCGGCATCCCGGAGGACTGCGGGCGCGAGGCCAGCGGCGGCGGCCAGTGCGGCGGCGGAGAGGGTGGTGGCGGGTAGGGGGACGGCGGGTAGGGCGGCGGCGGATACGGCGGGCTGTCCGGGTAGACCTCGGTCACCACCGGCTCGGGGTCCGGCGGATCCTGGGCCCGCCAGTCACTGTGCGGCGAGTCGGCGGCGCCCGGCACGACCTCGTCGTCGTCCCAGAGCGACGTGGTCGGCGGCTCGACATCGACCGGGTCGACCCCGTCGGCGACCTGCCGGTCGTACGCGCGCCGGGTGTCCGGGTCGCAGAGCACGTCCCGGGCCAGGTTCAGCAGGGTGGCGGCGCGGGCGTCCCCGGTGGCCGTGTCCGGGTGCAGCAGGCGCACCTTGCGCCGGTAGGCGGCGACGATCTCCTCCGTCGTCGCCTCCGGGCCGATGCCGAGGATCTCGTACGGGTCCCGGCCACCCAGGTCCCGCAGGGACGGGCTCACCGGCCGGTCGCCTTCGTACCCGGACGGGTGGTCGCCCGCCAGCAGGTCGCCTCCCACGCCCGCGCTCCGGTCCCCTCCCGGTAGCCGTGCCCCACGGCGGCGCAGAAGGTGAGGGAGCGGGTGTCGGTCAGGTAGCACCAGAGCCGGATGGTGGCGCCGTTGAGGCTGCTGGCACTACCGGTCCGGTAGGCGAAGAAGTCACTGCGCAGCGGGTGTGCCGCAGCGAGGAACGGATCCTGCATGAGCTGCTGTGCCCGGGCCGGCAGCATCCCCAGGACGTCGGTGAACCCCTCGTCGAGGCGGAGGGGCCCGCCCGGCCCGGCCGGGGAACCTGGGGCGGAACCGGGACGGGCACCGGGCCTCGTGCTGCCGGCGGGCTCCCGCCCCGCCGGTGCGGGGCTGGGCCCGCGCACCGGTGCCGAGCGGAACGATGCCTCGTCCAGATGCACGGTGACCAGCTCGTACGCCGGCTCGCCGGCGCCGTTGACGGTCGGGTTGACCGCGACCAGGGCCTGGGTGCCGAGCACCACGGCGCTGACCCGGCCGTCGATGTCGGTGGCCCACCAGTCGAGCATCCGCCCGATGCGCTGGTTGACCCGGTCCTGTAGGCCTGGGCTGAGCTGCTGCCAGCACTCCTCCCGGGTGGTGCCGGAGCCGGACCAGTGCACGTTGCCGGGCTGGTGCACGGGTGCGTCCGACCCGGGGCGGGCGGGCAGCCGGGCTGACCTCTGTACCGGGTCGCCGGAGGGCAAGGGCTGCAACGAACGATTGTCGCTCATCAGTCCTCTGGGTGGTTCGGGATGCGGATCGGCTGGTCGGGTCGGGGTACCCGGGGCGTGTCCACGGTGGACGGTGGACCCACCGGCATGCCGGGTCGGTGCATCACCGTACCCGTTCCCGCCGTGCCGCACGATCCGGTACCGGATTCGTCCGTACTCAGACACCGACATGCGTGAATCCCGACCAGGCCACCGGGTCCGCCAGCTCCGGCTGGTCGGCCAGACCGACGAGGTCCGGTGGCATCTCCGCCACCGCCCGTCGGGCCGGGTCGAGCATCCACAACTGGGCCCGGCGCAGCGCCTCCACCGGCCGGAGACCGTACCGGCGCAGGTACCGGTGGGTCATGAACATCAGCAGCGAGGTGGCCTGGTCGGGTACCCGCCACAGCGACCCGAACGCGCTCCGTGCCCCGGCCACCAGGAACGCGGTGGCCAGCGAGAACGCCTCATCGTAGCCCCGGGTGGAGGACTGCGTCGTACACGCGGCGAGCGAGACCAACCCCAGGCGGGCACCCCGACCGGTCTGCTCGATCAGCTCCTCGGCGGTCAGTCGCTGCCCACCGGCCAGTACCAGGTACGACGTGTCCGAGCCGCCCTCCCGGGCCACCCCGTGACAGGCCAGGTGCAGGGTGCCCCGCTCCCCGCCGACCAGCCAGTCCAGCACCTCGGCCGGTACGCCCGGGCCGTCCGCCCGACTCGCCGGCTGGCCCAGGTACCGGGCCTGCGGGTAGCAGACCTCCCGAATCGCACACGCCTCCCGGCCGGCGAACGGCAGCACCCCTTCGGGATCACCGACGATGAGGGCCCCCGCGTCGGCGGGTACCGGCGGTCGGCCGGCCAACTCCACCAGCAGCCGCGCCGAGACGGCGTACGACCAGGTCGCCCGGGTCACCGCCGCCTGCCCGGCGATCCGGGCGGCGTGCCACGGGACCAGTCCGAGCCGTCCCATCGGCACCAGCATCAGCCACGGGTCCGAGCCGAAGCGGCCCCGGTCGAGCAGCGGCCGGAGCACCGCCTCCCCGGCCCAGTCCAACAGGTCATCCAACGCCTGCCGCCACCGGTCGTACCCGGCCGTACCGGGCCCGGTCCGAAGGCTGTCGTGGGCGGTGACGTACCGGTCCAGCACCCCACCCGACGGGTCACCCAACCGGTGCAGCCGGATGATGTCCGGCGTGCCCTGGGCCGGTACGACCACCGCCGCGCCACCGGCCCGGGTCGCCCGGCTCGCGGTCAGGTAGACCAGCGCGTCCGCACCCACCGTCCGCAGGGCGGCCTGGATCTCGCCGACGCCGGGCGGGTCGAGCATCCGGTCCGCACCGGTCAGCGCCTTCATCACCTCGTGCCGCAGCTCCGGTGACGCGGTGTCGGCCCTGCGCCACCGGGCCGCCAGTTCGTCCGCGCCCTCGGCGGTGAGCTGGGCCGGGATGTCGGCGGTCACCGTCGCGGAATGCAGGACGGCACCGCGCGCCGAGTCGAGCGCGGCGACCGCCCCGACCGGATCACCGTCGTTGAGGCACCAGCCGGCCACCGTGACCGCCTCCTCGACGGCCTCGTTCGCCACCAGGGTCGCGTACTCCGTACCGGACTGGAGCAGGACCCGCCACCGGTTGCCGCGCAGGGCCAGCAGGCCCATCTCCCGGGCCGCACCCCGCTGGGCGGGGCTGCGGCCGAGCCGTGCCACCAACCCCCGGGTGAGGTGCACGACACTCCAGTCCGGGTGGCTGACGTCCCGCGCCGCCCGCCGGCCCCGGTCCAGGGCGCTGGTCGCCTCGACGAGGTGGGCCGGATCGGGGTCGACCTCGTACAGCCCGTGCAGGGCGGTGCCGAGCGCGACGGCGAGGCGCGGGAAGGTCAGACTGCGCTCGTCGCCGAGCTGTACCGCCTGCCGGGCGATCGCGGCGGCGGCCCGCAGCACGCCCGGATCGTCGGACGGCCCGACCGCGAGCGCCAGCGCCGCGTTGGCGAGCCGCTGGGCCCGCTCGTCGTCGGTCAGTCCGGGCAGCGCCGCTTCGGCGAGCAGCCGCTCCACCCCCGCACCGGCCGGCGTAGCCGGCCCGCCGGGCGGGGGAGCCGGCGGATCGGACGGGCCGGTCGGGGGAGTCGGCGGACCGGTCCGGACGGGCTGCCCGGTCATCTCCAGCTTCGACCGGAACAGCGCCAGGTTGGCCTCGCTCTCCAGCCGGCCCGGATGCTCGGCCGGTACCAGGGGCAGCAGCCGCTCCAGCTCCCGGACGGCGGTCCGGGTCGCCTCCGGGTCGCCGGTGCGTACGCCCCAGGCCTCCTCCACCTCGATCAGGCTCGCCCGCATCAGCAGGGCCTCGATCTCGGGATCGTCCCCGGGGTCGGCCACCATCTCCCGGAGCAGATCCCGGGCCCGGGCCAGGTCGTGCAGGTCGCCCCGGGTCTTGAACCGGTTGAACAGGGCCCCGGAGAGGCTCTTGCGGACCGCCCGGTACATCGGATCGGTCGGGGCCAGCGTGTCGAGCAGCGCGGTGAGACCCTCGGTCGCCTGCTCGGTGGCGGTCACGTCACCCTCGCGGGCCCCGCGTTCGAGGGAGACCGCCGCGAGTACCGCCCCGATGAGCCGGGCGGTCTCCGGGTCGGCGGTCGACGCCTGGGCCTCCCGGAGCGCGTCGATGGCCGTGCCGGTCGAGTCGGTGGGTACCCCCGTGCGAAGCATCCGCTGCAGGATGTCGAGCAGGGCGGTGATGGTGACCGCCCTCGGTCGGTTCTGGTCGTCCGGGGCCATCTCCTGTAGGCGTTCCCCGGCCGACCGGCGTTGCTCGGCCATCAGTTCCGGATCCCACAGCGACCGGTACCGAGCCGGCGGGTCGGGCAGGGACGGGCCGTCGGCGAACGCGGTCCCGTCCTGCATACTGCGCATTACCTCCATCGCGGTCTGCCACATCTCGCGGTGCCGGGTGCCCTCCCGCTCCGTGCGGGCGCCCCGTTCCGGGGCGCCGGAGAGACTCCAGGCCAGTCCCTGGAGCAGTCGCAGCATCTGGGCGACCTCCGGGTCCAGGCCGGGCCGGGCGAGTACCACATCGAGGTCGTCGGTCAGCGTTGACAGGTACCCGGTGTCGCCGGTGAGCCGGAACCCGTTCCACCGGGCGACGGCCGCCTCCAGCACCGCCACCGGTCGGTCCGCCTCGGGCAGCAGGTCCGCCGCCCCGCCGAGCCGGCGTACGGCGACCTCCAGGGCTGCCACGTCCCGGTCCAGTACCGCCCGCTCGTGCAGGATCCGGCCGTGCAGCAGCGCCAGTTCGGGGCGGCCCTCCTCGGCGTCGACCAGCAGTTCCGCCGCCGCGTCCAGATCGTCGCGCTGCCGCTGCGATTCCCACCGGTAGGCCCGGGCCATGCCGAGCGCCTGCCGGACGTAGCGGGCGTCCGCCTCCGGTCCACCGGCCTGGACCCGCTGGAGTTCCCCGATCGACCGGTCCAGGTCCGCCGGGTCGTGGCCCGCCTCGTACCGGTCGAAGAGCAGCAGCCCCAGCATCGCGTCCGGGACGACCGCGGGCTGTCCGGCCAACAGGTCCACCGCGCGGTCCAGGGCGGTCCGGTCGTCGTCGGCCGCCCACCGCCGCGCGTACGCCAGACCCAGCCAGCCCTGCGCGTCGGCGTGCCACTCCTCGCCGGTACCGGTGGCCACCGCCCGGTCCAGGTGGGCGGCAGCCGGGAGCAGGTGTACCGACGCGCCGGTCTCGTCGAACCGGTACAGCTCCACTATCCCGAGCAGGAGGTGCAGCAGGGGCGGGACGTCGTCGGCGAGGTCGCGGCACAGTCCGGTCAGAATCTCCACCGCTTCGTCGAGGTCGGCGAGCTGCCCCTCCCCGGACTCGTACCGTTCGATCAGCAGCCAGGCCCGCTCCTCCGGCGGCCCGTCCGGCCCGGTCAACTCCCGCTCCCGGTCAAACTTCTGCTCCCGGTCAACTCTGCGGCCAGGTCAGGCCCACGGTGGCCGTACCCCCGTCGGCGAGGTAGTCCGACAGCAGCGCGCCACATGCCGGCTCGTCCCCGGTTGACGTGGGCGCGGGCAGCCCCACCGCCTGGTACAGCGCCAGCCGGTGTACCGCCAGGAGTCCTTCGATCAGGTCGGCGTACGCCTCGGCGGAGTGGCAGAGCGCGAGGTAGCTCAGGGCCACCACGACCAGTACCGCGACCAGCCAGAGTGCCATCGGGATCCGGCCGGGCAGCAGCGCCGCCCAGCCGGTGGCCAGCAGCGCCCAGCAGCACCCCTGCGCCCGGCCGAGTACGGCGGTCGACTGCTCGGTGAGCCGCAACCGGTCCGGTTCCGGCAGCACGGTGACGAACGATGCCCAACAGGCGGTGACCCGCAGACCGTGCCGGTCGGCGACGCGTTGTCCCATCGCGGCGAAGACGTTGCCGAGCCGGGTCGGGGCGGGCGGCGTACCGCCCGGGTAGCGGCGCAGACGGGTCCGGATCCGGGCCTCGGCCCACGGTGCCGCTGCGGTGGATCCCGGTGCGACGGTGGCGAGCCGTTGCCGGATTCGGGTCTGCCGGCGGACCCGCACCCGGGTGAGCCCGGCCCACCCGCCGCTGGCCGGCCAGTTCGCACCGGCCAGCAGGCGGGTCAGCGTGGGCGCCAGGGCGGCGACGAACTGGGCCGAGCCGAGCAGCACGGCCAGGCCCACCACGGCGGTCAGGACCGTACCGGCCGGCCCGAGGGCGACCAGCCGGCACCAGACTGCGCCGTCGCCGGGCGACGGGGTCCGACAGGTGGCTGCCTCGGGGCGGGTTAGGCCGTGTTTCGTATGGGCTGAAGGTGCCCGGTTGTGATGGATGTCCGGCGTGGTGGTGATCGGTAAAAGTTGA